>CAMBSN010000032.1 GCA_945870505.1 Candidatus Kuenenia stuttgartensis | reverse complement strand
AAGCAACTGAATCTGTCGCCGGCCACGGTGTCGCGGGTGCTCAACAACCACCCCGACGTGGAGGATGCGACCAGGGAGCGGGTGCTCACGCGGATCAACGAGGTTGGCTACGTGCCGCGGTTCGGCCGCAAGCTCACCAACGTGATCGCGCTGGCGTATCCCGACGAGCCAGTGCGGAACGAATATGGTTCGTTCGAGCCGGCGCTGCTGAGCGGCATCATGCGGGGCCTCGGTGAGCATCACTTCGATCTCAAACTTCTCAGCATCCGTCGCGACAAGTCGCCCGACGAGAGCTACACGCAGTTCTTCATGCGGAAGGGCATTCGCGGCGTGGTGCTTCGCTGCTTTCGCCACAACCGGGCGATGATCACGAGCATTGCCGCAGAAAAGTTTCCCAGCATTGTGATTGCGGAGCGGTTCGAGGAGCCGGAGGTGAACTTCCTCCGCGCCGACTCCTATCCCAGCAGCCGCCGGGCCGTGGAGCACCTGATCGCCCTTGGCCATCGCCGCATCGGCCTGGCGATGCACAACGTGGCCGACAGCGACCACGCTGACCGCCGCCGCGGGTACACCGACGCGCTCGCCGCAGCGGGCCTGGCGCTCGACCCGTCGCTCGTGATGGAGCTGCCTTCTGGGTTCTCCGCCGGCGAGCAGGTGCTCGACGCGATGCTCGGCCTGTCTGAGCCGGTGACGGCGATCTTTGCCACGAACCCGATGACCACGCTCGGCATTATGCGGCGGGCACAGGAACGGGGCATCTTGGTGCCCCGGGATCTGTCGCTGGTGGGCGTGGATGACAGCGATGTCCGTCTCCACGTCTGGCCCCGGCTCACTGCCGTGACGCAAGACGCATCAGCGCTCGGACTCGAGGCGGCCCACTGGCTGACGACCGTGATCGCCAGCGGCCATCGCGACGCCGCCTGCCGCCGGACGATCGCCACGACCTTCGAGGTGAATGGCACGACCGCTCCGCCGGCCGCCAAGGGGGGCAGGGTGGTCGCGCCGGCGATGCAGCGAGCGGAGCAGGACATGCAGGTACCGCAGGCGGTCGAGGCGTGATGTCAGCGACGCGTTCAAGAAATCAACACATGTCGGTATCAACTTCTCAGAGGGAGGCAGTCATGCGTGGGACTCGTTTTGTGTGGGCGTTGCTGGCGGTCGCCAGTGTGTCATCGTCGCTGGCAACTGCCGGCAACTGGAACGGCTTTATGAATGTGTGGAGCGCGGAACCTCCGACGTCTGGGACTGGAGCGTATGTCTTCGGCAGCGGATGGGGCGTCAGCGACCTCAAGACCGTGGTGGTGAACGGAAGCGGCACTGGCGCGACCATCACCGACAACGTGCTCGACCTGTACCCCAATTACAACGCCTACGCGGATAATCCCGGCAACGCATTCTGGCGCAACAACGGTGGCGCCGGCCCGCGGGGCAATAAGTGGATGGAGGCGAACACGTACGTCGAGTCGACAGTGGCGACTGACACCGCAGTCTTCTCCGGTACGGTCAGCACATATTCACTGGCTTCTGAGTTCAGGGCACAGGCGTTCATCAAGCTCTTCGACAGCAACTACAATCTCGTCGGCACGCAGTCCCAGCCCCTGACTGGCCAGGGTAACTTCTCGCTGTCGCTGGACACGTTCTTTTACCAGGGCTACCGCGTGCAGTCGGGCTTCATGGTGTCCGGCACGAATGCGAATCCAGCGGCCGCCGTCGCGAACGGGTCGCTTCGAGTGATCACGCAGCCCAGCGGGGGGAGCGTGATCCTCATCAACGTCGGATCGGGCACGACCCGCACGCAGGCCCAGGCCGGATATCCGTCGATCCCGGCCGCGATTGTGGTCACGAAGACAGGCTCCGGCACGGTGGTCTTCGATGCCGCCAATCCCTACACGGGGCCCACGAACATCGATGGCGGGACTCTGAGGGTGTCTAACACCGCGGGCCTGACTGCCAGCCCGGTGACCGTGAGCGATGGTGGAACACTCGCGATCGCCGCGGCGGATCCAACGAGTATGGCGAATGTCACCGTGGACGTGGGCGGAGCGATGACGCTGCGAAGCGATGTCGCGCAGACTGTCAGCCTGCAGTCGCTGGCGATCAAGTCGGTCGTGCAGTTGACGGTGGACTCTGGGACCATGACGAACGGCTTCATGAACGTGTCCGACCTGCCGTCCGCCGGCGGGGCCTTTCAGTTCGGCAGTCAGTGGGCCGTGCCCGATCTTCGGGCCGACTTCACCAGTGGCACGAGCGTGACGCTCGCGCCGTGCTTTGTCACCGACACCAGTTCCTTCTGGTACACGCCCAGCGGCGAGCCCGGTGCCGCGGGCAACAAGATCATGGAGGCCAACGTCTACGGCCAGGCCGATGGCACTCTCGCCGGCAAGACCGTGAAGTTCAGCGGCACCGTGCCCAGTTACTCGCTGTTGAGCGGCTCTGGTAACTGGACCGTGAACGCTTTCGTGCGGGACTTCAGCGCCGATTTCAGCTCTGTCACGCAGTCGGTGGTGCCGATCACGGGAACTGGTGCGTTCTCGGTCAGCCTGGCGACGAGCAGCGATCCCACCCGTCACGTTCAGTGGGGCCTTCAGACGACCGGCCCGAACGTCTGGATCACGGATCTGCCCTCGAAGGGCAACGTGGTCGTCAATGCCCTGCCGGCCGCCGCCGAAGGGGGCAAGGTTGATGTGGGTAGGGGTATCGTCACGGTCGCCACCGGCCTGAACCCGGTGGATCTCGTGACGGCGATCGTCGCTGGCCGGGCGGATGGTTCGTGGACGGGTACAACCGGTATTACCTCGACCGCGGCGGCGACGGCTGTGGCCGCAAGCGTTCCGCGGTCGGTGGGCTGGCTCGACAACGGCAACGGCTCGGTGAGTTTCGCCTTTGCCGCCCCGGGCGACACCAACATCGACTGGCAAGTCGACATCCTCGACGCGGGCAACTTCCTAACGCTCGGCAAGTACGACACCGGGCTTCCATCGTCCTGGCTGGAGGGCGACTTCAACTACGACGGCGTCGTGGACATTCAAGACGCCGCCGAGTTCTTCGGCACCGGCCTCTACGACACCGGGAACTACAACAACGGAGTCGGCGCAGCTGGGTCCGTGGCTGCCGTGCCGGAGCCGGCATCGTTCGCGGCCGTGGCTATTGGTGTGGGGCTGTTGGTCGTGCGTCGCGTCCGTCGACGGTCACGATCCTTCGCGGGTTGAGTCATCGCTGGTGTCGAGGGCGCAAGGCGTAGGGGTTCTTCTCGAGGAGTCTTTGACTATGAATCGCTTGAAAAGAGTTCGCAGCGCGGCGGGCATGCGGGTCGCACCGGAGGGCTTCACGCTCGTGGAACTCCTGGTCGTGATCGCGATCATCGCGACGCTCATCGGGCTGCTCTTGCCGGCCGTGCAGAGTGCCCGCGAGGCGGCCCGACGAACGCAGTGCGCCAACCAACTCAAGCAGACTGGCCTCGCCATCCTGCAGACGGAGAGCGCCTCGCGGATGTTCCCGAGCGGCGGTATCACGCCGTTTCCGAAGATCGAGGACTACTCCAGCGGCGGCAAGCCGTTCGGGCCAAACAAGCAGGGGCTTTCGTGGGGCTATCAGATCCTGTCCTTTATGGAAGGGGGCAGCATCGCCACGATCACGAACACCCAGCAGATCGCGAACTCGTCGGTGCCCACGTTCAACTGTCCGTCGAGACGCGGGGCGACGAGCTACGTCAACACGAAGAGTTCCCGCAGTTCTGCCCAAGGAATTAGCGGTCCCGTCACGTATTGGCTTTCAGACTACGCCGCCGTGCAGCCGGGCCAGAGCCGCAGCGAGGCCGACGCAATCAGGCCGGGCAGCTATGACCGGCTGATCGCGGCAGCAACTCCCAGGACTGGCGAGGTGGCCAACACCTACGGCTGCTCGGTCGGGCATGGCTTCTGGGGGTTCGGGTTGGATCAGCAGGACGGCTTGCAGGGCTCCTTGCCAAGTGCTTCGGACCCACGTTACACCGGTTTCCCCGGAGTGATCGTTCGAAGCAGCTATCTCGTGAAGAATGGTGCTGCCAAGCAACTCGGTTACAAGCCGAACTGCAAGACCAAGGACATTTCGGATGGCTTGAGTAAGACGATGATGGTCTTCGAGAAGCGGCTAATCTCGCCATACGGGTCCGGAGACGATGACGACGACGAGGGGTGGTCGGGGGGCTGGGATTACGACACGATTCGTACCACGCTCTGCACGCCGGTGCAGGATTCACCAAGCTTAGTTACTGCCTCGAGCAACGATAAGAAGTCTTCCTTCATGACCCCCGGCTCGGCGCATTCAGCCGGCATCAACGCGGTATTCGCCGACGGGTCGGTGGCCATGATTGGCTACGACATCACTCCCGATATCTTCAACTGCCTCGGACACCGCGCTGACGGCCAGGCCGTGAGCGTGCAGTAGTGGAGCGATCGGGAGTTCCAGCCATGGACGTGGTTCGCGGATTGGCCTGCGCCATGATCGCCCTGAGTGTCGTTGGTTCAGATCTCCTGGGCCCGGACGCCTGCAGCGGCGCGACTGTGGCGGTGGAGGGCGATGCATCGTCGGGATGGCGGTTGATGCGAGACGGCGAGCCCTTTCCAATCCGGGGTGCCGGCGGCCCGGGGTCGCTCGAGAAGCTATCCGCCTGCGGTGGGAACGTGATCCGCACCTGGGGCGTTGAGGATGTGGAGAAGTCGATCGACGGCGCGCGGATGATCGACCGATCGCATCTCGCCGGGATCGCCGTGACCGTGGGCTTGTGGCTCGGCCACGAACGGCACGGCTTCGATTGGAGCGACCCCGCCGCAATCGCCCGCCAGCGGAAGATGGTCGAAGACGCCGTCGTCGCCTACCGGGACCACCCCGCCGTGCTTTCCTGGGGGCTTGGGAATGAGATGGAGGGCGTCGGCGACAAGGCCGTCATCTGGCGGGAGGTGAACTGGCTCGCCCGGAGGATCAAGGAACTCGATCCGAAGCATCCCGTCATGACGGTGGTGGCGAATGTCAGCCCCGCGAAACTGGCCGCCATCAAGGAACACGCCCCCGATATCGACATCCTTGGCATCAACGCCTACGCCGGCGTGGCGGACATGGCCGACAGGCTCCGCGCTGAGAACTGGACGAGGCCCTACTGCATCACGGAGTTTGGACTGCCCGGCCCGTGGGAGTCGCCTCACACTCCTTGGAAGGCGCCGATCGAGCCCACTAGCCGCGAGAAGACGGAGAGCACCGCCACGGCACAGGCTGCGATCACCGCGGATCCTCGCTGCCTTGGCAGCTACGCCTTCCTCTGGGGACAGAAGCAGGAGGCGACTGCGAGTTGGTTCGGGATGTTCCTGCCGTCTGGTGAGAAAACGGCACGGGTCGATGTGATGGCCCAGGCATGGACGGGCGACTGGCCCGCCAATCGCGCCCCGCTCCTCGACGCGGCGGAGGTGCCATTCGCCGGCCGCGAACTCGCCGCCGGTGAGTCGCATCACGTGAGCGTCCGCTACAGCGACCCGGAGAACGACCCGCTCTCCTTCCGTTGGGAAGTCCGCGAGGAGAGCAGCGATCGACGCGAGGGGGGCGACGCGGAGCAGCAGCCACCGTCTGTTCCCGGTGCGGTCGTGCGATCGGACGATCGCGGGACCGCCGATATTCGCATGCCCGAAAAACCTGGAGCCTATCGGCTCTTCGTCATCGTCACCGACGCACACGGCTCGGGGGCGGTGGACAATTGGCCGTTCCTCGTACGCCCTTGACGAAGACTTTTGGCATGCTGCTCGTACCACCTCACGCGCCATCGCGATCGTCTGCCGCCGCGGGAACGGCAATGACCTCCATCGCCGGGGAGCCATACGTCAGCATCCGCGACGTCGATCATTTGCCGCCATTCCTGATGAACATCGTCGGCAACGGCGACCTGTGGATGTTTCTCGGGAGCAACGGTGGCGTGACCGCGGGCCGTCGCGACCCCGATCTCGCGATCTTTCCCTACCAGACGGTCGACAAACTCCTGGCCGTACCGGAAGCGAGTGGCCCCGTCTGCCTCGTGGAGGCGGAGGGCACGCTCTGGGAGCCGGGCCGCGGCGTGGCCGCCGCCGGCGGCCGCCACCTGCACAAGCACGTCTGCGGGACCAGTGTTGTGTTTGAGGAGATGCACGAACCGCTCGGGTTACGGCTTCGCTGGCAACTCGCGGCCAGCGACGAGTTTGGCGTTGTTCGCCGGTGCACACTCAAGAACCTTGGCCGCCGGCCGATGTCGGTCCGCGTGCTCGACGGCTGGCACCAGATGCTCACGCCGGGTGTCGGTCAGCACACCTACGAGCGATACAGCTACCTTGCCGCGGCCTACATGCGACACGAGTTCCTCGCCGGCAGCGGCCTGCTCGTGTCGTGCCTCAACGCCGCGATCAGCGACCGTCCCCAACCAGCCGAGTCGCTCCGCGCCACGGTCGCCTGGTCGGTCGGGCATCGCGAACCGACGCGGTCGGGATCGCCCCGGTGCATCGACCGCTTTCGGTCCGGCGATCCGGTGCATCCGGCCGCAGGCGTGATCCGCGGTACCTTTGGGTGCTTTCTCGTCGAGGACTCGGCAACCATCGTGCCCGGCGAATCGATCGAGTGGTTCATGGTGGCCGACACGGGCCTCGACCATGCGGCCGTCGTCGCTCTGCACGAGCGGATCAGCGGTGGCGAGTGCCTCAAGAACGCCCTCATGGAAAGCCTGCGGACGGAGGCGGAGGGCATTCGGAAACGAGTGGCGGCTGCCGACGGTCTTCAAGATTCAGCCGACCGCACCGTCACCGCCCACCACTTCTCCAACACGCTCTTCAACATCATGCGGGGCGGCATTCCCGTCGCAGGGCACAGCTGCCCTGGCCACGACGTCGCCCGCTACGTCGCCGTTCGGAACGCCGGCGTGCATGCCCGCCATCGTGATTGGCTTGACTCACTCGGTGACCTCAACCGCAATGAACTCGTCGCGGCCGCTGCCGGGCGGAACGATCCGCACCTGACCAGGATCGCGGGCGAGTACCTGCCGATCTGCTTCAGCCGGCGGCACGGCGACCCGAGCCGCCCCTGGAACCGCTTCACAATCGCGACCCGCGGCCGCGACGGCCGGCCCACGCTCTCGTACGCCGGCAACTGGCGGGACATCTTCCAGAACTGGGAGGCCCTCGCCTTGAGCCATCCCGCCTGCCTGCCTGCCATGATCGCGGTGTTTCTCAACGCCTCCACCGCCGACGGCTACAACCCGTATCGGATCACCCGCGACGGGGTTGATTGGGAGGTCGAGGATCCGCACGATGCATGGAGCCACATCGGCTACTGGGGTGACCACCAGATCGTCTACCTGCTGCGGCTGCTCGAGTTGCACGAGCGGATGCGGCCCGGCGAACTTGCCGCGCGGCTCGACGAACCGGCCTACGCCTCGGTGAATGTGCCGTATCGGATCAAGGGGTTCGACGAACTCCTCCGCGACCCGCGTCATTCCATCGACTTCGATTCGGCCGAGCATCGCCGCCTGCGGCAGCGGATGGCGGAGGTCGGGGCCGACGGGGCGGCGATCATGGACGCCGACGGCATGCCACGGCTCAGCTCCCTGGCCGAGAAGTTGCTCGTGCCTGCGCTCGTGAAGCTCACGAACCTCGTGCCGGGCGGTGGCATCTGGCTCAACACCCAGCGGCCGGAGTGGAACGACGCCAACAACGCGCTGGCCGGCTGGGGGCTGTCGGTCGTTACCGTCTGCTACCTCCGACGGCATCTTGGTTTTCTCGACAAGCTCTTCGCCGCACACGATGGCGATCTGCATCTCACGCGGCCGACTGCCGATCTGGTGGAGGCCGTGGCGGCGGCGCTCACCAAGCCCGGGGGTGCCGACGCGTTCGCCATGTTCGAGACCCTTGGCAGGGCGGGCGAACGCCATCGGGCTGCGGTCTACGCGGGTGGGTCGGTGGAGCGGACGGCCGTGGCGTGCGGCTCGATACGCGGCCTGCTCCAGGCGGCCCGGCGAGTCGTCGATGAAACGATCGCGGCGAATCGTCGCGACGACGGCATGGTCCATTCCTACAACCGTCTGGTCATCGGGGACGGGAAACTGGAGGTCCGGCATCTGGATCTGATGCTGGAGGGGCAGGTGGCGGCACTATCGAGCGGGCTGCTCGACGACGACGCGGCGATCGCCCTGCTCGATGCCCTGCGACAGGGCCCGCTCTACCGTGCGGATCAGCGGAGCTATCTCCTGCAGGCTGACCGCCAACTGCAGCCGTTCCTAGACCGCAACCGTCTGCCGGCCGACTGGCGGGAAAGGTGCCCCGGAATCGCCGCCCGGGTTACCGCCGCCACGACGACGCTGGTTGTGGTCGATGCCCGGGGAGACGCGCACTTTCACGCCGACCTGACGAACGATCGTGACCTGCAGGCAGCGCTCGCCGCCGAGGGCCATTCCCAATCGGAATGGCGGGCTCTCCAGGATCTTTGGGAGGAGGTGTTCGACCACGCCTCGTTCACCGGCCGCAGCAGCACGTTCTTCGCCTTTGAAGGGCTCGGCAGCATCTATTGGCACATGGTCGCCAAACTTATGCTCGCGGTGCAGGAGTGCCACTCCCGGGCTTCGACGGCAGCGAAGCCGCGACTCCAGGCCGCCTACACGGCGATCCGTGACGGCCTCGGGTTCCGGAAGACACCGGAGGAATATGGCGCGTTTCCGACCGATGCCTATTCGCACACGCCGCGGCACCTCGGGGCCCAGCAGCCTGGCATGACCGGGCAGGTGAAGGAGGAGATCCTGACTCGGTTTGGCGAACTGGGCGTTGTCATCGACGCCGGCTGCCTGCGATTCGATCCGCAACTTCTCGACGACGCCGAGTTCGGTGCAACGCACGAGTTCAGAATGCTTGGGCCGGATGGACTCGAGCGGATGGTCGCGGTGCCAGATGGCGGCCTCGCCTTCACGGTCTGCCAGGTGCCTGTCGTCTATGGCCCGGCCGCTGAGCCGAGCCTCACGGTTGAACGCGCCGACGGGCGGGTGGAGGTGCACTCCGGCGACCGCCTGCCTGCCCAGACAAGTCAGGATATTTTGTCCCGCAGCGGTCGGATCGTGACAGTCCGCGTCGGCCTCGTGCGAAAGACCAAGGAGCCCATTCGATGACCACCACCCGCGAGGGCATGAAGCTCTCGTTTCTCGAGAAGTTCGGCTACGGCCTCGGTGACACGGCGAGCAACTTCGTCTGGGCGCTGATGATGAACTTCATCATGTATTACTACACCGACATTTTCGGGATCACCGCCGCGGCGGCGGGCACGATGCTCCTGTTCGCCCGCTCGACCGACGGCTTCTTCGACTTCTTCGTCGGCGCCGTGGCCGACCGCACGCAGTCTCGCTGGGGCCGCTTCCGTCCGTGGCTGCTCTGGCTTTGCGTGCCGCTGGCGATCGTGTTCGTACTCGCCTTCACGACGCCCGACCTGTCGCCGGCCCGGAAACTCGTCTGGGCGTGGGTGACATACAACCTCCTGATGCTCACCTACTCGGCCATCAACATTCCCTACGGCGCGCTCTCCGGCGTGATGACCGACGACCCGCTGGAGCGAACCAGTCTCAACTCCTACCGGATGTCGCTGGCTCAGGTCGGCGGGATCATCGCCAACACCAGCTTTCTCTCGCTCATCGTCACCTTCGGCGCCGGCAATCCGGCCCGCGGTGCCCAACTCACAGTGGCGGCCTTCAGCATCGCCGCCGTCGTGCTGTTCCTGATCTGCTTCGCGACGACCCGCGAGCGCATCCAGCCGCCTGCCGAGCAGAAGACACGTCTCGTGGACGATGTTCGCACGCTGTTCGCGAACCCGCACTGGCTGATGATGTTCCTCAACGGCATCGTGAACATCACCTTTGCCGTGATCCGCGGCTCGGCGGGCATCTACTATCTCAAGAACTACCTGGGCTGGGACGATGTGAAGGTGTTGGGGATGTTTCCCGCGATCCCGCTCTACTTCCTGCTCGGCGGCCTGGCCATGATCGTCGGTGCCATGCTGACGCGGTTCGTGGTCGCGGCGATCGGGAAGAAGGCCGCCTTCATCGCCAGCATGGTGGTGGTGGCCCTGACCGCGATCCCGTTCTACCGCCTGCTGCCGGACCAGGTCGGGTTGGTGTTTACGTTCCACCTGCTGGGCATGCTCGCCGCCGGGGTCAACGCCACGCTCTACTGGACGCTCGTCGCCGATACGGCCGACTTTGCCGAGTGGAAGTTTGGCGCTCGCACGACAGGGATCATCTTTTCCGCCACCACCTGCGCTCAGAAAGCCGGCATGGGCATCGGCGCCGCGATCGCGGGTTTTCTTCTCGATCGCTACGGATATCAGCCGAACGTGGCCCTCTCCGACTCTGCGAAGGAGGGCATCCTCCTGATGATGAGCCTGATTCCGGCCGGCGGCCTGCTTCTGCTGGCGGCGGTGTTCAGCCGCTACGGCCTCACTGAGGGCGTGTGCCGCACGATGCGGGAGGACCTGGCAGCCCGGCGGATGGCCCACTGATGGCCATGCGCCCAAGGCGTGCTGCGGAGTCGATCGTGGGTAAACTAGAGACGGGTTCCAGGGGTTGGAAGCGAACCATGCCCTATCTTCATCTTCCTCCACGACGGCGACGCGGTGTCCGGTCGCTACTGCTCGCGGCGGCCGTGGTCGCTTCGTGGCCGCAACTCAGCCCGGGCGCGGCCGCCAACTATCCCTACATGTCGTGGCAGGACGAGTTCGATGGGACGTCCGTGGAGTCGGCCCGCTGGGCGTTTGACATCGGCACTGGTGCCCAGCATGGTCTATCGGGCTGGGGCAACAACGAGTTGCAGTACTACACCAACCGTTCTCAAAACGCCTCCGTGTCGAACGGGACACTGAAGATCACGGCGCTCAAGGAGAACTACGGCGGGCAGTCGTACACCTCGGCAAGGCTGAAGACGGAGGGGCTCTTCA
Source organism: Candidatus Kuenenia stuttgartensis (assembly GCA_945870505.1). GTDB lineage: Bacteria > Planctomycetota > Planctomycetia > Pirellulales > UBA1268 > QWPN01. Next base: position 18,151 of record CAMBSN010000032.1, on the reverse strand, counting down.
GTCAGGCTGGTGGTCGGTTCGAAATTCGCGCTGCGCTCCCGACCGGGCAGGGCTTCTGGCCGGCGATCTGGATGCTCCCGGCCAACGACACCTACGGCGGCTGGGCGGCATCGGGTGAGATCGACATCATGGAGGCGCGGGGGCAGCAGGCGGACCGCGTCAACGCCGCCATCCACTACGGCGACTCGTGGCCCAACAACACATGGAGCGAGTCAACTCGCGTGCTCCCTGCTGGCCAGACGATCGCATCGTTCCATACCTACGCGCTGGAGTGGGACACGGCAGGCACGCCGGCGATGCGTTGGTATGTGGATGACGTCCTCTATGCCACGAAGACATTGTGGTGGAGTTCGGGGGGCGCGTATCCTGCCCCCTTCGACAAGCCCTTTCATATGCTCCTCAACTTGGCGGTCGGCGGCAACTACGTTGGTAGCCCTAACGGGAGCACGCCCTTTCCATCGACGATGCAGGTTGACTACGTGCGGGTTTCCACTGCCGCGCCCCCCGCGATCACGCTGGCGGCGCCGAGCGGCACCCTCTCGCAGGCGGCCGTGGGCAACCCCATGATCACCGCGGCCGCGGCGGTGACCAAGACCGGGGCTGGCACCGTGGTCCTCAACGCCGCCAATGCCTACACGGGGGCGACTTCGATCGTCGCCGGCACCCTCAACGTCTCCCATCCAGGAGGCCTTTCGGGCAGTCCGGTCACGGTCAACGCCGGCGGCAGCCTGGCGATCGCGGGAACTGGCTCGACGTCCATTCCGAGCGTGACGGTTGGCGTTGGCGGGGCCATGACCCTTCGCAGCGATATTCCACAGCAGGTGAGCCTGCAGGGCCTGACAATCACGTCGGGCGTGGCATTGACGGTTGATGGCGGGACGATGACGAACGGCTACATGAACGTGTTTGCCCCACCGTCGGCGGGCGGCGGGTATCTGTCCGGCCAATCGTGGGCGGTGAAGGATCTCCGTGCCCAGTTCACCGGGAGCACGAGCGTCACACTCGCACCGTGCTTTGTCAGCGACACCAGTTCCTACTGGTACACACCCAGCGGCCAGCCGGGCGCCACGGGCAACAAGATCATGGAAGCCAACGTGTACGGCCAGGCCGACGGCACCTACGCCGGCCAGAGCGTGAAGTTTAGCGGCACCGTGCCGAGCTACACGCTGCAGGGCGGGACGAGTGGCTGGAGCGTGAAGGCGTTCATCCGAGATTTCACCGCCGACTACAGTTCGTACAACGAGCAAGCAGTTCCCATTTCGGCGACGGGCTCGTTCTCGGTCCGCTTGAACGCGGTCAACGATCCCAGCCGTCACGTGCAGTGGGGGCTGCAGATGAAGGGTCCCGACGTCTGGATCACCGAACTCGCGTCGAAAGGCACCGTCGTCGTGAGCGCGCTGCCCACGGCCGCCGACGGGGGTGGGGGCAAGGTGGATGTTGGCCAGGGGCTGATCACGGTGGCCGCCGGCCTGTCGGTGACGGACCTCATGACGGAGATCATCGCCGGACGCGGTGACGGCTCGTGGAACGGTGCGGCCGGGATTACCTCGAGCCTGGTCGCCGCCGAGGTGGCCCGGGGCGCCCTGCGGTCGATCGGCTGGATGGAGAATGGCGACGGTTCGGTGTCGTTTGGCTATTCGGCCCCCGGTGACACGAACAACGACTTGCAGGTCGATGTGCTCGACGTGGCAAACTTCTTTGCCGGCAGCAAGTTCGACACGGGGCTTCCGGCGAGGTGGACCGAGGGCGATTTCAACTACGACGGCTTCGTGGACATGCTCGACGCAGCCGACTTCTTCTCGGCGGGGCTGTTCGATTCGGGGGCCTACAACCCTGCAGCCGCAGGAAGTGTGGCTACCGTACCAGAACCAAGCGTGACGCTGCTCGGCGTCGCGATTGTGTGGCTCAGGCTGAGGCGGAGCGCGATCGGGGGACGAACCACGGGTAGACGGCCGGGACCACGAACGCGGTGAGGAGCGTGCTGGTGATGAGTCCGCCGATCACCACCGTTGCCAGCGGACGTTGAATCTCGGCTCCCGATGACGTGGCCATGGCCATCGGCAGAAAGCCGAGGCTCGCCACGAGCGCCGTCATCAGTACCGGCCGGATGCGGACCTCGGCCGTCACGATCGCCGCCTCCCGCGGTGCGAGCCCGCCCTCGCGGGCATGCTCGGCGCCTGCCACCCAGACCAGGCCGTTGAGCACCGCCACGCCGAAGAGGGCCACGAAGCCGACACCAGCGGCGATCGAGAAGGGCATCTCCCGCAGTGCCAGGGCGGCGACGCCGCCTGAGGCCGCCACAGGCACGGCGCAGAAGATCAAAGCTGCCAGCCGCAGCGACTTGAAGCTCGTGTAAAGCAGCAGCGCGATCAGCCCGAGCACTACGGGCGTGATCAGGAGTAACCGCCGGCTCGCGCTGAGCAGGTTCTCGAAATCGCCTCCCCAATCGAGCGTATAGCCACTCGGCAACTTCACCTCGGCGGCGATCCGTCGCTGTGCCTCCGTCACGAAACTCGCCACGTCGCGGCCACGCACGTTGGCCGACACGAACGTCCGCCGCCGCGAGTTTTCATGCTCGATCGACGGCGGGCTCTCCTCGATGCGGATGTCGGCGAGTTCGCCGAGCGGCACCGGCCGGCCGCCGGCGGCCGCCACGGGGATCTGGGGGACGAGTTCCTCGTCCTCCCGCCACGACTGTGGAAACTTGACCATCAGCGGGAAGCGAGGGCGGCCCTCGTAGATCACCCCGGTCTGGATGCCGCCCATCGCCGACACCGTCTGCATGACGTCGATGCCGTTGACGCCGTGCCGCGCCAACTGGTCCTGGCGGGCGTCGATCCGCAGGGTCGGCACATTGGCCTGCCAGTCGGCGCGCACGTCGGCGGCGCCCGGGATGTCGCGGAGCACGCCCTCGATCTTCTTGCCGAGGCTGCCGAGCGTGTCGAGGTCGTCGCCATACACCAGCACCGCCACGTCGGCCTTCACGCCCGCGACGAGCTCGTCCACCCGCATCTCGATGGGCTGGCTGAAGCCGAAGTTGGCCCCGGGTATGGCGGCCGTGAGGGCCTCCGACATCCTCGTGACGAGGTCGTCGCGGCTGACGCCCTCCGGCCACTTCGAGTGCGGCTTGAGCATCACCCAGACGTCGGTCTGTTGCACCCCCATGATGTCGTTGGCGATCTCAGGCCGACCCGTCTTGCAGAAGACGGTCTTCACATCGGGGAACTCGCCGAGCACCTGCTCGATCCGCGTCGTGAGCGGGATCGAGTCTTCGAGCGTGGCGCTCGGCAGGCGGTTGACCTCGACCAGGAGGTCGCCCTCGTCGAGTCGCGGCATGAACTCGGCGCCGAGGTTGAGCGCCACCGGCACGCTGGCAGCCACCAACCCCGCGGCAACCAGTGAGATGACCACGGGATGGTAAACGGCCAGGCGGGCGAGTGGGTGGTAGAGCCGATGGAAGATCCGCATGATCAAGGGCTCGTGCTCCTCCTCGCGGGAGAGCACCGTCGCGGCGAGCACCGGCATCAGCGTCAGGGAGATCACCAGCGATCCAAGGAGCGCGAAGAGGACCGTCAGGGCCATGGGTCGAAAGAGCTTGCCTTCAGTCCCCTCGAGAAACAGGATCGGCAGGTAGACGATCGCGATGATCAACTCGCCGAACATCGTCGGCCCGCGGACCTCGACCGCCGCGTCGCGGACGATTTTAAGCTTGGAGGTGTTGGGCGGTGCCAGCCCCAGGCGGCGGACGCAGTTCTCCACCATGATCACGGAGCTGTCGACCACGAGGCCGAAGTCGATCGCCCCGAGGCTCATCAGGCTCGCGGGGATGCCCACGGCCCACATCAGGTTGGCCGCAAAGAGCATCGAGAGCGGGATCGCCAGCGAGACGATCAGCCCGGCCCGCACGTTGCCGAGCAGGACCAGGAGCACCGCGATCACGAGCAACCCGCCCTCGGCGAGGTTGTGGAGCACCGTGTCGAGCGTGCGGGCGATCAGATCGGAGCGGTCGTAGAGGATTTCGAGCTCGACGCCGGGCGGCAGGGCCTGGCGGACCTGCTCAAGCTTCTCCTTGGCCGCGGTGACGACGCGGCGGCTGTTCTCCCCGCGGACCATCATCACCATGCCGGTCACCGCCTCGCCGCGGCCGTCGCGAGTCGCGGCCCCCTGTCGGGTCAGCGCGCCGATCTGCACGCTGCCGATGTCGCGAATCAAGATCGGCACACCACCCGCCGGGCTGCGGACGACCACCCGCGCGATGTCGTCGATGCTGCGGAGCAGCGACTCGCCGCGAATGAACCGCTGCTCGCCGTTTTTGACGACGTAGCCGCCGCCGGTGCTCGTGTTGTTGCGGTCGAGGGCCGCGAGGACCTCGCCGAGCGAGATGCCGTGCGACGACATGCGATCGGGGTCGACCTGGACCTCATAGCTCTTCGCGAACCCGCCGTGGCTGTTGATGTCGGTCACGCCCGGCACCGTCCGCATCACCGGGGCCACGTCCCACTCCAGGATGCTGCGGAGGTCCATCAGGCTCCGCTGCGGCCCGCGGAGCTCAAACTGAAGGATCTCGCCGAGTGCGGTCGAGAGCGTGCCGAGTTGTGGGTCGGCGTCGGCGAGCGAGATCCCGCCGCGGGCGGCCGGCAGCCGTTCGGCCACGAGCTGCCGAGCCCGCATGATGTCAGTGTGCTCGCGAAACACGATCGTGACGAGCGAGATCCCGAGTCGTGAGATGCTTCTGAGCTCCTCGACATCGGGGAGCCCGCTCATGGCGAGTTCGACCGGATAGGTGATCAGCCGCTCCACCTCCAGCGGCGGCAGGGTTCCCGCCTCGGTCACCACCTGCACCTGCACGTTGACGAGATCGGGGACCGCGTCAACCGGGATCTGCGTGGCGGCGTAGAGCCCCCCCAGCGCCATGAGCACGAACATCGCGATCACGAGCGCCCGATTCGCCAGCGACCACTCGATCACGCCCGTAAGCACGCCAGATCCTCCGCGAGGGACTCGCCTGAACCGCCGACGTCAGCCCTCGTCCTCGAGCAGCAACTCGCTCTTGAGGAGGAACGCCCCGCGGGATACCACCTGCTGGCCCACCTCGAGCCCGCGGGTCACCTCGACGAAATCATTGGTTTCGAGGCCGGTATCGACGTCCACCCGGCGAAAGCCCCCCTCGACGGGCACGAAGACGAACGACTTCCCTTCGTGCCGCATCACGGCGGTGGTGGGTACGGCAGCCGTATCTCGGACCTCTCCCTGGGGCAGTTCGACCCAGACGAACATCCCCGGCTTGTAATGGGCGTCGTCGTTCTCGAGGTCGGCGACGATCGGCACGCTGCGGCTCGACGCATCGACCGTGGCGCCGATGTGGTTCACCGTCGCGGTGGTGCGATGTTCCTCGGCGCCCGGCACGGACACCCCGACCACCTGCCCTTCGGCGACTTCGACCGTCGTCCATTGCTTTTCGTGCACCTGGGCCCGGACCCAGAGCCGACGGGTGTCGGCGACGACGAACATCCTGTCACCCCCCTTCACCCTCTCGCCGCGGCTCACGAAGATCTCCTCCACGATCCCATCGAAAGGCGTTCGCAGGGAGATCGCACTGATGCTGTCGTCCTTCGACGAGTCGTCGCCGCCATCCGCCGCATCGGGCGTGCGGGCGTCGAGTCGGGCGCCCACGAGGTTCCGCAGGTTCTCCTTCGACACCTGCAGGAGCCGCTCGGACTGTTGGAGCGCTGCCTTGGCCTTGCCTCGTTCCTGGAGCGTGTCGAACTTCGCGTTTTCGCAGGCAGCCGCGAAACTCGCCCGCGCGACCTCGAGATTGCTGGTCCGCTCCTCGACGATCCTGCCCGAGAGCACGGCTGCATCACCAAGCGCCCGCGTGCCGGCGTTGACCTTCTCGACGTACAGCAGTTTCGAGTAGGCGCCCAGAATCTTTTCGCGGTAGTCACCGAGGATGCGGCCGGCGAACTCCCGCTCGACACCCGCCAGCGGCGGATGACCCTCCAACATTCCGAGGAGCGACTGCACGTTGTCGCCGATGGTGGCCGCCCAGTCGGCCGCCTTGCGGGCGATCTCGCGGTCGTCCTCGCGCTTCTTCACCTCGTCGCGGGCCACGCCCACCTCCATGCTCGAGATCTCGGCGAGGGAGTCGCCCCGCGCGACCTTTTGCCTGATCTCCACGGATATCCGGGCAACGATGCCATCGACCGGCGAGTCGTAGTCGATCCGGCTGCGGGCGTCGTAGTCGAGTCGGCCGGGCACCGTGAGGTGCGGCCGGATGGGCCGCCGCTCGACGGCTGCTAGCCCAATCTCGTCCGCCGCTGCGGCCGCGGGGAGCCGCACCATCGTGGGCTGGCCCGTGGCACTGGCTGCGCCAGCGGCTGGAGGCTGCTCGTGGTCTCCACCGGTGAAGTGATGAGTCGCGAGCCACCACCACGCGAGGCCGCCAAGAGCCAGCACGACGGCCCCCGGCAGGCCGCGCCGCAGCGACGTCAGGGCGTGCGACAGACCTGACGCACGGTGCAGTCGGGGCGGCGGTTGATGGTCGGGGAGTTCGGTGTTCATGTCAGAGCCGGGCGTGTCGCTCATGCTACAGGCCACGGGAGGCAGGGGCGAACCGCAGGATTGTGTTTCCCGTTGGGCAACGGCACCTACGGAGCCGGCAGCGGAACCGGCATGGGCCGCGCCACCGGCTCGGGCATCGGCGGCGGTCCGGCGTTGGGATCGCGCGGCGGGAGCGAGTCCGGGCCGCCCGGCGGCGGCACGACAGCCGGCGCGTTGTCAGCCGGTGGAAACTGCTCCAGCTGGAGCAGGTCGGCGATCGCAACGGCGCCCGTCCAGCGGTCGGCCTGCGCTTCCACAAACGCCAGTTCCGTCTCGGTGAGGATCTTCTGCGCCTGCAGGAGGCTCAGGAACGTCACCTCGCCGCGGGCGTATAACTGCTGAGTGAGCTGGAGCGTCTCGCGGGCCTTGGGCAGGATCGACTGCTCGTACCAGTCAGCCTGCCGCTGCGCCACGCGATACGTGGCTACCGCCTGGGCCGCCTGGGTCGCGAGGGTGAGTTCGATCGTCTGGAGGTCAGCGCGGGAGCTGGCGATGTCGGCCCGCGCGGTGCGGATGTTGCCCTGGTTACGGTCGAAGAGCGGCACCTGCATCAACACCTGCACCAGCCCCTGCTCCTGCGCAGGCCCGACTTGCCGCTGGTACCCGCCAAGCACGTTGAGGTTTGGGATCGGCTGGACCACGGCACGCTCCAGCGCCCACTGGGCCTGGGAGATCTTCGCCTCCGCGGCCCGCGGCTTGGCGTTAGCGCGGACGATCTCCTCCTGCAGGGTCTTGAGGTCGAACCAGGGGATCTTCTGGAAGAGGTCGGCCTCGATGGCGCCCACGTCGGCGCGGGGCAGGCCGATCGCCGCGGCGAGCTGTCTCCGCCCCGTCTCGATGTAGACCGACGAGTTGATGAGCCTGACTTCAGCCCGGTCTCGTTCAATGCTCCAGAAGAGCACGTCGGCCTTCGTGCCTTCGCCCGCGTCCGCGATTGCCATACCGATGTCGTATGACCGCTTCGCGATGTCGAACAGGAGCTGATAGATTTCCACGCGCCGCTGAGATACGAGTAGGGCGTAGTAGGTTTGGCGGACGTCGCGAAGGACGTCGAAACGGGCTCGGATGAGGTCGTACTCCGCCTGCTGCACCTTGCGGAGCGCGGCCTGCTGCGACAGCCGCAACTTGCCGGCGGTGACGAGGTCCTGGGTCACGAATCCATTCCACTGACTCTCGGGCCCGGCGATCTGGGGCGAAGCCCCGCCGAGCACCGGGTTTGGATAGAGCCGCGCCTGCACCGCCTGACCGCGGGCCGCCTCGATCGCCGCCCGGGCTGCGACGAGCCGGGGATGGCTTCGTTCCGCGAGCAGCACGAACTCGGCGAGCGTCCGCGGGGAGGGAAGCCCAGCCGTCGGCGTCAACTCCCCCGGCAATGGCTGGTTGGACTCGAGCATGATCCCCGGCGCGGCCAGCGGCGGGGTGAGGTCAACCGCGACGGCGCATCGGGCGATCGCCATCAGCGTCACACCGACAAGCGCGGTGCGGCTCTGCCGCGGCGGGATCGGTGGTGGGAGGCGCATGGAGTACCGAAGCTGCTGGCCGGTCAGTCACCAGAACCATCGGCACGCGCAGGCTGGCCAATGGAGGTTGCCGGCCGCGATTCGGCCGCACGTTGCGGGCCGCGGCAATCGAGGCAAGTCGGGGCGTTGTCCGCCGCCAGCTGCAGGATTGCCCCACCTGCCACGGCGTCGGCGCATGCCCCATCGACGCAGATTCGCGGCTCGTCACCGCGGCAGCGCGAATCCCCGCTTCCGCATCAGCGCGTCGATCGTGGGATCGCGACCGCGGAACGCCCGGTAGCCGTCCTCGGGGTCGACCGTGTTGCCTGCCGAGAAGATGTGGCGGCGGAGCCGCTCTGCGACCGCGGCGTCCCACGGCCCCCCCGTCTCCGTGAACGCCTCCCACGCGTCGGCGGTCAGCGTGTCGGCCCAGAGGTAGCTGTAGTAGCCGGCGGAATAGCCGTCGTCGGCGAAGAGGTGGAGGAAGTGCGGGATGCGGTGCCGCATCACGATCTCCGCCGGCATGCCAAGCGTCTCCAGCGTCTGCTGCTCGAACCGCTCAGGATCGACCGGCACGTCGCCCGCGAGGTGGAGCTTCATGTCGACGATGGCGCTGGTGAGAAACTCGACGGTCCGAAAGCCGGCGTTGAACGTTTCGGCGCGGCGAATCTTCGCCACGAGCTCCGCGGGAATTGGTTTGCCTGTTTTGCAGTGGATCGCGAAGCGTCCCAGCACTTCGGGGGTCGAGAGCCAGTGCTCCAGCAGCTGCGAGGGGAGTTCGACGTAGTCACGTGCCACGCGGGTGCCGGCCAGCGAGGGGTGGGTGACGTCGGAGCAGAGGCCGTGCAGGGCATGCCCAAACTCGTGGAACAGCGTGGTGGCGTCGTCCCAACTGACCAGCGCGGGCTCGCCTGCCGCCGGCTTCACGAAGTTGCAGTTGTTGGAGACGATCGGGATCACCGGCCCGTCGAGCCGCTCCTGTCCGCGATAGTCGCTCATCCACGCCCCTGACCGTTTGCCCGTCCGCGCATAGGGGTCGAAATACAAGAGGCCCATCGTAGCGCCCTCCCTGTTCCGCACCTCCCACACGCGAACATCGGGATGGAACACGGGCACGACGCCCTCGGCGACCGGCACGAACGAGAGCCCGAAGAGCCGCTCGGCGACGAAGAACATGCCGTCGCGGAGTCGGTCGAGCTTGAGGTAGGGAGTGACCTCGGCCTCGTCGAGGTCATACTTCGCCTTGCGGACCTTCTCGGTGTAATAGCGGTAGTCCCACGGAGCGATCGTGATGCCGGCGGCGTCGGCGTCGGCGAGGGCCTGCATGTCGGCGACCTCCTCGCGAACCCGGGCGACCGCCGGCTGCCAGACGGCCTCCATCAGTTCGACCGCCCGCTGGGGCGTCTTGGCCATCGAGTCTTCGAGTCGCCAGTGGGCGTGGGTCGGGAACCCCAGGAGCTTTGCCCGCTTCGCCCTCAGGGCGAGGATCTTCGTCACCGTCGCCTTGTTGTCGGTGGCGTCTCCCTGGTCGCCGCGGCCGACGAACATCCGCCATACCTTTTCCCGCAGATCGCGCCGGTCGGCGAACGTCAGAAACGGCTCCACGCTCGATCGGTTGTTGGGAATCGCCCAGCGGCCCGGTTTGCCGCGCTCCTCCGCCGCCTCGGCGGCGGCATGGCGGGCCGAATCGGGTAGGCCCGTGAGGTCGGTTTCGGTATCGAGGAAGACGGCGGAGCCATCCTCTTCCTTGAGCACGTTCTGGGCAAACACGGTGTGCAACTCGGCGAGCTGCTGGTTGATCGCGGCGAGTTCGGCCTGTTCACCGGGCCCGAGCCGGGCGCCGGCGCGGGTGAGGTTTGTGAACAAGAGCCATGCGGACCGACGTTGCTCGGGTGACAGGCCTGCCTTGTCTGCCGACTCGTGGACGGCGGTTACGCGGTCGAAGAACGCCTTGTTCTGTACGATCCGATCCTGGAAGGCGGCGAGTCGCGGTGCCATCCGCCTCTCGACCTCCTGGACGGCATCGTCGCTGAGATTGCTGCCGTAGACGCCGTAGATCGTCTGCACCCGGTCGAGCGTTCGCGCGGACCGCTCGGAGGCGGCCACGGTGTTCTCGAATGTTGGCGGAGTTGGATCGGTCGCGATCCGGTCGATCGCCGCGAGCTGCTCGGCCATCGCCGCCTCGAGGGCGGGTTCGAAGTCGGCGACCCGAACGCGGTCGAACGCCGGGACCCCACCAAACGGCCCGCCCCAGGGCTCGAGCAGAGGATTCGCACAAACATGATGGGACATGACCACGATCATCCAGACGGCCGGAGCACAGCGCATGATGCCGCGGATCATACCCGCTGGCCGGGCTCTCATACGAGTCGCACTCGATCCTCGCGCGTCGTAGGGCCACCGCATTCGGCCGGCGAACCCGGGACGACACACAGGTTGCCAACCTGTGCTACGAGAGGCCGCGAGGGGCTGCCCGTGCCCTTGAGCGGGCTGTGGGAGCAAGCGAAGCCAGGATGGCGAAGCGCAGCGGACGCGCAGTGAGCCGAGGCCGGGAGGGCCGAGGCGAACGTCCAGCGAGAGGGCACGCGCAGCCCCGAGCTTCGTGAACGCCTCAAGCTCAAGTGTGCCCCGTATCAGGCAGCACGGCGTTGGTCGCGGCTCGCGTTGCGGCGGCGGCGATGGCGGCGGAGTTCCCGACGAATCACGCCCTTGGAGCCGAAAAGCATCGGCACCTGACGCGTGAAAGACCAGATCTTGAAAACCGGCGAACTCCGTTCGAGCGTGTCGGTCTCGGGAAGCAGCCTAAGCCACTCATTGGTCACGCCCAGGCTCCTCGCCTCCGGGGAAGACACGATGTGGGCGACGACGTCGCGACGACTCTCGCCGCGGCGGAGCATGCCGTTGAAGAACTTCCTCGTCGCCTTGTCGGCCTCGCGACCGAGGATGGCGGCGAAGACCTTGCGGACGAACGTGCGGTCGGATCGATACCAGGCCGCGAGCACCAGTTCCACGATGTCGAGGCTCCGGGCGGGGTCGAGGATCACCCGGGCGAGCCGGTTGTCGAGGGACAGGAGCGAGGGCTCTGCAGCGGCCAGCCCAACCAAGCGGTGGACAAGCCGCTCGCAGCCGGAGTCATCGTCGGCCTCCCGCACGCGAGTGCTGCATCTGTCGGCGAACGCGGCATACGTCGCCGCTGTTCGCTTCGCGGCCACGTCAATCGACCACCGCTCGGTGAATCGTGCCCTGGCCTCCGCGCTCAGCCGCCGCCGCATCGCTGGATCGCCGCAGAGCCGCGCGAGCGCCGCGGTGAGCGATTCGACGTTGTCCGGCTCGACCAGCAGGCCGACCCCGTCATCCACGATTTCCGTGATCCCGCCGATCGCGGATGCCACGAGCGGCAGGCCAAAGGCCATCGCCTCGAGAAGCACGAGACCGAAACTTTCGAATCGGGAGGGGAGCACGAAGAGATCGGCGTCGGCGTAGTGTTGCTGGAGGGCGTCGTCCGACACCGCTCCCGTGAAGATGACGCGGCCGTCGGCAACGAGGGCCGCGGCGCGCTTCCTGAAGGCCTTCGCATACGACGTCACGCCGTTGCCGCCCGCGTCCTTGCCGACGAGGACGAATCGCACCCGGCCTTCGGTGGCGCAGAGCCGCTCGGCCGCGGCCAGCAGAATGTCGGTGCCCTTGCGGGGTTCGAGCCGGCCCACGCAGAGAATACGGGTTTCGCCGTCGTCATCCGGCCGGGAACGCGTGAACCGGTCGCGGGGGTCGCGCACTCCGAGATGGCAGACGGCCGCGGCGGCGGCGGATGGGCCATGGTCGCGGAGCGTCTTCTCCAGGATCGCGTGGCTGATCGCATGGATGTAGGTGGCCGTGCGAACCGCCTGCCGCTCCAGGGCCAGTTGCTGCCGCCAGGTCTCGCCGATGGCCAGGGTCGGGTCGATCTCGCCGACGGTCTTGCGACTCGTCATCAGCGTCAGCGCGACGGGCAGTCGGTCGTCGAGTTGGCAGAGGAGCCCCTCGACGTTCCAGAGCGGCGTGCTGACGAGATCGAGCGGAAACCGGCGGTGTAGCCGCAAGACTTCGTCGTGGATGCGGGCGCAGTGGACCAGGTTCGGGGCCGACGCGAGCGTGTCTGCGTCATCGGCCGTGATGCCCCCGGCACGCGGTTGGATCCTGTGCACCCACGTGCCCTGCTCCCAGTCGATCCGATCGTTATCCGGCGAACGAGTGACGACGTGCACCTGGTGGCCCGCGGCGGCAAGCGACTCGGCCAGGTCGCAGGTGTAGCGACCGATGCCGCCGAAATCGTCGGGCGGATACTCGTTGCTGACGAAGCAGAGCGTCAGCCGGCGGCCCTCGGGACGGACGGTCGGGAAGGGCTTGAACCGTGATTGGTCGGCGGCAGGGATCGAGGCGAGTCGGCGGCGGCCGGCCCTGCCGAGTTCGAGCCCCCGCTGCTGGCCCTCGGTGACCCGCTGCATGAAGTAGTCGAACTGCTGCTTCGTCATCAGCCCATCCCGCAGCGCTCCGGTCGCGTGGCCGGCCACGCCCGCGGTGTACTCGACGAGGTGGGAGTGGATGGCGTCCCAGGGGTGGCAGTCGCGGCCATGCAGGAGGGCGAAGTACCAGGAGTTTTTCACGTTTGGGTACGGCTCGAGCACGATCCGCCCCGGGGTGCGGAGGTGCGACGCCAGATACTTGTGGTGGACGGCGCCGTCGGGCAGCGGCACGAGAAGCCGGCCGACGTCGTTGATCCGCGCCGCCACATCGGTCTCGTCGTGGAAGTACTCGATCTCCTCGTCGAAGCCACCGATCTCCGCGAGCACGTCGCGGCGGAAGGAGGAGTTGGTGCCCTGCAGGTAGATAAACCGCTCGGCGCCGGCCGTGATCGAGCGATAGTCGGGCTGCTCGCCCGTGAAGTGCGTGCGGCCGAGACGGTCGCAGAGAGAGAAGCGATATTGGTGCCGGACGCCGGTGTGATCCCAGACGATGCCGCCCACGCCGGCGACCCGTGGATCGGCATATGGTGCGGCGAGCTTTTCGAGCCAGTCGGACTCGGGAATCGCGTCATCGTCGATGAACGCGACGACGTCGCCCGCGGCGGCGGCAATGCCGATGTTGCGGCTCATCGAGATGTTGATCTCGGGGCAGCGACGGATCACGCAGGCATCGCGCCACGTCTCGAGCAGTTCGGCCGTGCCGTCGGTCGATGGCCCATTCACGATGACGACCTCAAAGTCGCCGTGCCGCTGATGGCGGAGGGCCGCGAGCGTCCGGGGGAGGCTCACCGCGCGGTTGTAGGTGTTGATGACGACGCTGATCCGCATCGGAGCGACCGAGGAGTGCCGGAGGGGTACGGTGGAGACGGACATGTACCCGGGGCCGGCACGCCGCGGCAACGGCAGCAGCGCTCCGTGATGCCCCCCGCAGTCGCCCCAGATTGCCGCCGGCCCCATCATGACGGCAGGGGCTACGCTCCTGCCCGGCGGAGCATCCGCAGGCCGCCCCACAGGACCCGCTCACCATCCTCAAACTGTTCGGTCCAGACGGGGCTCGCGATGAGATCGCCACAGTCGATGAAACCACCGTCGCGGACGGCTTGGTCGATGCCCCGCTTCGTCTGGGCATAGGCGGCGTCGTGGCATGCACGATCGCGTAGAGCAGCGTTGCCTCCTACGGTTGCAGGTGCGTATGCTGCACCCTAAAGCCAAGCCGGTTGCTGCCCATCGGCGACTTACTCCTCGCGGTGGGATGGGTCATAGCGGAGCGAGGCAGCCGCCGACAATGCCTTGGGCCGGCCCAGCGCGTTGCTTCCGCTGGATACTTCATGTCTGGGTGCTTCATGAGGATGCCGGCATGAACGACGACCCGCCGGCGAGTTTCAGCATCGTGATCGTCGCGCTAGGGGATGGTGGCGCGGCGTTCGTCGAGCAGTTTGACCGGCTCGCGAGGCTGTTAGGACCTCCTCGCGAGGTGTGTTTCGTCCACGGTCCGCTGTCCGCTCCGCTTGGGCCCGACATAACGAGCCGCGTCAAGGTGGCCCATGAGCCCTTGGGCCACGATGCGGTCGCCCGTAATCACGGCCTCGCGATCGCGGCAGGCGACGTGGTGGTGTTCCACGCCATCTCCCCACCGGCTGCCGACCTGCTTGAGGTGCTCGGTGGAGCGTTCTCCGATCGTGGTGTGACAGCTGTGGTCGCCGGGCCTGCATGCGTGGCTTTTCGGCGGGTTGATCTCGAGGCGATCCGTGGCTTCGACGAAGCCCGCGGCGGCGGCGCTGAACTCCGCGACGCATGCCAACGTCTTGAGGCCATGGGCCGCATGGTGATGTGGTCTACGAACCGCGAGGCAAGGCCTCAGGAGGCGGTGGCGGCCGCCCCTCACCGCCGGCTGATGTCGCCCGGACTCGCCCGCCGCCGACATGCGTTCATGCCGCTCGTCGGTGGTCCGCTCTCGCGACCGGATGGCTCGAGCGGGGCGCAGTCTGATGCCCGAACATCGACCGGGCTGCGATCCCGGATGGATGGCGGCGATCGTGATCCGCTCACCAGCACGCGTGAAACACTCCGCTCGATCTGGGCCGACCTGTTGCCCCGTGGCACCTGCTGCGCCCTGGCCGGCTATCCCGATCACTGGAACGTGGGTGACGCCGCGATCTGGTGGGGCACGCGCCGCATTCTCAACGCGATCGGCGTGTCGGTCGATTACGCGTGCGATCCCTGGAGCTACAAGCCTTCCGCCCTGCGAACCGCCGTGCCAGAGGGACCGATCCTGATCCTCGGCGGCGGCAATCTCGGCGACGCCTATCGCCACGAGCAGTCGCTCCGCGAGCAGATTCTCGTTGATTTTCCACAGCGGCGGATCATCCAGCTCCCGCAGAGCATCTGGTTCGCGTCGCAGAAACGAGCCGAGGCACTGGCGGACCTGCTGGTGCATGCCAGCGACGTGACGCTACTCCTGCGCGACGCCGCGAGCCTGGCGTTCGCTCGGCAAAAGTTTTGCTGCGACTCCGCCCTTTGTCCCGACGCTGCCGTCGCCCTCGATCTGGCTGGTGCCGGTCAGCCGGCCGACGTTCCGCTGCTCGCCTTGTGGCGAACCGACACCGAGGCCCGCGAGGCGTGGGGAGCGGCTGACGGCGACCTCGTTGTCGGCGACTGGACGACGCCCGGGCCGGAGGTTGGCCTGATGTCGACCGCGGCGCGTGGCTTCAAGGAGTGGGTTGGCGACCCGCCCCCCGAGATCGGTTCCTGCCCTCCGCGTCGCCGAATGGCATGGCGGCACCTGCCCTGGCTCTGGGACCAGCTTGCCGAGGATCGCACGCTCCGTGGTTGTCGCTTTCTCTCCCGGGGCCGCGTGGTGCTTACCGACCGGCTTCATGCCCACCTCCTCTGCACGCTGATGCGGAAGCCCCACGTGGTCTGCGACTCGACGAACGGCAAGATCTTTGCGTACCGCGACACCTGGCGGATCGACGATCCACTCGTCCGGTTCGCCTCGAGCCGAGCCGAGGCGCTGGAGCATGCCCGCGAACTCCTGGCTTCGATGGCCGGTCAGGAGGCCGGCGGCGGCTCGTAGTTGCCGACGTTTTCCCGCGGGAACGGCTGATCGGGAACATCGCGGCCGAGGAATCGACAGAGTTCGGGCCAGCCGTGGCTCGCCTCCCAGTCGACAACGAGCAGGTCGTGCGGGCGACCTCGAAAGTAGTTGGTCACGGTGTCGTTGTGCCGGCAGTAGCGGTCGACGAGTTGCTCGGCGGTGACGTCGGGGAAGGGCAGCCCGTAGAGGACGCGGCGGATGTGGGTGAGTTCGTCGCTGATGAACACGGGATGCCGGAGCATGTTGAGATAGCTGCGGATCCAGCGGTCGGGAGCTCGGGTCGTGAGCACGAACCGGCTGCCGGGGAAGGCGAGGTCGAGTTCCCGGAAGAGCAGGAGCCACGGCCAGTCCTCGAAGGCGTCGGCCTCGGCGGCGACCTCGTGGATCGCCGCAAGGTCGCCCTTTTCAAGGTGTGGCACGAGGTCGAGCCGTTGGCCGACGTGCCTGTAGTCGAGCAACTCCAGGCAACGGCCCAGCGTGGTTGTGCCCGTCTTCGCCCAGCCGATGCCGAAGATCTTCATGCGTTCGCCGTGCGGCTTAGGATCACCGACCGGCCTCCTGCGATCGCATGTCCGTCGGGCCTTTCGCGAGCGCGTAGACCCGATACCGGCCATCGGCGGATTCTCGCACGAGCCTCCCGCTGGCGGCGACGACCGCATTCGCTGCGGCAGTTACGACGCTCGCATCGCCAGCACCGTCGAGCCAGACCGCGTCGTACCCGGCGTCGCTGCCACGTTCGATCGAGGCGGTGGTGGTGCCGTCACCGATCTCAGCGGAGAGCCTCTCCTGAGTGGAGCCAAAGGACGGCCAGCTCCACCGCAGCCGCTTCGAGAACAGGATCGGCTTTGCGTGGTCAAACTCCCTCATGGTTCCCGACCCGGCATCGACTGGAAATGCCGTCACGGGCAGCATCCAAACGCTGCCGCCGTCTGGCAGGGCCTCCTCGACCTCAGCGACAAACTCCCCCAGGCTGCTTCGTTCGAGAGAGGTTTCTGCTGCTCGCGAACGGATCGACGCAGCCACATCCTGTTCGAAGAGGCCACAGGCCAGCAAACCAAACCAGACCGCCACCGCCGCCCTGCGTGGCATCCGGGCGAGCGACGCGGAGAGCCAGGTGCCGAGGGCTGCAAGGCAAAGGAAAGAGACCAGAGGGACGACGCGGTTGTAGCAGCGGAACTGCGGCGTCACGAACGTGTTGAAGATGGAGCCCAGGCCGCCCGGCACGGCTACGATCAGAATCGCGATGATCAGGCACCCTGCCGCGTTGAGGGCGACACGGCCACGGTCATCCATCGGCGGCCGCCAGCCGACGAGCGCGGCGAGCGCGATCAGGAAACCGATCGTGGCGGCGAGCCCGAGTTTCGCGTGCCGGCTCTCGCCTCGGAGGGGCCACGCGACGGCCTCGACTCGGCGACCGAGGGCCGCCAGCGGCGGAATCCGCGAGGCCGACGAGGGCATCACAAGGTCGCGGATTCGCAGGCCGAAGGTGTCGGCTTCTCCCGGCTGCTTGTAGTCGAGCGACGCTGGGCGACCGTCGCGCACCCAGGCGATGACGGTGGGGGCGAGGTTGATGGCACCCGCCATGAGAACCACGGTCAAGCATGCCACTCCGCGCCGGAGCGAGTCTCGTCGGCAGCGAACGAAGGCGACGAGGAGTGCCGCAACAAACAGGATCGCGTAGAAGAAGGGGTAGTAGACATACCCCAGGGCGGCGACGGCCGTCGCAATCCCGGCCGCGAGAAACGTGCGTTGGCCGAGGCCTGCGGCCCCCCCGCTGGCGACGAGCACGGCGAGCGCCGTGGGCACCGGCACAAACGCGGCGTGCAGATTGAGGTGGGTGACGTTCCGCAGGAAGGCGTGTGGGGATGCCGCGAAGAGTGCGCCGCAGACGAGCGACGCCATCCGGCCGAGGCCGAGCAAGCGAAAGGCCGCGTAGGCATCGATGGCCGCGATTCCGATGAGGGTCAGCCACGTGCCGTTGAGCACGGTAACCGGGTCGTCGGTGAACAAGGAGACAAGCTTCATGAGCGCCGTCTCGACCGGCAACTGGAGACCGAAGGCGGCCAGGGGAAACCCGCCAGGCGCCCCGAAGCGACTGCCATGCCACGTCCATTCGTCATCGACGGCGATCGTGGCGACGACCGCGTGAAGGATGGCGTCGCCCTCGAACTTCAGCGGACGGCCGGCGAGGATGTCGAGTCCGCCGCAGGCCCAGACCGCGACGGCGACTGCCACGGCCGCCGCCACACAGGCGATCCCAACCTCGGCTCGCGGCGACGGATGGGAGGCGGTCATGGAACGGCCGTGGTGGGCATCCATTCGCCCTGAGGGGCGCTTCCTGGACGATAGCAGCAGTGCCGACGCCCGACCACGCCAGTTGTCGTCGCGTGTGTGGTTCGCCCACGCCGCGCATAAAAAACCCTGGCCCTCGCAGGTGCGAGGGCCAGGGCTCG
>CAMBSN010000031.1 GCA_945870505.1 Candidatus Kuenenia stuttgartensis | reverse complement strand
CTATGACAAGACCGGCGACGATCACGCTGTGCTACGGCCTTGGAGGACCGAAGGTTGATCGATCTATCGCCGGCCTCCGTGCTCCGGGTAACCGGGACGGAAGGATCAATGTGGCCGCTCGCCACTGGCGGGGGCAAGATACAAGGTTGGCAACCAGTACTGTCCGGTTAAGCCTGCGGCGACTTGTCGGAAGTCGCGCACCGCCATGGACTTGCGTCAAAAAAGCGGCGCGCACGATCTAAAGAAGGATAGTCCTGTCATTGGCACTTCCACAAGCATCGCCCGACCGATGAGCGGCTCGTGAGCCGCGTGCTTCCGTCTCCGGGGCCCTAGCAGGCCGGTCCCGGAACTCGAACGGCGAGAGCTCGACGCCGCCGCTCGCCCCCTGCTGCGTGGATTTTCGCGAGCGGCCGGGCCTGACCCAGTTGGCCGCCTTGTGCCGCGGGAGCACGTAGCGGATGTGAGCGATGCGGCCGTCGGCGTCGCGGATCATGGAGAGCCGCTCGAGTGCGAAGGGGGGCCGGGCGCAATACCGCAGCAACTGGGTATCCCGAGGGGCTTTCGCCGACGGAAGGTCAGGAAAAACTTCGCCAGCGGCCGGCGGCCAGGGTCTTTGCGACGGGACCAGCATCCAGAATGGTGGCCTCTGCCCGGGCACGGTCAAGCTTCGCGCCGACCGGTGTCGAGAGCCTGAGGGCGAACCGCTCGGACGGTTCGGCCGCGGCATCGGCCAGGATCGCGATGGAGACGACCTTGGACGTCTCGCCAGGGGCGAAGGTGAGCGTTCCAGAGGTCGCGGCATAGTCAACTCCCGCTCGGGC
The DNA here is from genome assembly GCA_945870505.1 of Candidatus Kuenenia stuttgartensis. Lineage (GTDB taxonomy): Bacteria > Planctomycetota > Planctomycetia > Pirellulales > UBA1268 > QWPN01. The sequence goes on along the minus strand of CAMBSN010000031.1, from coordinate 29,013 downwards.
GGTCCCGTCGGCCGTCGTGTAGTGAATGGAAACCGGTACTCCTGCGGCCGCCGAGAGCGTTATCGTGAACGCCGCCCAGGCGATGCCTGAGACGGTCTCGGCGACCCTCGCGTTTGCCACCGAGAGTTTCGGCTTCGGATCGTCGTTGCGGATCGTCCCCTTGGCGGAGACGCGGTCGAGCATCACGTTCTCAAGTGCAGTGAGTTTGAGCATGAAGTTCTCGTCGGATTCGAAGGTCGTATCACCCGTGACTGGCACCCGCACCTTCGTCACGGTGCTTCCCGGCTCGATGATCGCCGTGCCGAACACGGGTTGAAAGTCGTCGCCCGCCGCCGTCTTGCCGACTGCTGCAAAGACCACGCGCACCGGCAACTCGCTCGGGGCGGAGAGCCTGAGCACGAAGGTCGCCGTCCCGCCAGCGCCGTTGCCCTCGAGGACGCTCACGTCTCGGATGGTAAGCCTCGGTCTGGGATCATCGTTGAGGATCGTGCCCTTGGCGACATCGCGGCCGATCGTCGCGTTCGTGGCAGACTGCAGAGCGACGGAGAAAGACTCGTCTGCCTCATGGACCCGGTCGCCGATGGTCCGGATCGAAACGTTTTTGAGGGTCTCGCCCGGCTGAAACGTCACGAACCCATGCTTTTCGCGGAAGTCGCGGCCGGACGTCGCGGTGCCGTCGACCGTGCCGTAGGCCACCCGCACCGGTTCGTCGCTCGGCCGCGACAACTTCACTGGAAAGATCGCCCGCCGCGTGCCATCGTCTCCCTCGGTCACCGTCGCATCGCCGATCGAGGCGACCACTAACGCCGGACCGAGGACGGCGAGATTGGCGTCGAACTGCGCAAACGCAAGCGCGGACGCCCCGCCCGCCGTAAGGGCTACGAGGCGATCACCGGCGGTCACGAGCCTGACCGGGACGCCGGGAATGGTGGCCGATGCGACGAGTTCGTAAGTCGGCCCATTCCATCGCTGCACCTCCGTGCCGCCGGCCACAACGCGGAGCGTGTAGAGGCTGCCCGCGAGCCAGGTGGCGTCTGCCACCGGGTTGGAGAGCGCGTAAGGCAGCCGGGCGAGAGACCGGGCGTCGTGGATGAGACCCGATCCGAGCACGACGACACTGCCGTCCGGAGCGACTCGGAGAGGGTGTTCGAACCCGACGCTGGTGTGCAGGGGTGAATCCTTCAGGAAGCCGATTCCTCCCGGCAGTTCGCCGGGATAGCTCGTGCCGTCGGCGTTGATCTCTTCGGAGAGCAGGTCGTTTGGCGAAGAGTTGTCTTGGAAAAAGTACATCCGTTGGTTGGCGTCGCTCCAGATGAACTCCTCGGAGTAGTGGTTCCAGTCCTTCGAATCGACCAGCGCGCCGTTGGGTGCGAAGGTGGAGTGTGTCGCCCACGCCCCAGAGGAGTCTTGCGCAAAGAGATACGCACCCGCAGTTGCCAGGCCTCCCGGCGGGGCGGCCAGCACCGCGAAGGCCTTCTCCTGAGGGGAGGCCGCCGACACCTCGAGCCTGCGGATGAATCCCGACGCCTCGGCCAGATAAGCCGAGTCGGTCGTCGGCGAATAGGCGAAGAACTGCGGGCTGCCGATCAGCGGCAGCGACTGCGTGTAGCGGGCTGCGGCTGGGTCCCAGCGAAAGACGCTGGCGGTCTCCCGGTCGAAGATCAGCAGCGTGCCGTCGGCGGCGACGGTCACGGCGTCTGGCGAGTAGGCGATGCTGGCCGGATCGACCGCCGGCCCGGGAGCCGGCGGGGTGAATCGCGACGGCGGGACCACTTCGTCGCGGAATCCATGCGAGCTGCCCGGGTCGGCCGTGAACGCCACCACCGAGTCTCCGGAGCCGAGGATTTCATCGGGAACGTATCCGAGATCAGTTTCGGCCGTGGGCAGAAACGTCGAATCGTAGGCTGCCAGTTTCGAGCCACGCAGGCTGACCGGCGTGCCGTCCTGCCGGAACGCGATGTCGTCGATGCGGGTGCCAAGGCTTGCGGCCCGGGTCAGGTTCGCCGTCCGATAGATGGTGCCTGAGTCGTCGATCACAAGCGCGTCGCCGGGCAGGACCCACGTCTGCGATGCATCGGGAAGATCGCCATGGTACGGGCTGTCGGAACCGCCGGTGATCACGCCGTTGTCGCCGTAGCTCAGATAGGCGATGTCGGACGGACTCACGCCCGCGGTCCGGCCGAAGATTCGGTTTGCGCCCGGCACGATCGAAGCCCCGTGGAGTGCGTCAACCCACCAGTTCGTGAACGAGCCCACGACTGTGTTGGTGGTCGTGTTGATGGTGGTCACGGCCTTTTCGTAGATCGTCGACGCGTTCACGAACAACAGCGAACCGTCGAGCAGCAGGTCATTGGCGGGAGTGCCGGCGGTGAGCAGGTGGGTACGGGAGTTGCCGTTGGCGGCATAGCGGTAGACGGCGTTGGAGAAAGCCACGAAGATGCCCGAACCATCGACCGCGAGCGCCGTCGGGGCGGTCGTGGCGCCGGCAAGTTCGACCGACGCGAGCCACGCATGGCCGGCCACGTCGTAGCGTTCGACGCGCGGCGACTCGGGCCGCACGAAGTAGGCCACGCCGTCGTGCTCGGCAGCGATCACGGCAAGCAGCATTCGAGGTTCGAGTTTCTCGCAGGCAAGCTTTCGCCGACGCATGGAAGTCTCCTTTGAGAGGGGAACCCTAAGGAGGGACCACCCCTTCGAGCGAGAATACTATCGGAGTGCAAGGCCGCTTGCAATGAAGCCGACGCACCGGGCGACGGCCTCGCCGTGGCCGCCAGGTGGGCACGGGTGATCAACAGACGAACCTCAAAAAGCCTTGCGTGGGTTGCCAGTTCCTTTGCGTGATACGATGGCGGAGGCGCCCGGGGCCACATCTCTCATGAGCAGCTCATCGCGTCGAGTGTTTCTCGCCTCGTCGGCCGCCGGAGTCTTTGCCGGAGCTGCGGGGCGGCGGCTGCCCGCAGCCGAGGCACCCGCGGCCGAGACTCCAGAAGCACGGCCGTTTCCGCTCATCGGCTTCACGAAGCCTTTTATCGACCTCTCCTTCGACGCCACCGCCGACCTCGTGGCGGAGGTCGGCTGGGATGGCGTCGAGGTCGCCGTGCGGGACGGCACCTCCACGCACATCGCCCCGGCCCGCGTCGAGGAGGATCTGCCGCGGATGGTCGAGGCTCTCGGGAAGCGGAGCAAGCGCCTCGCGATCGTCACCACCAGCGTGGTCACCCTCGACCCGGCCGGCGAGCGGGTGCTCAAGGCGACCGCCGCGGCCGGTATCCCCAGGGTGCGACTCGGGTTTTTCAAGTATCCGAAGGATGGGGATCCGGCGAAGCGCGTGGCCGACCTGCACGCAGCCCTCGCCGACGTCGCCGCGGCCTGCCGCGATCTCGGCCTACAGGCCGGCTACCAGAACCACTCCGGCGCCGGGTACGTGGGCGCGGCGGTCTGGGACCTGCACGAGGCGCTTGCGGACCTCGATCCGAAGAACGTCGGCGCCTGCTTCGACATCGCCCATGCAACCGTCGAGGGAGGCCTCGCCTGGCCACTCCACGCCCGCCTGATGGCCGATCACCTCGTCGCCGTGTTCTGCAAGGATTTTTTCTGGGAGCGGAACGACGCGGGGCAGAAGCTCCGCTGGTGTCCGCTGGGCGAGGGCGTGGTGCAGAAGTCGTTTTTCGACTGGCTCAAGACCACCGGCTTCTCGGGGCCGATCAGCCAGCACCACGAATATGCTGGTCTGGGGACGGGGCCTGCGCTGATCGCTCAACTCAAACGCGACCTCGCGCGGCTCCGCGAGTGGCTCGCGGCGTGATCGGTGCGCAGCCTTGCGTGCCTATCATGCCCCTCCTCAAGCGGTCCGCCAACGTGGTCGTTCAGCGCGTGAAAGCCGACCGGCCGTGAGGCTGCGGGCGAACTACGCTGGACGCAGCGCCTGGTGGCGGTTCACCCCACGCCGTCACGGATGAGGCGTGATCGCGATGATCGTGATCTCAGCCTTCGCCGGGCCGTAGCACCAGAAGACCCGGTAGGCGCCGGGAGTGCGGTTTTGGGCATACGCCTCGAAGACCTTCTCGCTCGGGTCGAACGGATGCTCGATTGAACGGAACTCATGGGTCTGGAGGCCCGGATGCCGGGGGTTTTCCGCCAGGAGCGAGACGCATTTATGAACCTGCTTGAAGAGGCCCTCGTCCCGAGTCGCACTACAGAGGCGCTTGGCAGGACGCCTCTCGAGAGCTGCCTTGGCCCTGTCCTTGAGGCGGGCGTACTCAGAGGCCGCCTCATCGGTCCACCGCAGCGCGAACACGCGGGCTAATCCCGCAGCCGCTCCGCCAGCTCGGCGTCGGCGGCAAGATCGGGGCCGGCGGAGAACTTGCCATTCCGAGCATCGGCCAGCCCACGACGGACGGCGGTGCTGGCAGCGCGATTGTCATGCAGCCACATTTCCCGCTCCGGGACGACACGGGCGAGCGAGATGCGAACTTCGGTCTCGTCGATCACCTCGATGATGACGGTCCGGTTCGCGAAGCGATCGCCCAGCGTCACGCGACCCTTGCTATCGGTGGTTTTCGTGGTCATGACACCATGATACGACACGGTGGGAGAGTGGGCAAATCCCACCGTAGTATCGGCGATCCCACACTCCTGCAGCAGTTTTTCAGGGGCCGCGCGGCGGCCGGCTTCAATACCGGTAGATCGCCGCCACGCCCGATTCGGTCGGCATATCGATCCGCGGCACCGACACGATCGTGCCGCCATGCGCGAGGACCGTCTCGGCCACGGAGCCGAAGACGTCTTCCCGCTCGAACTCGTGGCCAAACGCCTGCTCGCCTGCCCGCCCCGCGCCGTCAAACTCGACCGCACCCGTCGTGCGATCGAATCGGCCCGGCTCGAACCGGTCGGCCTCGATGAGGAGCGTGGCCACGCGGCCCGCCACGGCGGCGCGGCCCACGTCGGAGAGATCGCCCGCGGCGAAGTCGTGCGCGCGGCCCTGCTCGTAGAGATGGACCTCGCGGGCCAGCCGCGCGGCAGCCGCCGCGGCAAACACGTTTGCCACCGCCGCCGCGAGTTCGTCGCGATCCATGAGGTGCGGATCCTTGGCGATGTGGTCGTCGAGCAGGAGGTCGTTCTTCGACAGGCCGCGGAACGTCGCCGCCAGCTTCGGGCCGGCGACGAGCACCAGCGGCAGGCCTGTTGGTCGCGACGCCTGGTCGATCACGACCGCATCGACGTGTCGCAGGAAGATCTCCGTGTCGGCGTTGATGTCATCCTGCTTTGAGTCTGCGCCCCCGTGCACGATCGTTGGACCTGCCATGCCCGACGGCCCCAGCCCCCGTTCCACACGGTGCGGCTGGAAGGTCTCTTCGTCCACGACGTCACCCCGGGCGAGCGACTCGTCCGGTTCGTGGCCGGGCAGTGAGACCAGGGCGACGGGGTCGAGCCGTCCGAGCACGGTGCTCGTGGCATCGCGCCAGATCGTGCCTTCGAGGAGCCGCGCCTCGCGACCGGTGAGGGCCAGCACATGACACCTCCCCATCGCCGCCGCGAGTCGCACCAGCGGCATCAGGTGAAACCGCCGCATGATCATGGCCAGCGGCTTCACGGGCCGCTGCAGCAGGAACACCCGTGCTCGGCCCTCGCTGGCGAGCACGGCGAGGCCGTCGCGGGTGTGTCGCCAGAACCAGGCATCGCCCGCAAGCACATGGAACGGCCCGAGGAGCCGCTCGATCTCGTGTCGGGGATGCGCCGCCGCGAGGCCCGTCTCCAGTCCGCCCACGAGTTGGCGAAACGTCGGCAGATCGACCGAGTTGTTGGGCACGTTGCGGTGGGTCGGTAGGTAGAGCGACAGGCAGGGGGCAGCCTGCGGCTGCATCAGCGATCGCACCGCCTCGATCGACAGGCTTTCCACCGCCACGCTCGTCCGCTCGGTCACCGTTGCCATCCGCGCCTCCCAGGCCCGCCAGTGACGGGCGTCGATTGGGTAGGCGTCCAGCCGACCATGTGAAAAGCCAGGGCAGCCGCTCGGCCGCCTCCGGATCCGCGACGATGCTTCGCCAGCGGGATGCCACGGGCAACGTCGGCCAGCGGCGAGCCGACGCCGGGCGGTGGAAGTCGCCCGGACACCCCGGCGGTATCGTGGATGACGGCGGCGCGACCGTATCGGGCCGGCGGGGCCGCCGGCTGGAGGTTGCAGATGCATGACGACGTGGTCGGGATCGTGCTTGCCGGTGGCCGGTCGAGTCGGCTCACGGGACTCGACCTCGGCGCTGGTGGTAAGGCCGCGTTTGTCATCGGCGGAGAGCCGTGCCTCCGTCGCGTCTGCCGGGCGGTGGCGGCCGTGGTGCCGCGGGTGATCGTGGTGGCGGCGGCCGATCAGCCCTTGCCCCTGCTGCCCGACGGCGTTGAGATCATCCGCGACACGATCCCACACGCAGGGCCGCTGGCCGGGATCCGCGACGGCCTCGCGCATGGCATGAGCCGCGTGCCACCGCCACGGTGGGCGTTCGTGGCGTCGTGCGACGTGCCGCTGCTTATGCCTGCGCTGGTACGGCTGCTGGTCAACACGGCCCGAGCGTCGGCCGCGAGGTTCGTCGTGCCGCTCGTTGCCGGCCACCCGCAGGTGCTCGCCGCGGCGCTCGCCTGCGACCTCGCGCCGTCGATCGCCGCGCTCGCCGCCGCCGGCCGTGGACCCCGGGCCGTCCTCGACGATCTCGTGGCGCGGCAGCCGGATGCCGTGCGGTTCGTGACGCCGGAGGAGATGATGGCGATCGACCCCGAACTCGACTCGTTTCTCGATCTCGACACGCCCGCGGATCTGGTGCGGCTGGAATCCCGGGGAATCCCGCCTTCTTGGCCCTGACGGCCACTCCTATACTCCGCCGCATGGCGAGGCGACACTCCGGTCACGGTGCAGGATCGAGGCCTCGGCGCCGCTGGGCGCGGTGGTTCGTCGTCATGGCCGCCACAGCCGTGGCCATCGTCGCCGTCGCGCCGGCGGTGCTCGTGCACACGCCCCTCCGCGATCGGCCGCTCGCGCTGGCCTTCGCCGGCATCGATGGCAGCATCACGAGCACCGCCGCCTCGTGGCGCTGGGTGGGAGGCGTCGAGTATCGCGACGTCGTGCTCCGCGACCGGTCGGGCCGCGCGGCGTTGTTCGTGCCGCGGCTCGCCCTCGACCGCGGGCTCCTCCGACTGGCGGTTGATCCGAAATCGCTCGGTACGGTGCGGCTCGTCGATCCCGAGGTGCTCGTCGAGGTGCGTGGCGACGGCAGTTCGCTCGAAGACGTCGTCGCCCCGTGGCTCGCGGCGACCGCGCGACCGGTGGCGATCGAACTCGAGGTCGTCAACGGCACCGTCGAACTGGTTGACGCGGTTCATCGCGTCGCCTGGCGGCTCTCCGACGTGATCGCGGCGGGCTCGCTGCAGGCCGACGGATCACTCGCCGGCTGGACGGCCGCCGGCCGCCTGCGGCACTCCGACGGTGCGGCGGTTGTCGGACACCCCAGCGCGGCGCCGCCGCCGGGCGAACCGGTGCAGCTCGACCGGGCCACGATTCCAGCGGCCGCGGCCGCGGTGCTCGTCCGCGACGGTGGCTGGTCGATTTCGTCTCCACCGGCAGCCGCCGACGGCGGACGGACGATCACGCTGGCCACGAACCGGCTGCCGCTCGGCGCCTCGACCGTTGTCGCCACAAGGTTTGGGCAGCCGTATGTCGTTGACGGGATTGCCGATCTCCGCCTCGACGTGTCGCTCGACGCGACCGGCCGCCACGTGGCGGGCGAGGCCACGCTCGAGCGATTCGCCGTTTGCGATGCCACGACGCTCGCGGAGCAGGTGGCCATCGACCGCTGCACCGTGCCGTTTGATATGTCGCTCGACGCCGAGCGGATCGTGGTGCGGCGGCTCGAGGCGGCGTCGGACGTGGTCAAGGCACAGGCGTCGGGCAGCGTGAGGATGCCCTCGCTCCACGACCCCGACTGGGCCGAGCGGATCGTGGCGGACGATTTCACGGCGTCGGTCGACGTCGATCTGGCCTCAGCATCCAGCGCCCTGCCTGGCGGCATCACCGTGCGGCCCGACGTCCGCGTCACCGGGGGCAACCTCAGGCTCGCGGCATCGGCGCGGGGCGACGGTGGCGATCGCGTGCTGGAGCTTCGGGCGACGGCCCGGGATCTCACCGCGGTGCGGTCGCAGCCGGTCGCTGCAGCCGACGGTGAGCCGGCGACGATGCCGCTCTCGTGGCCGGAGCCGTTCACGGCCTGGGTTCGCGGCCGTCGGGGCCCTGGCCGCGGCGAGCGGCTGCGGATCGAGGAGGCCAAGCTCGTCTCGCAGGCCGTTGAGGCAACGGCGTCGGGTTCGCCTGCGGCGTTTGTGGTGCAGTGGAAGGCGGATCTCGCCGGCGTGATGAGCGAACTGGCGCAGGTGCTCGATCTGGGAGAGGCGACTGCCCAGGGAACGTTTCAGGGACGGCTCGACGTGGCGGCTGCCGGCCCCGGCCCCGGATCGCTCTCGCTCGCCGCAAGCCTCGCGGATGTCGAGATGGCCGTGCCGGGCAGGCCGACTTGGCAAGACAAGCAGCTCTCGGTCGAGGCTGAGGCCGAGGGCAGCATGGTGTCGGGCGGGGCCGCGATCGATCGCGGCCGCATGGTGCTCGCATCGGGCGACGATCGGCTGGAGGCGTCGCTCGACGGCGGCGCCGTCGTCGATCTCGCGGCCGTCGCCGGGTTTCCGGCCGATGCCACCGTCGCCTGGATCCGCCCCGCGGCCAACTCCACCGCCACCAAGGCCGTCGGGTCGCTCGTCGGCGATCTCACGAAGTGGCAGCCGCGGCTGGCGGCGATCATCCCGGTGTTTGCGACTCCGGGCCTCGAACTCGCCGGTGCGATCAAGGCGGGTGCCGAGGTGGTGCCGCAGGGCGACGTCTGGCAGTGGACGCGGGCGGGATGCGAAATCGAGAAGCTCGTGGCGCGGCACGACGGCCGCGAGATCGTCGAGCCGCGGGTCGTGATCACGTCTGCAGGACGAGTCGATGCGGTATCGGGCAGGGTAGACCTTTCGTCTGGCGAGCTGCTCTCAACGAGCCTGTCGCTCCGCACGGGCGGACTCACCTGGCTCCCGCTGATGGCCGGGGAAGCCACTGCTGAGCGGCTCCGGGGCCGCATCCAGTGGCAGGCCGACGTCGGTCGTGTGGAGCCGTGGCTCATGACCACCGCTGTCGCCCGCTCGTGGCCCGCCGGCGGCCGTGGCTGGGGAACCGTCGAGATCATCGATACCCAGGCGGGCGTAAACCTGCTCGTCGAAGCGACGGGAAGCCAGCTCGTGCTTGCGGCTGGCGGCCGCGAAGGGCAGGCAGCGCGGCCGGTCTGGAACGAACCACGGGTCGCCGGGGCCCTGGAGGTGACGCGGCCGCGCACCGCGTCGGGCACGCTTGCCGATCAGCTGCGGATCGACAGGCTCTCGGTCGAGTCGTCCACGATCGCGGTGGCCGCGACCGGTCGGCTCGACGATTGGCATGCGCGGCGGGTCGTCACGCTCGAAGGCACGGCGGCCTACGACTGGCAGCAGATCTCCCGACTGCTCTCCCCGTGGACGGGCGGCCGGGTCAGGCTCGTGGGATCGGATGGTAGGCCCTTCGCGCTGCGGGTGCCGCTGACGGCCGGCGGCGGCCCCGCCGAGGTGGCGGGGCCGGGTGATGGCCCCGCAACAGCCGCAGTGCAACTCCCGGCCGACTGGCTGGCAGCGACCCGCGGCACCGAAGCGGAGCCCGATCTCGCGATGCGGATCACGCGGCCGGCGAGCGCGTCGGTTCGGCCCGTCGATGACCGGCTCAAGTCGCTGGCGATCGACACCACGGCCGCCTGGACTGGCGGCGACGTCGAGGGCTTTCCGCTGGCCGCAGGGGAGGTGCCGGTGCGGCTGCTCGAAGGGCAGCTCGCCTTCGGGCCGTTCGACATTCCGGTTGCGGGGGGGCGGATCCGCGGTGCCCCGTGGGTGCGGCTCGTGCCCGCGCCGGGTGAGCTCGTCATCCCACCCGGCCGCCTCGTGGAGCGTGTCGCGCTGTCGGAGCAGACTTGCCGGCGGATCGCGATGTGGCTCTCGCCGGTGCTCGGCCACGCTGCCCATGCTGCGGGCGTCGTGAGCGTCGATCTCGCTGGCGCGAGGCTGCCGTTTGGCGATGCCTTCGGCGGCGAACTTGCCGGCCAGCTGACGTTTGAGAACCTCGAACTCAAGCCCTCGCCCGGGGTGCAGCCGTTGGTAAACCTCCTCGTGAAGCTCCAGAGCGTGGTCGATCCGCGGTTTGCATTCGGCGACAAGGCGGTGCTCCTGCGGGTGCGGCCTGATCCGGTCCGGGTGCGGCTCGCCGGCCGCCGGATCGCGCACGACGGGCTCGTGATGGACTCGGGCCAGCTCGTGGTGAAGTCGCAGGGAAGCGTGGGCCAGAACGGCTCGCTCGACATGCGGCTGGAGGTAGCGCTGCGGGGCGACCTCGTGGGCCAGACGCCGGTCCTCGGCCAGCTCTTCCGTACGCCGCTGATCGTGCCGCTGAAGGGAACGGTTGAGAAGCCGCAGTTCGACGCGGCGGCCATGGAATCGATCCTCGGCCGGATCGTGGAGAACACTGCCGAGGCGGTGCTCAAGGATGGCATCGGCCGCGGCCTGGAAGCGGTGTTCGGCCAGCCGCAGCCGCCGGCTCCCACCCCCGCGAGACCCCAACCATGAATGGCGTGCAACTGCCAATGATTGCCCTGCCGGTGCTGCTCTTCGTTGCCATGGTCGTGGCCGCGGAGGTTGGCCGCCGCCTGGGCCGGCTTCGCTGGCTGCGGTCCGACGATGCGGATACGGTGGGCACGAGCGCCGTCGATGCCGCGGTGCTCGGCCTGCTGGGGCTGCTGATTGCGTTCTGGTTCAGCTCGGCGGGCACGCGGCTCGACATGCGGCGGAGCCTGATCGTGGAAGAGGCCAACGCCGTCGGCACCGCCTGGTTACGGCTGTCGATTCTCCCCGAAGACACCCGTGCGTCGGTTCGCGACCTGTTTCGCGGCTACCTCGACACCCGGCTCGCGCAGCGGCCGGCCGCCTCCCCTGCCGAGTCGCAGGTGGAACTTTCCGATCGGCTGAAGGATCAGCGGGATGCCATCTGGCGGCAGTCGGTCGCGGCCGTGCCGCGGTGCGAGAGCGACCAGACGGCCGCGATCCTGCTGGCGGCGCTCAATGAGATGTTTGACGCCGGCACCCGGCATCAGGCCGCCTCCATGGCCCACACGCCGACGGAGATCCTCGTACTCCTACTCTTCGTTTCGATCTTCGCCGCGTTGCTCGCCGGCCACGACATGTCAGGCACGAAGCGGTTCAACTGGCTGCACATGGCCGTATTCGCCGCCGTTACGTCGGTCACGATCTGGGTGACCTACGACCTGGAGATGCCTCGTTACGGACTGATTCGCCTCGACGACTACGACCAGACGATGCTCGACGTCCGTGCCGACTTCGACCGCCCGGAATAGCAGTCCGCGGCCTCACGGCCACAGCTGGTCGGCTTGAAGCATGACCCGCATACGTAGCGCAGGTTTTCAACCTGCGGCACATCGGGCACAGGTTGGAAACCTGTGCTACTCGCCTCGCATTGTCCAAGCCCAACGCCGTGAGGCGTGGGGTGCACCACCACCAGACGCCGCGTTCAGCGTGGTTCGCCCGCGGCCTCACGGCCGGTCGGCTTTCAATCGCCATGGACTCGTGCGTTTTCCATCGGCCGCGAACCATCACGGGTCGGCAGGCGTAGAATGGCTCTAGGGAGGCTCTGCCGTGCGTTTCCGCCTGCAAAAACCGGTCTGGTTGATGATGGCCTTCGTGGCGTTTGCCGCGCAGGTCGTTCCCCAGGCCTGGGGCGGGGAATGCGACCGCGGCTGCTGTGCGGCCGAGAGTGGCGCATGCTGCTCAGCCTGCCCGGTGGAACCTGCCGCCCCGCCCTGCCACTGCCAGTTGGAAGCCAGGCAGGATCAGCCGCTTTCCATCTCCAAGGGCAGCACGCCTAACCGCGACCTCCTCGAGCAGGTCGCGGTGGTCGAGTCGGCTTCTCTGGAAGCCCCGCATGCGATCGGCGTGAGCCGGGAGTATGCGGCGGTCTCGCTTTCCGTGCCGATCCGGCCAGTGCGGATCCTCTATGGCGTCTGGCGGAACTGAATCGGCCGCCGAACCGATGTCTTCCCGTCCTGGGGCGTAAGCCTGCCGGTCGAGTGACATCTGCGGTGGCTTTCCCACGGTCACACGTCGTGACGTGGCGCGATCGATTCAGTTTTCCAAGCAAAGGATTCTTCCCATGAACAGTCTGTTTCTCCTGGCGGCGCTGGCCTTCGTGCCCTTCGTGCCCGCCACCCTCAGCGGCCAGCGTGCTGGCTGCAACGCGTGTGATTGCTGCGGTTGCTGTGAGACGGGCAGTTGCGAGTGCACGAGTTGCACATGCGTCTGCTGCGATGAGGAGTGCCCGACTGCCGGCGTGAAGGCCGAGCAGAAGGGATGCTGCGGCTCCGGGTGCTGCGGCAAGTAGCACCTGACGCTGGCTCAGCGTGAATGTGTGGGGCGGCGGGGGACAAACGTCTCCCGCCGCCCTCTTTTTTATGGCACCGGCTCCCGCTTCCAGAAAGCCGACCGGCCGTAAGGCCGCGGGCCCTGTCGGTGCGCTGCGACGGCCTTTTTGTGGGAGGGCGTGAACGTCGGGAGCGGGTTACGCTGGTGATTCCCCAAAGGAGCCTTCCGCCTTCATGGCTATCGATCCCATCTGTGGCATGACCGTTGACGAGAAGACCGCCCGGAGCGCGGTCCGCGATGGTGTCACCTCCTACTTCTGCTCCGAGGGCTGCCTCCGGAAGTTCATGGGCGACGCTCCGCCGGCCGCCCCGGCGGCTGCGGCCTGCTGTGGGTCACACCGTCCGGCCGCGAAGGCACCCGCCGGCCGCGCCGACGCCATCTACACCTGCCCCATGCACCCGGAGATCGAACAGGTCGGCCCCGGTGCCTGCCCGAAGTGCGGCATGGACCTGGAGCCGAAGACCCTGCAGCTTGACTCGGGCGAGGATGATCCCGAACTCCGCAGCATGACCCGGAGGTTTTGGATCGCCGCCGCGCTTACGCTGCCCGTGTTCCTCATGTCGATGCTGCCCATGTTGGGAGTGCCGGTCAATCGCTGGCTGGGGCCGACGATCGAGCCCTGGCTGCAGTTGGCGCTCGCCACGCCGGTGGTGCTTTGGGCCGGCTGGCCCTTCTTCGAGCGAGGCTTCCGCTCGATCGTGACGGGCCACCTCAACATGTTCACGCTGATCGCCATCGGCACCGGTGCCGCCTATCTCTACAGCCTCGTCGCCGTGTTGTTTCCCGCGGTCATCCCACACCAGTTCCGGCACGACGGCGGCGCGGCGATGTACTTCGAGGCGGCAGCGGTGATCATCACGCTGGTGCTGCTCGGGCAACTACTCGAGTTGCGGGCTCGCCAACGCACGGGGGCCGCCATCCGCGAACTGCTCTCACTCGCCCCGCCCGTGGCCCGCGTAGTCCGCGACGGTGAGGAATGCGAGGTGCCGCTCGACGAAGTGCATCAGGCCGACGTGCTGCGGGTGCGTCCCGGCGAAAAGATCCCCGTGGACGGCCGGCTCATGGAAGGCGGAAGCTCGGTCGAGGAGTCGATGATCACCGGCGAGCCGATGCCGGTGGAGAAGCAGGTGGGCGATGCGGTGATTGGCGGCACCCGCAACCAGACCGGCTCGTTCCTGATGGTCGCCGACAAGGTCGGCAAAGACACCGTGCTTTCGCGGATCATCGGCATGGTGGCCGACGCGCAGCGGAGCCGGGCGCCAATTCAAAAAGTCGCCGACGCTGTGGCGGGCTATTTTGTGCCCGCCGTGCTGGCAATCGCGGTCGTCACGTTTCTGGTGTGGGCGATCGCGGCACCGGAGCAGCCGCCGCTGGCCTGGGCGCTGGTCAACGCCGTCGCCGTGCTGATCATTGCCTGCCCCTGTGCGCTCGGGCTGGCGACGCCGATGTCGATCATGGTCGGCATCGGCCGCGGCGCGCGGGAGGGCGTGCTCGTGAAAAACGCCGAGGTGCTCGAGCGGCTCGAAAAGGTCGATACGGTGGTCGTCGACAAGACGGGCACGCTCACGGCCGGCCGCCCGACGCTCACCGAGTGCCTGCCGGTGCCGCCTATCGTCGAGGCGGACCTCTTGCGGCTGGCCGCGAGCGTCGAGCAGAACAGCGAGCACCCGCTGGCCAGGGCGATCGTGGCGGGCGCGACGGCGCGAAGCATGGCAGTGCCCGTGGTGGCCCACTTCGATTCCGTGACGGGCGGCGGCGCCCGCGGGAGCGTGGAGGGCCGGGAGGTACTCGTTGGCAAGCGGGCCTGGCTCGCCGAGGAGGGCGTGGCCGATCTGGCCGCCTTCGACGACCGGGCCAACGCGCTCCAGCAGCAGGGCCGCACGGTGATGCACGTGGCCGTGGACGGTCAGTTTGCCGGACTGATCGCGGTGTCAGACCCGATCAAGGACTCGACGCCCGAGGCAGTCCGCAGTCTTCATGACCTCGGGCTGCGGATCATCATGCTCACCGGCGACAGCGAACAGACGGCCCGCACCGTGGCCGCCGGCCTCGGGATCGACGAGTTTCGCGCCGGGGTAAAGCCCGAGGGAAAGCACGAGCTCGTGCGAGCCTTGCAGGCGGAGGGTCGCACGGTGGCGATGGCCGGCGACGGCATCAACGACGCGCCGGCGCTGGCAGCGGCCGATGTCGGCATTGCCATGGGCACGGGCTCCGATGCCGCGATCGAGTCGGCCGGGGTGACGCTCGTGAAGGGCGACCTCCGGGGAATCGTGAAGGCGATCGACCTCAGCCGTCACACGATGCGGAACATCCGCCAGAATCTCTTCTTCGCGCTGATCTACAACGCGCTGGGAGTGCCGATCGCGGCCGGGGTGCTCTATCCGCTCTCGAGCCACCTGCTGCTCAACCCGATGATCGCTGCCGCCGCGATGAGCCTGAGCTCGGTGTCGGTGGTGGCCAACGCGCTGCGGCTGCGGACGATGAAGATGGGCTCGTAGCGAGACGCTCGTCAGGGGTCGAGGACGATCGCGACCGGCAGTGAGTTCCCAAACGTCGTGAAGTCGCGGAACGACCAGACGACCTGCTTGTCGGGCGTGATCTCCAGGATCTGCGGCTGCTCGGGGCCGGCATGGCAGTTGACCAGGATCGTGTTGCCATTTGGCCGCCGCTCAACCTGCGTCACCCAGGCGAGCACCACGCCGGGCAGGTCGCGCTGGCTGACCTGCCAGACGATGTCTTTGTTGGGGGCCACCTCCAAAACGCCGTGGCCGTTGCCCGTGCCGATGAGCGTGTTGCCGTTGTCGAGCCGCACCGCGGAATAGACCTGGTCGCCAAAGGCTTCGGGACCATGGCCAGGTTTCCTGTCGTGGCCGAAGAGCGGTACGTCGAACTCCCAGACCACCCGGCCCGCGGCGTCGTACTCGCGAACCACGCCGTCCTTCTCATGGGCCACGAGATACGTGCCGGCGGAGGTCGTGCGGGCGTTTCGCGTGTCGGAGTGGGCCGACGGAGACTGGACCGTCAGTGGAATCTCGTGGGTGATGACGCCGGCCGAATCGACCTCGATGATCCGCGCGGGGCCCGATTCGACGATCATCGTGGTGCCGTCGGCGAGTCGCTGGAACGCGTGCACCTCGACCGGCCGGTCGGCGTTGCCGTTGCCCTTCGCGTCATACGTCCAGACGGGCCTGCGGTTGGCGTCAAGCTCCACGATCTGCGTCCAACCGTCCTGATAGAGCAGGTGACCATCGGGGAGGAGATGGAGATCGTGGATCGCGCCGCAGGGGATTTTCCATTCGACGCGGCCGTCGGGGCTGATCGCGGCGAGCGTTTTTGTGGACGAGTCGGCGGCGATCACCCGCCGCGGCGTGCCCGTCTGCACAGCCGAAGGCGGAGCCTCGCCACGCGATGTCGCGGCGAGCGCGAGCACCAGCAGCACGGCGCGTGGCATCGAGAGAGTCAGGTGGCTCGTCACGCGATGATCTCGTGGATCGGCTCGACGTGCTCCACGCCGACGAGCTTCTGGTCGAGGCCGCCGAAGAAGTAGGAAAGCCGGTTGGGGTCGAGGCCCAGCTGGTTGAGCACCGTGGCGTGCAGGCTTTTTACGTGGAAGCCGGTCTTGCCATCGTGCACCGGCGAGATTGCCGCCGCGCCGAGTTCGTCGGTCTCCCCCACGCTCACACCTCCCTTGATGCCGCCGCCGGCCATCCACATCGTGAAGCCGTAGGAGTTGTGGTCGCGGCCCGTGCCCTCGTCGTATTCCGCCGTCGGCTGCCGGCCAAACTCGCCTCCCCAAATCACAAGCGTGGAGTCGAGCAGGCCCGACCGCTTGAGATCAGTAAGCAGCGCCGCCACCGGCTGGTCGGTGTTGCCCGCGTGGAAGGTGTGGTTCTTCTCCAGGTCGCCGTGGGCGTCCCAGTTGTCGTCGTTGTGGGCGCCGCCGGAATAGAGCTGGATGAATCGCACGCCTCGCTCCACGAGCCGGCGGGCGAGCAGGCAGCGCCGGCCAAAATCGGCAGTGCGCGGGTTATCGAGGCCGTAGAGCTTTTGTGTTTCCTCGGTTTCGCGTGCCAGGTCCACCGCCTCGGGCGCGTGCTCCTGCATCTTCCAGGCGAGTTCGTAGGAGGCGATCCGGGCGGCGAGTTCGCTGTTGTCGCCGCGGGGTAGGAGGTGGGCGGTGTTGGCCTCGCGGAGGGCGTCGAGCATCGCCCGCTGGGCCTCCAGCGGCATGTCGTCGGGGGGCGCGAGATCGAGGATCGGCGGCCCCTTGCTCCGCAGGAGCGTGCCCTGATACGTGGCCGGCATGTAGCCGCTGGCCCAGTTCTTGGCGCCCGAGATCGGTCCGCCGGTCGGGTCGAGCATCACCACGAACCCGGGGAGGTTTTCGTTGACGCTGCCGAGAGCGTAGTTGACCCACGAGCCCAGGCAGGGCGCGCCCGACTGGATCTTGCCGGAGTTCATCTGCAGCATCGCCGAGCCGTGGATCGGCGAGTCGGCCGTCATCGAGTGAAGGAAGGCGATGTCGTCGACGTGCGTGCCGATGTGCGGGAACAGGTCGCTTACCCACTTGCCGCACTCGCCGTACTGCTGGAACTTCCACTTTGGCCCCACGACACGGCCCTGGCTCTTCTCGCCGCCGCGGCCCTTCGTCTTCACTTCGATCGTCTTGCCGTCGAGCGGGTAGAGCGCGGGCTTGTAGTCGAAGGTGTCGACGTGGCTCGGGCCGCCGTACATGAACAGGAAGATCACGCTCTTCGCCTTGGGGGCGAAGTGGGGCGGCTTGGCGGCGAGCGGATTGACGTAGGCCGCCAGGCCGTCGGCGGCCCGCGTCTGCCGCGAGAAAAAACCCTGGTCGAGCAGGCCGGACAAGGCGAGCCCCGTGAACGACGCCCCCGCCTCCCAAAAGAACTCCCGCCGCGTGCGGCGGCAGAACGCTCCCGCGGGGCGATCGTGGTTGGTTTCCATGGCTCGGTCTCCAGCTCAGTCCAGGTAGGCGAACTCGTTGAGATTCAACACCATCACACAATACAGCTCCAGCGCCCGGCTCGGCCCGACACCGTCCTGCCCCTCGAGCTTCTCGACCAGCGCCACGCCCTGGGCCACCTCCTCGTCGGACGCCGTCCGCGTGAGGGCGATCTCGAGCGCCCGCCGCACCTCGGCGGCGGTGTCGGCGCCGTTGGGCCCCCCCACCTCCCGCCGCACCCGCTCGGCAAACAGCCGCGCCTGCCGCTGCACGAAGTCGCCGTTCATCATGCCCAGCGCCTGCGTCGGCTGCGTGGTGGTGAATCGCACGGGACAGCTCGTGTCGGTGTCGGCCATGTCAAAGTCGGCGAGGATCGGCGTGATCAGCGATCGCTTCACGTGGATGTAGATGCTGCGGCGGGCCTGCTCCTCCGGAGACGAACTCCCCCAGCCGCTCCCCGGCCGCGACTGGCCGGCCAGCACCGCCTTGGGAATCTCCGGATAGACGCCGGGGCCGTACATCTTGGGGTTAAAGCCGCCGCTGGCCACGTGGATCGAGTCGCGAAGCTCCTCGGCGCTAAGCCGCCGCATGTCGAACCGCCAGAGGGCGTCGTTGAGCGGGTCCTTCACCATTGCGGTGGCCGTGCCGGCGCTCGCTGCCCGATAGGCCTCCGACATCAGGATCGTCTTGTGGAGAGACTTCAGCCGCCAGTTGCCGGCGACGAGTTCGCTGGCCAGCCAGTCGAGGAGTTCTGGGTGCGTGGGTGGATCGCCCATCAGGCCGAAGTTGCTCGCGCTCTTCACGATGCCGCGGCCGAAGTGGTGCTGCCAGATGCGGTTGGCGAGCACGCGGGCCGGAAGGGGGTTTTTCGGTGAGGCGATCCAGTGAGCCAGTGCCGTGCGCCGGCCGGTCGATGCCACACCGTTCGTCGGCGGCGAGATCACCGGCTCCTGCGGCTTGAGGATCGCCGGGAACGCGGGCGCGACCCTGTTTTCCGGCTTGGACTCGGCGTGTGGGTTGCCCCGCGGGAAGAGGAATGTGTCGGGGGCCTGCGTGCCGCTCTCGGTGACAACGAGCGCCTGCTCGATCGGCACGCTCTCTTCCTTCAGCCTCTTGAGCGCCGCAGCCTTCTCGTCGTAGTCGCGCTTGCCGTCGGCGCCGAGGATCCGCTCACCGTGATCGCGGATGGCATCGACCAGTTCGGCCCGCTTGCGGTAGCCCGTTCCTGCCGAGAGGAGCCGGGGCTCGAACCCCGGGCCCGACCACGAGACGGAGAGTCCCTTGCCGTGGAGCCACTGGAAGTAGTCGAGCCGGATCGGGAGGCGGCCCGCCGTGAGGGAGACTGTCGCCGTGTGGGGATCGCCCGTGCCGTGGACGCCGTCGTATTCGACCGCCAGGGCGCCGTCGATCGTGAGCCGCGAGCCGTCGTCGGAATCGAGCACGAAGGTGTAGTCGCCGTCGGCGGGCACCTTGAGGAAGCCTGTGAACACATAGCCAAAGCTGTCGGGCCGCAGTGACGGCGCGACGCCGATGTCGAAGCGATTGCCCGGCACGAGCCCGACGTCCTCGGGCTTGAGTTCGTCGAAGGCCGGCAGGCTCGTCCACGTGTCGCGGTAGAACCGGAACTGCAGGTCATCGAGGTCGTCGCTGACGGCGGCGCCATCGGTCTCCTGATCGCGGGCCATGCGAAACCGGTTTTCGATCTCCGTGACCGCCTTTTGGGCGGCGTCGCGACGATGATTCAGATCGACGAGCTTCCGTTTGTAGTCGGCGCTCGCTCTGTCGTCGGCGAAGAGCTTCCGCTCGATGTGCTCCCCGTCGTTGGCCATCGGCGTGACGTTCTGGAAGAAGGCGAGCAGGCTGTAGTAGTCCTTCTGCGGGATGGGGTCGATCTTGTGGTCGTGGCAGCGAGCGCAGTTGATCGTCAGGCCGAGGAACGTCTGCCCGGTGGTGGAGACGAGGTCGTCGAGCCAGTCGTACCGCGCCTGCACGCGGTCGGCTGGTTCGTCGTCCCAGAGCCCGAGGCGGTAGTAGCCGGTGGCGATCAGGTCGTCGGGCCCGGGCGATGGTAGCTCGTCGCCGGCGAGCTGCTCGATCACGAAGCGGTCGTAGGGTTTGTCGTCGTTGAGCGAGCGAATGACATAGTCACGATACCGCCAGGCATGCGGCTTGTTACCGTCGCGCTCGAAGGAGTTGGTGTCGGCGTAGCGGACGAGGTCGAGCCAGTGGCGAGCCCACTTCTCGCCGTAGTGCGGCGACGCGAGCAGCCGGTCCACGACCCTCTCCCAGGCCTGCGGCGAATCATCGGCGAGGAAGTCACGGGTTTCCTGCTCGGTCGGCGGCAGGCCGGTCACGCCGTATGTTGCCCGCCGCAGGAGCGACCGCTTGTCGGCGAGGGAAGGAGCGGGAAGCCCGCGGCGAGCGAGCGTGTCGCGGATGAAAGCGTCGATCGGGTTGGTGGCTGCGGCGGATGCCGGCGGCTCAGGCCGCTCGACGGGCCGGAAGGCCCAGTGCTCGCGGAACTCAGCTCCCGCGGTGATCCAGCGGCGGAGTGCATCGACCTGGGTCGCTGTGAGGCGGGATCCTTCGGGAGGCATCCGGAGGTCGGGATCGTCGGAGGTGATCCGGGCGAGGATCTCGCTGGCGGCATCGTCGCTTGGCACGATCGCCCGCGCGCCGCTGTCGAGTTTCCGCGTGGCTGTTATCGCGTCGTCAAGTCGCAGGCCGCCTTCCTGTGTGTCGGGGCCGTGGCAGGAATAGCACCGCTTGGCCAGCAGCGGCTGGATGTCGCGGGAGAAGTCGACCGGCTCGGCGCTGCCGATGCTCGGGGCAGCCGCGGCGGCCATGGCGAGGCCAATGACAGCGACGGCAGCCTGTAAGGCCGGTCGGTTGCAAAACTCTCGTGCTGACAGGACGCCCGCAGGTCGCATGAAGGTCACCGCGCTGACGATGCCACTGCTCGAGCCCCAGTTTGATCCTAAAACCCGTTTACAAACCGTCAGCTTAGATTAGTCTACCCACTCTCCAAGAGGAGTTTGCATGTCCGGTTCCGTGATTTCACCCTTCTCGCTCGCCGGCCGCGTGGCCCTCGTGACCGGCTCGTCCACCGGGCTCGGCAAGGCCACGGCCCAATGCCTCGGCCGGGCTGGCGCGAAGGTGGCGGTGAACTACGCCAACTCGGCCAGCCGCGGCGAAGCGACGCTGGCCGAATTGCGGGCCGAGGGGGTCGAGGCCGAAATCTTTCGGGCTGATGTCACGAACGAGGCGGAAATCGATCGCATGGTCACGGCGATCGAGGGATCGCTCGGGCCTGTGGATATCGTGGTGGTGAACGCCACGCCTGCCCAGCCGCAGCATCCCATCGAGGGCTACGACTGGGATTTCTATCAGCAGATGCTCGACTTCTTCGTGAAGAGTCCTTACCTGCTCGCCCGCCGCCTGCTGCCCGGCATGAAAGCCCGGCGTCATGGCCGACTGATCAACATCACCAGCGAAGTCTTTCACCTCGGCGTGGCGCCGTTCTCCGCTTACGTGGCGGCCAAGGGGGGCCAGACCGGCTGGTCGCGGAGCATGTGCCACGAACTCGCTCCCTTCGGCATCACCGTCAACATGATCGCCCCGGGGTGGATCCCCGTGGAGCGGCATGAGAGCGATCCGCAGGCCGACAAAGACGCCTACTTCGGCACGATCCCACTGGGCCGCTGGGGAAAGCCGGAGGAGGTGGGCTGGGCAGCGGTCTACCTCGCGAGCGTTGAGGCGGCCTTCGTGACCGGGCAGACGATCGCCGTCAACGGCGGCCGGACGTGCTGGTAGCGGGGCGCGACGTCCTGCGGTGGCTCGGGGTTCCCCCGTAGCACAGGTTTTCAACCTGTGTCTGTCCCTCGCCCAGTGCAACTCGGGAGGGCACACAGGTTGAAAACCTGTGCTACGAGAGGAGAGGGCCCGAGCAATATGACTGTGTTCAGTCCCGCCGCAGACGGCGGTCGAGGGATGCGATGAGGCGCTCCAGCCGGCGGCGGTAGGAATAGTGCTCCACCTCGAGCGCATGCCGCGGTGAATCCACGTAGCGGATGCGCGGCTGCGGCTCAGGTCGTTGTCGAGCGCGATAGAGCCAGGCGGCGGCGCGGGGCGATGACCACGCCGCTGCGGCCATCCGCGCGACCAGCGCCGCTTGCAGGTCGGTGATGCCCCACTGGCCGCTGTCGGGCTGGATCAGGCCGACCACGGCGATGTCGTCGCGGTCGCGATGGAGGAGATTCATGAACAGCTGCGGCGTGGCGTTGGGCGTCTCGCCGCCGAGCAGCCGGGCGTCGAGAAACGGATGGCTGATGTGGTAGCCCGTCGCGGTGATCACGACGTCGAAGGCCTCGCGGGTGCCGTCGCGAAACACCACGTCGTGGCCATCGAACGTGGCAATGTCGCCCGCCGGCCGGATGCGGCCGGTGTCGATGAGCGAGAGGATCTCGGAGTTGATCACCGGATGCGTCTCGAACAGCCGGTGATCGGGCCTCGGCAGGCCATGCCGCCAGGGGAGGCCGATCGTGCGGTCGATCAGTCGCTGCCCAATGAATCTCCGCAGCCACACCGGAGCCCCCATCTTGAGGAGCCGCTCACCGCGGAGATCGGCCGGCCGGCCGTAGACCTTGCGGGGCACGACGAAGTAGCTGCGGCGGGTCGAATGCACGACCGCCGCCGCATGCTGCGCACACTCCACGGCGATGTCAGAGCCCGAGTTGCCGCCGCCGATCACGAGCACCCGGCGTCCGGCGATCGGCACGGGCTGCGTCGGCGACTTGTAGTCGGCGGCGTGGAGCCGGTCGCCCGTAAACGAACCAGGGATTTCGGGCCAGCGGGGCACGTGGTTGTGGCCGCTGGCGATCACCACGCCGGCGTAGTCTCGCGGCGGGCCGTCGGCGAGCGACACGCGCCAGCCCTCGCCCGGGCCGCCGATCGGCTCGATCCGCTCGACCGAGGCGTGGAGATGGATGTGCGGGGCGAGGGTGTGCCGGTCGGCATAGGCCCGCAGGTAGTCGAGGCACTGCCGATGGTCGGGATACGCGGGGTAGTGGCCCGGCATCGGAAAGTCGGCAAACTCGGTGAGCGACTTCGAACTGATCAGCCGCGTCGAGGCGAAGATCCGCGACGTCGCCGTGCCGAACAGCCAGTTGCCGCCGATGCCCCCTTCCCGCTCGAGGCATTCGGCGTCGATCCCCACCTCGCGAAGCCGCTTGAGCGCGGCAAGGCCCGACGGCCCGGCGCCGATCACGCACCACGGCAGGTGTTCAGCGGAGGCAGGCGACGATGGCATCGGCGAGTTGGTCGAGATCGGATTGGGGATGAAGCCACGAGAGGCTCGCGCGAACGAGACTCCGTCCGTGCGGTACGCTCGGCGGCCGGATCGCTGGCACGAAGAAACCAGCCTCGGCGAGCCGCACGGAAAGCGCCACCGCCGACTCGGCCGCCCCGGCGACGACCGGCACGATCTGGGCCTCGGCCCCACCGAGGTCGAGGCCCGCCGCGGTGAGTCGGTCGCGAAACACCGACGCCTTCTCGCGGAGTTCAACGCGGCGGCGCGGCTCCTGTGTGACCAGTTCGATCGCTCGCGCTGCCGCGGCAGCGATGGCTGGCGGATGGGCGGTTGAAAAAATCCAGGCCCGTGCCGAATGCCGCAGCCAGCGGATCAGATCGGCATGGCCGGCCACGAAGCCTCCAGCGGCCCCGAGTGCCTTGGAGAGCGTGCCCGTGCGGACATGCACGCCGTCGGCGCAGCCTGCCTCTTCAACGAGGCCGCTACCGCGGGCGCCGAACACGCCCGTGGCGTGGGCCTCGTCCACCATCAGCATCGCGTCGTGGCGGCGAGCGACGGTGCAGAGATCGGCGAGCGGCGCGAGCGTGCCGTCCATCGAAAAGAGCGTGTCGGTCACGATCAGCCGGCGGCGGTGCACCGTGCCCTCGGCCGCGAGCACCGCGTCGAGGGTGGCGACATCGCGATGCGGATAGACGCGAACCTGCGCCCGCGAGAGCCGGCAGCCGTCGATGATGCTCGCGTGGTTTCGTTCGTCGCTGAAGATGGCGTCGCCGGGGCCGACGAGTGCCGCGATCGTGGCGGAGTTGGCGGCGAAGCCACTGGGAAATGTGATGGCGTCCGGCACGTCGAGGAGATTCGCGATCGCCCGTTCGAGCCGCTCGTGCGCCCGCGAATGACCGCTGACGAGCGGGCTCGCCCCTGCCCCAAACCCTTCGGCACACGCGGCCTTCGAGGCCGCTTTTGTCAGCCGGACATCACCCGCGTAGCCGAGGTAGTCGTTGGACCCGACGTTGATGAGGTGCCGGCCGTCGAGTTCGACCGTGGCACCCTGCCTGCCGTCGCGGATTCGCATCGGCCGTTCGAGGCCGTGGGCAGCGAGGTGGTCGAGCGCCTCAGCGACCCAGTCGAGGGCCGCGGGTAGCGGTGTGGCGGCGGATGAGGGGGCCGGCGTGGCGGGCTCGATGCGGCAGGGCATGGCGGCATTATGGTCGCGCGGCCGGTCGCTTGGAGGCAAGAGACTGAATCGTGCGGAACTCGGCCGATGTGACGGGATGCACCGACAGCCGGCTGCCGCGACGGAGCAGTTCCATGCCGGCGAGGGCCTTCACGCCGCGAAGCTCGTCGAGCGGGAGCTCGCGAGGAAAAATCTCGATGAGTTTCACGTCCACCATCGACCAGACGGGGTTCTCGGGCGAGGCCTTGGGGTCGTGATACTCGCCCCGCGGATCCCAGGCGCTGGTGTCGGGGTAGGCCTCGCGGACGACCTCAGCGATACCGGCGACGGCCGAGGGCTCGGCATTGGAGTGGTAGAAGAGGGCTAGGTCGCCCTTCTTCATCGCCCGGAGAAAGTTCCGCGCCTGGTAGTTGCGGACGCCCTCCCAGTGCGTGGTCTTCTTCTTCGCCTTCGCGAGATCATGGATCGAGAAGGCGTCGGGCTCGCTCTTGATCAGCCAGTACTGCATGGTTTGTGATCAGGCTCCGTGGTGAGTGCCCATAGTGTAGGCACGCCATGGATCTTGGGATGGCTCACCGATGCTTGTCTCGCCGGCTCGGGGGCGGCAAAAGTCTTGTCGCCGGGGCGAGGATACGCCCAAGGCTCCTCGAGCGTTCGCCGGCCCCCTCGCCTCCGTAGCAAAGCCGCATGAGTTGGATAGGAAACGATGACGGCGGGCCGGGCGACCCTGTTCGCCCGACCCGCCGCGCTATCGCTCAGACTCCCGGCGGCGAACCGCCGGGGGAAGGACTAGCAGCCCTTTTTGCAGCCGAGGAGGCCACCCTTCTTGCAGCCCTTGCTGCCGCCGTTGCCGCCGTTGCCGCTGCCGTTCGTGCAGCCGCAGGCGTCATCAGCCGGAACCTCTTCCTCGATGCACTTCTTCACCTGCACGCAGACCTGCTTCGTGACCTTCTTGGGCACGCGGACGACGTACGACTCGGTCTTCGTCTCGCAGACCGTGTCGCTGGCGCACACGCTGTAGGTCTGGGTCTTCTGCACGGGCACGTTGACCGTGTAGTTGACCTCACGGGTCCGAGTCTCGGGAACGCACTTGTTCACCGTGATCTCGCGGGTGCGAGTCTCACAGCGGCTCTTGTTCACGCACACCGTCTTGGTCCGGGTCTCCGGAACCATCTTGGTGACGCAGTAAGTGCCCGAACGCTCCTCGCAGCGGCTCTTGTTCACGCAGACGGTCTTGGTCCGGGTCTCCGGAACCATCTTCGTGACACAGTAGGTCCGCGTCCGCTCCTCGCAGCGGGAGAGCTTGACGCAGTACGACCGCGTCCGCTCTTCGCAACGAGACTTGTGAACGCACACCGTCCGCGACCGCTGCTCGCAGCGGGACTTCTTCACGCAGTACGTGAAGGGCACCTGCTCGCACTCGGTCTTCCACGTGGTGACGTCGATCTCCTTGGTCTCGCACGTCGGCACCCACTTACGGCAGCAGACGACCTTCGGGCAGCAGGGATTGCCGGCGGCGTCATACTGGCCGTTCGCCGAAATCTCCTTCGCCTCGGTCACCCAGTGGCCGCCCCGGCAGGTCACCGTCTTGGTGCCCTTGACCGGCACGCGACGCGAAACCGTCCGGTAGCCCGTCATCTCCTCGGTGTAGGGCACATTCACCATGTAGGTCTGCTCGACCTGCTCGGTGTAGGGCACGTTCACCTTGTAGGTGGCGGTCCGCTCTTCCGTGTAGGGGACGTTCACCTTGTAGGCCGCGGTCTTCTCTTCCTTGACCGGCACCATCACCGTGTAGGACTGCTCGACCTGCTCGGTGTAAGGCACGTTGACCTTCCACGTCCGGGTCTTCTCTTCCTTGACGGGCACCATCACCGTGTAGTTCTTCTCAATCTGCTCGGTGTAGGGCACGTTCACCTTGTACTCAACCGTCCGAGTCTCCGGAACGTTGACGTTGACGGTGTAGTTCACCGACTTCGTCCGCTGTTCCGGCACCATCACCGTGTAGTTCCGGGTCTTCTCTTCGATCCGCGGAACCTTCTTCGACACCTGGAACGACCGCTCGCGGACCTCCGTGGTCCACTCGGTCGCCTCGACGTCCCGGATTTCCGGAACGACGACCCACTTCTTCACCGTCTTCGTGCACGCACCGCCAGCAACGGCCTCATCGGCCGGTGCATCGGCGACGGCAGCGGCCTCAACAGCCGCGTCGGCGGCGGAGAGCACCGACGCATCGGCCGGCGTGGGAGCAGCCGGAACCGCATCGGCGCCGCGGGCGAAACCGCCCACGCACACGCCGGCGGCAGCCGCCCACGGCAGGAAACTGAATGTCAGACGCTTCTTCACGAGAAACCTCCAGAGGGAAAGGGGAAAACACTCAACGTTTCGCGAAACAGAACTCCCGGGATGCGGGCGCCGACAGTCGCCACCCCCAGTGGTGGCGCCGCCGAACGGGCATCACGGAACGAGTTGCCGGCATGCCAAGCCGTCAGGGCGTCCCGCTACGCAGGGACACCGCGACCGGCCCGGTTTGCGCTGCCGGCAAACTTCCCTCACCAGATCGATCTTTCCCGACCCGAAAACTCACTCGTCGCGTGGGTTTTCCGGTCGCTCCGATCGTGACGGTGGTGCGGCCGCGTCATCGGCCTGGGCCCCCATCGGGCCGCCCTCACAGCACGTCTCGAGGATCGCGCCGCACTGGCGGCAGATGAGTTTGGCGCGAATCTCGTGGGTCTCGCCCGAACAGATCGGGCAGCGGCAGGTGCTCATGGGCGAGAGCATACGACAGCAACTCTCGGCTTGTCGCGGGCTCTGGCTGGCGCGCCGCGAGGGGCTGCCCGTGCCCCTTCGCCGGACGTTCACTACGGGCATCCTGCCCTCCGCTCACTCGATGCTGCCTGCGCTTTGACATCCTGTCTGCGCTTGTCAGCAACGCCGGCTCCCGGGGCACGGGCAGCCCCTCGCTCCTCAAGTAGCACAGGTTTTCAACCTGTGTGCCTTTCCGCGTGGCATCGATCCCCGTGCCGCGAAAGCCGACCGGCCGTAAGGCCGCGGGCGAATCACACCGGACGCAGCATCTGGTGGTGGTTCGCCCCACGCCTCACGGCGTTGGGAAGGATCGCGGCTCTGTCCTAGCCGCACCCCACGCCTCACGGCGTTGGGCTTGTACGGCAGTTGCACAAGCCGACCGGCCGTAAGGCCGCGGGCGTCCCCCATGCGGGGGTTCGTGTTCAAGCCCCTACCGACCGTGTATGGAACGCCGTCGCCTGCATCGGCCACGCTGCGTGGCGGCATGCGGTCGGCGGGTGATCCGCCCGTCGGCATGCATGGGATCGCACCGAAGTGCGAACCGCAGCAGTGGGTTGAGGCGACGGCGGCCGCGGCTGCTGCTGACCGTGGGCTGCCGCGCGTGGGATTTTCGCCCATGCGGCAGGCCAACGGACCACCCTTCGAAAAGCGGGTGGCGCAGTCGTCGCAGACGTCCGGGGCCATGGCCGAGCAGCGGGGAACGGGAGCGTGTGGGTCACGCGCACAGTGAGTCGTCCGGTCGTCGCCTCCGGCCAGCCCGACCCCGTACGTGCCACAGTCGCCGACATGGGACCCTCACTCCCGTTGGCCGAGGCCGCCCCGCGGGGAAGGCCCAGGCTCGTCATCCGCCCGACCATGCAAACCGGATGAGCGACCGGCGAACCGGCCGTCCCCGTCTGTGCGATGCTACGACCGGGCTCACTCCGTTGGCCGGCGGCCACCGCGAACGGCGAAAACGTCGAGCGCAGGAACACGGACACGTGGTCGCCGTTCGCCGTCAGCCGACGAGGATCACGATGAGTTCCTTCGGCCCGTGGGCGCCGAGCACCAGGATTCGCTCGATGTCACCGGTCCGGCTGGGGCCGGTGATGAACGAGAGCATGCTCGGCAGCCGGCCGGCGTAGCGGCTCCGCATGAGGTCGAGGGCGTCGCCGAGCGTGGCCACGATCTGGTCGAGCGACACGACCACCACGTGCACGTGCGGCAGGATCGACAGCGCCCGGCCGCCGCAGCTACTGCTCGACACCAGGATCGAACCGGTCTGGGCGACCGCCACGTCGCAGGCGGTGATCCCGGCATCGCAGGCCTCGAGGGCGTTTTTGTCGAACGCGGTGCCGTCAACGCGGTGCGCCTCGCAGCCAATGGCCGCGGCGAGCGGTTCGACGTGTGGGTGGCCGTGCCAGGCGACCTTCCGCCAGCCGCGGTCGCGGGCGATTCCGGACAGGAAGGCCGCCGCCGCAGCGGGGTCGGCCACGCGATGGACCTCCGCCCGCAGTTTCCCAAGGTTTTCCGTGAGCAGCGCCAGCCGCTCCTCCGGCGTGTCGCCGCCATCGGGGAGCCAGGGGCGGGCGACGTCGGCCGGCAGGATCGTGAGCCCTCCAGGGCCGGCCGTGGCCGACTCCTCCGTCGCGTGCGACTTCATGTGCGGCAGCGGGGCAGGCATGCGGAGTGCCTCGCGGATCCTCCCGAGGATCGTGTCGCGGGCCGACGTGGCGGTGCTTGTGCTCACGCTCACGATCGGGCCCTCCACTGGCTGCGGAAGCTCGCCGGCGGTGCGGCGGGGAGATCACGGGTGGCGAGCCAGTCGCGGAGCAGCGGCGGCCGGATTTTTTTCATGAGCCAGAGCGTGTGACGGAAGGCCGCGCCGCCGGCTGCAAACAGCCACGGCCGGCTCGCCACCATCACGAACAGCCGGTGGCCAAGTTTTTCCCAGCGGTTGGGGGCCGTCTTCGCCGCGTTGCGGCGGTTGTGGAGAAGGTGGTGGTGGATGTCGATCCGCACCGGGCAGGCGTCGGTGCAGGCCCCGCAGAGCGAACTTGCCCCGGAGAGATGGTTCCAGTCGGCCAGGCCCCGGAGATGGGGCGTGATCACCGAGCCGATCGGGCCCTGGTAGGTCGTCCCGTAGGTGAAGCCCCCGACGTTCTTGAAGATCGGGCAGACGTTGAGGCAGGCGCCGCAGCGGATGCA
>CAMBSN010000030.1 GCA_945870505.1 Candidatus Kuenenia stuttgartensis | reverse complement strand
CGGGGCGAGATCCCGATCGCTGACATCCCGCAGCAGATCGAGGCAGGGCATTTCGTCTGGATCGACGTCGACTGCACGGTCGGCGTTCCGCCGTCTCTTGGCAACGTGCTCCCCTGGAGAGGCGTCGACGGCCTCAATCCCTGCGAAGTCGTGGCCCGGTGTGCGGCCGACAAAGGCCACTGCGTTTCCAGCCTGAGCCGGGCGGGCGGTCTGCTTCACATCGTGCTTGCCGGGGGAGCGATTCAGCCCGACGAGATCGTCAACGAGCGGCTCGATGTGCTGCTCGGCACGTCGTTCCTTTTGACCGTGCATCGCGGCCCAAATGCCATCATCCGGGGAGTGCGGAGCGTGTACGTTCGCGATTTCGAAACACACGCGGCGACGCCGAGCTTCCTCGTCTACGAGATCTGGAGCAAGCAGATCGAGCAGTTTTTCGAACTCCAGAGGCGGCTCGACGAGGAGGCCGAGGTGGTGCGGGCGCGGGTGCGGCAGGCGGTGGACGCCGCCACGCTCGACGACCTCGCGCGGGTGAACGGCAGGCTGCTGGCGCTCCGCAAGCTCGTGGTGCCGGCCCGCAGGGTGCTCGAAGAGATGCTGTCGCGAAAGACGCCGCTGATCAGCGACGCCACGCTCACGTTCATGGGCCACATGGTCGGCATGCTCGAGCGACTGCTCGCCGACATCGCGTCGAATCTCGACGTGCTTTCGAGTTCGCTGGAGTTTTCGCTGGCGGTGTCAGCGCACCGCACGAATCAAAACATGAACCGCCTCACGGTGATGAGCACGCTCTTCCTGCCGCTGACGTTCCTCTGCGGTGTCTACGGCATGAACTTCGATGTGATGCCCGAAATCCGCTGGCAAAACGGCTACCTGTTTTTCTGGGCTCTCTCGGCGGTGATTTTCCTACTGCTCTTCGGCCTGCTCCGCCGGGCCCGCATGCTCTAACGCTCCCCCGTAGCACAGGTTTTCAACCTGTGCCCTCTAGCCTTCCCCCGTAGCACAGGTTGTCAACCTGTGCCGTCATGGGCGCCGTGAAGACACACAGGTTGCCAACCTGTGCTACGAAGGCACAGAAGACACACAGGTTGGAAACCTGTGCTACGAAGGAACCCTGTGCTACGGGAAACGGGTGCTACGAGAGGCGCCGCGTTATTGGTCGGCGCGGTCGCGTGGCTGCTGCAGCAGTTGCTCCCGGGCGCGACGGAGGTTGTCGCGGGCCTTCTCGTTGGCGGGATCCAGCCGCAACGCCTCCTCGTAGTGGGTCACAGCCTCTGCGAGCCGCCCTTCATTCTCGAGAATGTAGCCGAGGTTGTTGTGCACCGGCGCCGAGTTCGGCATCAGCCGCAACACCTCCCGAAAATGGACGGTTGCCTCGGAGGTGTTTCCCAGTACGGCGAGGGCGTTGCCGAGATTCGCGTGGATCTCGGCAACGTCGGGATTGATCCGCAGCGCCTCCTGGTAGTGCGGGATCGCCTCCTGGGGCCGGCCGAGCTGAAATAGCATCGTGGCCAGATTGTTGCGGGCCTGGAACGCCGTGGGCCTCAACCGCAAGGCTGCCTCGTAGTGCTCAATCGCCTCCTGGGGGCGGCCGAGATGGCCCAACTCAGCTCCCAGATTCGTGTGGGCCGTCCAGGAGTCGGGGTTCTTCGACAGAGAGTCTTGCATCAGGCTGACGTTCGACGTGAACACGCCGCTCCGCTGCCACGTGAGCGCCATGCAGCCGACCACGAGCACCGACGCGACCCCCGTGGCAAGGGGCCGCCAGCCCGCGATCGCGGCGGCCGCTCGCAGGCCGGCCGCCAGGAGAAGCGTGATCGCCGGGAGAGCCAGATACTGGAGGTGGTCCGACACCAGCGAGTAGCGACGAAACCACATCGGCAAGATGCCCAGCACCGGACCGAGCGACACGAGGTAGCACCCCAGCCCCGTCACGAGCGGCCGGCGCCAGCGAGGATCAAGCCGGTGGATGCCGGCCGCCGCGCCGAAGAGAGCGGCAAGGGGCAGCCAGGCCGTGATGGCGGCCGGATCGACCGTCCACCGCGGATAGAGCATCGCCAGCCGCACCGGCAGGAGCGCCTTGGAGAGATAGAACCATGCCACCCAGCCGCTCGCCGCGATCCGCGAGAGCAGGCCATCGGCGGCCGCATCGCCCGGAACGCCAGCCCCCGACGTCTGCCGCCAGAGCGTCACGAGGCCCGTCACGAAGGCAAGCAGAAAGAAGGGGGCCGCCCGGACGACATCCTGTCGGTCGATGCGCCCCCGCCGCCACCATGCGAAGGCCAGGAGCATGACCGGCAGGACGACGGTGGAGGTCTTCGCCAGCAGCGCCATCAGAAATGCCACCAGCGACGCGGCATACCAGACCCGCCGGCCAGCGGCATCAAACCAGAGCCAGAACAACAGGGCCGTGGCGTAGAGCGTGAGCGAGAGGCAGTTCTTCAACTCCGCAATCCATGCCACGGAGGCAACCGTCACCGGATGGACGGCGAACAGGATCGCTCCGAGCCAGGCCCAGGGAACGCCGAGCTGCCGCCCGATGCGCCAGACCAGGATCGAGCCGATCGCATGCAGCACCAGGTTGACGGCGCGATAGCCCGCGGGGTTCATGCCCCAGAGCCGCCACTCGAGCCAGAACATCGAGTTGGAAAGCGGCCAGTAGTCCTGCGCCTCGTTGGTGAGCCAGATGCCGCGCAGGCCGCCGTCGTCGTGGATCAGGCGGTGCGTCGGCGTGGAGGGCACGGCCGCGATCCAGTTGTCGTCGTCCCAGAGAAACCCGCCACTCAGAGAAGGCCAGAAGGCCAGGAGCACGGCCAGCCCGATGACGACACCGCCGGCCAGGCCGACCCACGGGGGCAACGGGACGCTGGGGGGTGTTTGGGCGGCCTCACGGCCTGTTCGTCGTGCCTTCGGCCGCTTCATTTGTCAGAGAATAGGTCGGCCAACGTGACTTCAGCAAGCGTCGGACGATCGGGCCGTTTGTGTATTACGGGTTTTCCATAAGCCTTGCGCGGCCGTTTGGAGAAGCCCAACGCCGTGAGGCGTGGGGTGCGGCCAAAACAGAGTCGGCATCCTCTCGACCGCGCCCGAGGCCTTACGGCCTTCGGCTTACACGGGCGGCCACTCACGTCCGTACAAGCCCAACGCCGTGAGGCGTGGGGGGAATCACTGTCCCGTGTCGACTGCAGGCTGGCGGGCTCACCGTCGCGCCTATAATCATCGCGATGCGAACGCTCTTTGTCGTACCGACGGAACTCGAGCGACGGGTGCTTGAACCGCTCGTCGCTCCCGCCTTGGGCCGTGATGGCCTCGTGGAACTCTGCGGGTTCGGCCCCGTGGCCGCCGCCGCTCGCACGTCGTTGCTTGTGGCCCGGCACCAGCCGGACCGCGTGCTGCTCGTGGGCATCGCCGGCAGGATCGACGAAGGGCTCGCCCTCGCCGCCGCCTATCGATTCGAGCAGGTGGCCTGCTTCGGCATTGGCGTGGGATCTCGCGAAGACTTCATCCCGGCTGGCACGCTCGGGTGGCCCCAGTGGCCGGGCGACGCGACCGACGGTTCGCCCGCCCTTGGCGACGTGATCGACTGCGGGCCTCGGGAAGCGTCGGCCGCCGCGGCTGCGGCCAAACTCCTGCTCACGGCCTGCGCGGCCTCGGCCACCACCGACGACATGCTCGCTCGGAAACGGCTGTTTCCCGCCGCCGTGGCGGAAGACATGGAGGGCTTCGCCGTGGCGTTCGCCTGCCGGCTTGCCGGCGTGCCGTGCGAGATCGTCCGTGGCATCTCGAATACCGCCGGCGACCGCGACCAGAGCCGATGGCAGACGAAGGCCGCCCTCGAAGCGGCGGGAGCACTGGCCGCCCAGGTGATCGCGGAGGCATCGTGAGCCGCATCATTCGCCTGGGCATCTCGACCTGCCCCAACGACACCTTCGCTTTTCACGGCCTGATCACCCGCGCGGTGGACTGGCAGGGGCTGAAGTTTGAGGTGGAACTGCTCGACATCCAGCAGCTCAACGAACAGCTGCTGGCCGGCGACTTCGACGTCGCCAAGACGAGCTTTCACGCCGCCCTCTCGCTGGCCGACGACTACGTGGTGCTGCCGAGCGGATCGGCGCTCGGCTTCGGCGTGGGGCCGCTGCTCTTGTCGGCACCAGCCGGCGGTGCGCCGACCGGCCCCGGGCAGCTCACGCTCTGCCCCGGCAGGCACACGACGGCGGCGCTCCTCTTCGCGCTGTTTCACCCGCGCACCACGCGGGTGGAGCACGTGGTGTTTTCCGAGATCATGCCGGCGCTCGAGGCCGGGCGGGCCGACTTCGGCGTCTGCATCCACGAGGGGCGGTTCACCTGGGAGCAGCACGGCCTGGGGCTGGTGGAAGACCTCGGCACCCGCTGGGAGACCGAGACGGGCTGCCCGCTTCCCCTGGGCGGCATCGTGGCGAGCCGGCGGCTGCCTGGCGACACGATCGCCGCAGTGCAGCGGGTGATCCACGACTCGCTGCTGCTGGCGCTGGGCGACCGCGATGCCGCGCTGCCCACGATGCGGGCGCATGCCCAGGAGCACGACGACGCGGTGCTCATGCGGCACGTCGATCTCTACGTGAACGAGTGGACGGTGAACCTCGGCCCCGTCGGCATGCGGGCCCTGGAGGAACTCTTGGCCAGGGCCGCGTCGATCGGCCTAGGAACGGGCCGCCGGCTCGAGATCTTCGCGGGCTGTGGCAAGTGAAAGCCGACCGGCCGTGAGGCCGCGGGCAAACCACGCTGGATGCGGCGCCTGACGGCGGTTCGCCCCACGCCTCACGGCGTTGGGCTTGTACGGACGTGAGTGGCCAGCCGTGCAAGCCGAAGGCCGTAAGGCCGCAGGCGTCCCCCCCCACGCTCATCCCCTCGCTACACTGCCCGACTCGTCATCACCCAGAGGGAACTCAAAGAGTTTTTCGTCATGCGATGCGTCCGGCCTACCTCGATCCTGTCTTCTGCTGCCATCGTTCTGTCGCTCGCCTCCGCTACCCCGTCGCGCGCTGACGTCGCCGACACGCTCTACACCGGTGGCGACATCATCACGATGCGCGGGCCGCAGCCCGAGATGGCCGAGGCCCTCGCCGTCAAGAATGGAAAGATCCTGTTCGTCGGTCCGCTCGCCGAGGCAAAGGCCCTCGTCGGCCCGGCAACGACCACGATCGACCTCGCTGGGAAGACGCTTCTTCCCGGATTCATCGACACCCACGGCCACTTCGTCTACTTCGGCAAGAACCTCGTCGATGCCGATCTCTTCGGCTGCACCGACATCCCCGACCTGCTCACGCGGATGAGGAAGCAGGCGGAGCGGACACCCGCCGGGGCTTGGATCGTGGGCTTCGGCTACCAGCCGCGGCAGATGCAGGAGAACCGCGCGCCCACGATCGAAGAGCTCAACGGCGTGGCCGCCGACCGCCCTGTGATGATCGTCGATTCCTCGGGCCACCTCGGAGCTGGCAATTCGAGGGTCTTTGACGTCGCCGGCATCACGGCCGACACGCCGAATCCCGAGGGCGGCTCGTTCACTCGCAAGACTGGCGGAAAATCGCTCGCGGGGCCGATGGAGGAGACGGCCCTCAATGCGGTCCGCAGCAAGCGACCGCCGTTCACCGGGGAACTGGCCGACGCCGTGATCACCGGCGCCGCCACCCTCTGGGCCCGCTACGGGCAGACCACGGCGATGGAGGCGGGCCTCGGCCTCGGCAGCGACGATATCGAGGTGGTGGTCAACGCGATCGACAAGAACCTCCTGCCGATCGACCTCTATATCGCCGCCAAAGACTCCACCGTAGACGACACGCTCACGGCGGCCTATGGCGTGGCCTCGGCCTACAACCCCAAGCCCGACGGCACGCTCGAAAAGCTCCGCGCCGCCCGCACCGATCTCGACAAGCGGTATGTGAACCGCGTTCGGCTGGGCGGCATCAAGTTCTGGCTCGACGGCAGCATCGACACCGCCTGGTTCACGAAGCCGTATGCCACCAATCCACCGGGCAAGACCGGCGGCTACTCGGGCTTCCGCCAGATCCCCGACGAGGTGATCGACGCCGCCTTCGATCGCTTCTGGCCCACTGAGATGCAAATCCACATGCACATGAACGGCGACGCCGCCGCCGACCAGGCCCTGGCCGCGATCGACAAGGCGGTGAAGAAGCACGGCATGCGGGACGCCCGGCCGGTGTTCGTGCATGCCTCGTGGCTGCGGCCCGACCAGATCGAGAAGGTGAAGAAGTGTGGAGCGATCCCGAGCTTCCTCCCGTCGGGCATCGTGCCGGGGGGCGACGGTGTGGTGAAGCTCTGGGGACCGGAGCGGGCGGCGGGGTCGATGGCCACGCGGACGTTTCTTCGCGCCGGCCTGCCGTTCACGTTCTCGCACGACGCGCCCGTGTCGCCGCAGCCGTGGATCCTGGCACTCGTCGACGCCGGCACCAACCGGCAAAGTGCGAGTGGTCAGGTGATCGGCCCCGACGAGCGGATCTCGCCCTACGACGGCCTCCGCGCCGTCACGGCGATGGCCGCGTATCAACTCAAGGAAGAGAAGACGAAGGGCACGCTGGAGGCGGGCAAACTCGCCGACCTCGTGATCCTCGAAAAGAACCCGCTAAAGGTCGATCCGGTTACGATCAAAGACATCGCGGTGGTCGAAACGATCAAGGAAGGCAAGACCGTCTACAGGGGCGACAAGTAAACATGGTTACCTGCATGTCGATGCTGCTGCTGGCAGCGGCGGTGATTCCTGCGGATCTGCCCACGTTTCAGCGGGACGTGTCGCCGGCGATCCTCACCGCCCGGCCGTGCGACGCGAAGCACTGGCGGCAGATCGAGCCGGCGGTGCACCACCTGGCGCTCGAGCACGCCGACCGACTCGCGGCGCTCGATGACGATGCCCGCACCGCCACGCTCGCAAAGTTCGCCGGCTTCATCGACGGCGTTCGCAAGAAGGCTGCGGGCAGGCCCGTGCTCGCCAGCGGCCGGACGGTGATCGGCCTGCTTGATCCGGCCACCGGACTTGGCCCGAAGGAGGTCACGACGATCACCGAGGCCTACGGCGGCACGACGCAGGTGTTCAAGAAGGACGAGGATGGCGAAACGCTCGACAGCGTGGCCGATGCCTTTCTGTCGGCGATCCGTAGCGCGACGGCCGGCCCGACGCCCACCACCGTCGTCGTGCTTGGCCACGGCCTGCCGACCGAGATCCAGAGCTACCACATCCGGTTTGAGCGCGTGGCCGACGCCCTGATTGAAGGGGCGGCCCGCCGCGGCTCCGGCAAGGAGGTCGATCTCCGCGACGTGGTGCTCATCTGCGACGACTGCTTCAGCGCCGACTTCTCGATCAACCTGCTCGGCTGCATCGAAGCCCGCTGCCGCGACCGCGATCTCACGCTCGCCTCGCTCCCCGTCTGCATCGCCGGCACCAACCGCGACCGCTTCGGCATCGCCGACGTGGGGGAAAAGTTCGTGCCGCACTTCTGGAAGGATGTGATCGAGCTGTACTACGTCCGCCGTCCGCGGCCGGAGGCGATCGTGCTCCGCAACTTCTTCGAGAACGTTGACAACATGATGTATGGCTACGGCCGGGCGCCGATCATGGAGGGCACCGCGATCACCGGCTGGCGGCTCGTCGATCCCGCGCTCGTGCAGGATCCGGTGGTGTTTGTGCCGCTCGACGCCGCGGAGGTGGCGGACCTCCGCACGATCCTCGGCCTCGACGCCGACGCGCCGCTGCCCCGCTGGCTCGACATCGGGTGAGGGCAGGGGCGGAGCGGAAGGCACAGGCACAGGTTGAAAACCTGTGCTACGAAGAGACACAGGTTGACAACCTGTGCTACGGGGAACCTATGCGACGAGTGACGAGCGAGGGGCTGCCCGTGCCCAGGAGCCGGGCTCGGCGGCAAGCGGAGCCAGGATGGCGAAGCGTAGCCGGCGTGCAGCGAGCAAAGGGCAGGATGCCCGAAGTGAGCGTCCGGCGATGGGCATGGGCAGCCCCGAGCCCAACGCGAACCGGGAAGGCACACAGGTTACCAACCTGTGCTACGAGGGGCGCGGAGGCACAGGTTGACAACCTGTGCTACGGGGGGCCTGGGCTACGGGGAGAATGCTCACTCCGTGGACAGCGCCTCGAGCAGTTCGAGCTTCACGGCGCGGCGGGCCGGTAGCCAGGCCGCCAGGGCGGTGACCGCGAGGGCGGCCAGCAGATTGGCGACCACTACGCCGGGGCGGATGTGCAGCGCGAGAGGATGACCGAGCAGGGGCTGGCTCGCAAACTGGATGAACAGTGCGGTCGTCACGCCGGCCACGAGGCCGACGATGCCGGCGGCGGCGCCCAGCAAGACGCTCTGCAACACCACCATGCCGACCACCTGGCCGCGTCGCATCCCTACCGCCCGCAAGAGCCCCAGCGACCGCTGCTGCTCCAACACGCTCATGGTGACGGTGTTGGCGACACCAAGGCTTCCGACCACGAAGCCGAGACCCAGGATCGACCAGAGCGAGCCGACCACGCCGGAGACGATGCGGTCGATGAAGCCACGAAGCTCACCAAACGACCGCAGAAACATCGAGTGTTTTCGGGCGATCGCTTCGAGCGGTTCCCGCAGGGCGGGCGAGCGGCCCTCGACGGCGGTCACGAGGAGCACGTCGGCAGCCTCCATGCCGAAGAGCCGCCGGGCGGCGTCGCGGCGGAGCACAAGCGAGGCGCCTCCGGAGGTGTAGTCGACCACGAGCGCCGCGACACGGACCGGCGTCTTGCGGCCAAACACCTCGACGATCACGTCGTCGCCCACTTTAAGGCCCGTCCGCTGGGCGAGCACCGTGCCGGCGACCGCCTCGCCCCGTTCGAGCGCCTGCCGCACATCGGCTTCGGTGGCGTCGACCGGCACGAGCGGCAGCGGCAGCGCTGAGGGCAGATCGCGGGCGATGACGACGCACACCTGACCCGAGATCCGGCCCGTCGCCACGCCGATCCCTTCCACGTCGGCCACGCCGTCGAGCCCGCGAGCCTCCGCTTCCATTTCTCGCGATGCCGCCCCCCGATCCTGCCGCGACACGGAAAGTGCTCCGGCCTGGGTCAGCACCCAGTCGGCCCGGAGCATCTTGCCGTACCAGCCGAGCACGTCGTCGACGCTGTCGCGGATCGCGTGGCCGAGCCCGATGCCGTTGCTCACCGCCACCACGAGCACGCCCGCCGTGAGCGCGGTGCGAATCGGCTGCCGGACGATCTGCTCAACGGCGAGCCGGCCCTCGATCCGCCAGCGCGAGGGCACAAGCCGGCCGAGGATGCGGACCAGCGGGATCAGGAAGAAGGGCGTGAAGGCCACGAAGGCGAGGAGCAGCACCACGCCCGAGACCACCGACGCTCGCGGCGGCAGGAAGCCGAAGGCCATCGCCAGTTCGCAGCCAAACGCGACGAGGCTCAGGAGCAGCGCTGCCACGAGCAGCACCCGCATCGATTCCCGCGGCGGCTTGGCCGGGAGCACCGACAGCCCCTCGAGCAGGTCGACCGACGTGGCCTGACGGGCGGGCCACCAGGCGGCGGCCACCGCGATCACAACACCCAGGGCCACGGCCACGGGCACGAGGAGCGGATGGACGACGACGTCGCCCGCGCGGGTCTGCAGCGCCCGCGCGATGCCGGCAGAGATCGGCGCCGCCGCCGCGAGCCCGGCCACGGCGCCGACGGCGGCCCCCAGGGCACCGAGGATCGCGGCCTCGACGGTCACGAGCCGGCGCACCTGGCGGCCAGTGCCGCCGAGCACCCGGATCAGCGTCAGCCCACGCCGCCGCTCGGCAACGTTCATCAGCATCGCATTGCCGACGATGAACCAGGCCATGGCGAGCGTCAGGGCCGTGACGAAGTCGAGGCCCAGGTTGGCGGAATGCAGCACGTCGTCGGCCAGGCTCGCCCGGCCGGCGGGTACCTCGGCGACGAGTGCCTCCGGCAGCCGCTGAGCGACCGCGGCCAGCACGCCCTCGCGATCGACGTCGGCAGCCAGCACGACCCGCACGCGGTCCACCTCCGCCGTCGAAAGCGACATCGATTCCAGCACCTGGATGTCGGCGACCACGGTGGCGCCCTCCGCGAACCAGCGGAGCGAGTCGGTGGCGGCCAGCCCCGTGACCCGCATCCGGGCGACCCGCCGCCGCGCGAAGAACAGCACCTCGTCGCCCACCGCCAGGCCGAGCCCTTTGGCGAGCGTGGCATCGAGCACCACTTCGTCGTCCTCGCGGCACGGCTCGCCCGACTCCAGTGTGAGGAGCCCGGCAGACACGAGCGCCGCGACATCGACTCCCACCGCCACCTCGCGGAGCCGGCTCTCGCCGACGCGGAGGAGCGACGGCCGATAGAAGAGCGGCACGACCGCTCGCACGCCGGGTACGTCTACGACACGGGGCACGGCCGAGGCATCAAACCGCTTGCCGTCGCGGGCCGTCACGTCGATCGTGGGCACTCCCGCCACCGCCTCGGTGAGCCGCTTGTAGCCGACCCGCGACGCGTCGGCCGCTGCCCAGGTGGCCACCGCCGCACCCACCGCCACCGCGACGCTCAGCGCCGCGGCCAGCGCCCGCCCCGGGCGTCGCATCCACTGCCGGATGAGCAGCCCGCGGAGGTTCATGGCCGCGGTGTCCCGGCCGAATCGGTGTGGATCAGGCCGTCTTGCATCCGCACGATGCGGCCCGCCGCCGCCGCCACCGCCGGGTCGTGGGTGACGAGGATCACCGTCTGCTGCCGCTCGGCAACGAGCCGCTGGAGCAACTCGACGACGCGAGCGGAGTTGGCCGAATCGAGGGCGCCCGTCGGCTCATCGGCGAGCACGACCGCCGGGTCGGTGACGAGCGCCCGGGCGATCGCCCCCCGCTGCTGCTCGCCCCCCGAAAGTTCGTCGGGCCTGTGGGAGCCGCGGTGGGCCATTCCGACCGCCTCGAGCGCTGCGCGGGCGGCTGCCTCGCACCGTGCCGGAGTCGCACCGTCGAGCGCGAGTGGGAGAGAGACGTTTTCGAGGAGCGAGAGTTCTGGGAGGAGGTTGTACCGCTGAAACACGAAGCCGATCCGACGACGGCGGATGGCGGCGAGGGCATCGTCGTCGAGCGTGGCGAGGTCGACACCCTCGAGCAGCACGCGGCCCGCGGTCGGCCGCGTGATCCCGCCGAGCATGTGGAGCAGCGTGCTCTTTCCCGATCCGGAAGCGCCCGTCACCGCCACGAACTCGCCGCGGCCGACCTGGAAATCCACGCCGCCGACGGCGGCGACTGCCGACTCGGCGTCACCGCCGGAGAACGTCTTCTCAAGTCGCTCGGTGCGAAGGATCGGAGGTGGAGCGTGCATCGCGTGGAACCTGGGAGGCCACGCTATCGTAACTCGCCGGGCGAGGCTCAGCGGGAATCCGCTGCGATCTCGAGCGGCAGGCTGGCCCTGGCGGTCGTGCCGGCGAGCGTGTCGACGACGTCGATGTCGAGCCGGAAGGCCCCGGTCGCCGCCGATTCCGGAACCCGGATCACATACCGCGCGAAATAGTCGCGACGCTGCGCCGCACACGTCTCCGCGATCGGTTCGAAACTCCAGTCGCGGACCATCGTGCCGTCGGCTGCGACGAGCGCGAGCGATGCATCGATGCAGGTGGTATGGCCGGCGGCAGACCGACCGGAAGAGAGGTGGTCGAGTTCGAAGTAGACGATCACCTCCTGACCGGGGCGGAAGCGGGCGGTCTGGAAGCGGTCAACCACACCCCACGCCTGTACCCTGGTGGCGAAGCAGGGGTTACGGACAGCCAGCGGGAGAGCGGCCGCTGCCGCCACCTGCTGGGCTTGGTCGTTCGGCTCGGGAGCGGATGACACCGGCATGGGCGCCGGTGCGACGGCCGGCATTGGGGATGATGCGACCACAGGTTCAGCCAGAGGCATCACCGGCTCTGGCGCCAGCGCGATCGAGGCCTCATCGAGATCGGCCTTGGCGGCCGTGTGCGAAGCCGTGACGACGGGAACTGGCGCATCGGCCGGTTCGGCCGCGTCGGTTTGTTCGGTCGCGGGCGGCGGCAGCGAGGCGGCCAATGACGACGCGAACGCCTCGACCACGACGGGCCAGTCTTCCTGCTGGGTTCCCTGCAGCGTCTCGACGAGCGTGGCCCGGGCCGCGGGGTCGAGTCTGCCGATCTTGGCAAGCCGCGCGACTGCCTCATTGACTGCGGCCTCACGCCGCTCCTCGTCGGCTACCGCCGTGTCAGAGATCTCGACAGCGGGCAGTTCCTCCGCATCGGCGATGGCGTCGGCCTGTGGCTCCTCCGCGGCGGCGTGTTCGGGGAGGTCCCAGAACGTGTCGCGGAGGTAGGCGGTGCTGATGGCCGAGGTGCAACCGCTCGTTGTGACGACGACGGCGGCGAGCATCGCCGCGCAGGATGCCCGGATCGACCAGACGGAGCCGTTCATGAATGGGTGCTCGACATGCAGCGCGGGCATCGCGGCCCGTCGCCAGGGTCCATTTCCAAACACGGGGGGAGGGTAGGGGGCCGCGATCCGCCGGAGCAAGGTCAACAGCCACGCTGCAGCGACAAGCCCGTCGGCCCCGCAAATCGTCTCAAATTTGCTAAACTGCGGCTGCTCACAGCCTGCCGAAAACCCCCTCTTATGGAGAGGCACTCGGCACACCTCAAGACCATCTCCCACGCCGCATGAGCACCGCCGCAATCGCCCACGAGACCGTGCCGTCGCACTGGCGTCACCGGCACCTGCTCGACCTGGAGCGACTCACGCCGGATGAGATCCGCACGCTGCTCGACACGGCGACGCTCCTCAAGGAGGCGACCGACGGCTGCCGCCGGAAGCTCGCCGTCCTGAACGGCACCACCATCGTCACGCTGTTCTTCGAGGCCTCGACCCGCACGAAGACGAGCTTCGCCCTGGCGGCCCGCCGGTTGGGAGCCGACGTGGTCGACTTCTCGGCCTCGTCGAGCAGCCTCTCGAAGGGCGAGTCGTTCATCGACACCGCCAAGAACCTCGAGGCGATGGGGATCGACGCCGTCGTGGTCCGCCACCAGACCCCCGGCACGCCGCACCTGCTCGCCCAGCATCTCTCGGTCGGCGTCATCAACGCCGGCGACGGCCCGCACGAGCATCCCACCCAGGGGCTGCTCGACATCTTCACGATCAAGGAGCGGCTCGGCGACCTCTCCGGAATCACCGTCGGGCTCGTCGGCGACATCGCCCACAGCCGGACGGCGCGGTCCAACCTCTGGGGCCTGATGAAGCTCGGCGCCAAGGTGATTCTCTGCGGCCCACCCACGCTCGTCTCGGAGCGGTGGCGGGAACTGGGCGTGGAAGTGTCGCACGACCTCGACGCGATCGTGCCGCGGTGCGACGTGCTCAACCTCCTCCGCATCCAGTTCGAGCGGCAGAACACGAGGCCGTTTCCCTCCATCCGCGAATACGCCCACCTCTACGCGATGACCCGCGACCGGCTGAAGCGCGCCAAGAAAGACCTGCTCATCCTGGCGCCCGGCCCAATCAACCGAGGCGTCGAGGTCACGGCCGAGGTAGCCGACTGCCCGCAGTCGCTGATCCTCGGCCAGGTCGCCAACGGACTCGCCGTGCGGATGGCGGTGCTCTGGCTGACGTGCGGGCCGCGGGCAACGCGGACGGGCGACGAGTCGTCTTCCTCCGCGACCAAGATCTTCTGACAAGGATTCGTCGATGGCCACACTCCTGATTCGCGGCGGTAGGGTGGTCGATCCCTCGCAGGAGATCGACCGCATCGACGACGTGCTCGTCCGCGACGGGCAGGTGGTGGCCGTGGGCCTCGCCGGTGCCCAGCCGATCGGCAAGGCCGACGAGACGATCGACGCCACCGGCCTGGTGGTGACGCCCGGCCTCGTTGACATGCACGTCCACCTCCGCGAGCCGGGCCGCGAGGAAGACGAGACGATCGAGACCGGCACCCAGGCGGCGCTGGCGGGTGGATTCACGAGCGTGGCCTGCATCCCCAACACCGAGCCACCGATCGACACCCAGGCGGCGGTGGAGTTTATCCACCAGAAGGCGGCTCGGGCCGACACCTGCAACGTGTTCGTCGTCGCCTGCGTGAGCCGGGGCCGCGAGGGGAAGGAACTCGCCGAGATCGGCCAGCTCGTCGAGGCGGGCGCGGTGGCCTTCAGCGACGACGGCGCGCCGGTCTACGACGCCGAACTGATGCGGCGGGCCTTCGAATACTGCCGGATGTTTGACAAGCCGATCCTGGCGCACGAGGAGGTGCTGGAACTCTCGCGGGGCGGGGTGATGCACGAGGGGCTCGTCTCGCTCGTGCTCGGCCTCGGCGGGATGCCGGCGGCTGCCGAGGAGGTGCTGATCGGCCGCGATATCGCCCTGGCTGACGTCACCGGCGGCCGGCTCCACGCCATGCACGTCTCGACCGGCGGGGGCGTGGCCCTGATCCGCGAGGCGAAGCGGCGCGGCATCCGCGTGACGGCGGAAGCCTGCCCGCACCACTTCACGCTCACCGACGAGAGCCTCCGGGGCTTCGACTCCAACTTCAAGATGAGCCCGCCGCTGCGGACGGCCGCCGACGTCGAGGCGATCATCGAGGGGCTCGTCGACGGCACCATCGACTGCATCGCCACCGACCACGCGCCGCATGCCCGCGAGAAGAAAATGCTGGAGCTCGACCGGGCTCCGTTCGGCATCCTCGGCCTGGAGACGGCCGTCGGCCTCTCCGTTACGCGGCTCGTGAACTCGGGCCGGATCGGCTGGCCGCGGCTTGTCGAGGCCATGAGCACGCTGCCTGCGAAGATCCTCGGCATCAACCGGGGCACACTCCGCCCGGGCTCCGTGGCCGACATCACGCTCATCGACCCGAGCCTGTCGTGGACGGTCGACGTCAACTCGTTTCGCTCAAAGAGTGTCAACTCTCCCTTCCACGGGTGGACGCTGCAGGGCAGGGCGGTGGCCACGATCGTGGGGGGCCGTGTGAAGTACCGGCTCGGCTGAATGACACTGATCGTAGACGGCTACAACCTGCTGCACGCCTCGGGCGTGTTTGGCGAGTCGCGTGGACCGAGAGGGTTCGAGCAATCGCGGATCGCGCTGCTCAATCTGCTCGTCGACTTGCTCGGCGAGAAAGCCTCCGACACGATCGTGGTGTTCGACGCGGCCCGT
The DNA here is from genome assembly GCA_945870505.1 of Candidatus Kuenenia stuttgartensis. GTDB lineage: Bacteria > Planctomycetota > Planctomycetia > Pirellulales > UBA1268 > QWPN01. The sequence goes on along the minus strand of CAMBSN010000030.1, from coordinate 17,884 downwards.
GCCCCCGACGGCCTGCCGGCGCGGCTCTCGCACGGCGGCATCCGGGTGTGGTTCGCCCGCGAGTATCCCGACGCCGATTCGCTGATCGAAGAACTCGTCGAGAACGACACGGCACCGGCGCACCTCGTGGTGGTGTCGAGCGACCGGCGGCTGCAGGTCGCGGCCCGCCGCCGCCGAGCGAAGGCGGTGTCGTGCGAGGAGTGGCTGGCGGAGGCCCGCGAAGCCCGGCGCCGCCTCGGCCGCCCGTCTCCCGACGCCAAGCCCCCGGAGCCCGGCCCCGAGGGGGCCGACTACTGGAAGAAGTATTTCGGGCTCGAGGAGTGAGCGCGACACGATCGAGATAGGAAGGCTGCACAAGTTGACCACCTGTGCTACTGAAGAATCCACAGGTTGAAAACCTGTGCTCCGGGGGAAGGCACGCGCCTACACGCGCGCCCACTTGGCGAGTTTGCGATCGAGCGTCGATCGCTCGATCCCGAGGATCGTGGCGGCCTTCGTCTTGTTGCCCCCCACCGCCTCGAGCGTGGCCAGCACGTGCCGCCGTTCCATCTCCTCGATCGTCGTCGGTACGAAGGGCCCTAGCCGCGACACCGCGTCGTTGTCAGTGTCACCGGGGACGGCGAGATGGCTCAGGCTGAGTTCGTGGACGTCGATCAATTCCTCTTGGGAGAGCACCACGGCCCGCTCGATCACGTTGCGAAGTTCGCGGATGTTGCCCGGCCAGTGGTAGGCCTGCATCGCCTCGACCGCTTCGGGCGTGAAGCCGCGAAGCTTGCGGCCGGTCTCGGCGGCGAAGCGGCTGAGAAAATGCGCGGCGAGGGGCTCGATGTCTTCGAGACGCCGGCGGAGCGGCGGCACGATGATTTCCACCACCTTGAGACGGAAGTAGAGGTCGCGGCGAAAGCCGCCGGCCGTGACGGCCTTCTCCAGGTCGCGATTCGTAGCTGCGACAACGCGCACGTCCACCTGCACCCGGCCGCTACCGCCGACGCGCTCAAACGGATGTCCCTCCAGCACGCGAAGAAACTTGGCCTGGATGGCGGGGCTCATCTCGCCGATCTCGTCGAGCATCAGCGTGCCCCGGTGGGCCGCCTCGAACTTCCCGATCTTCCGCTCGGTCGCACCCGTGAAGGCGCCCTTCTCGTGGCCGAACAGTTCGCTCTCCAGCAGCGTCTCCGAGAGGGCCGCGCAGTTGAGGCAGACGAACGGGCCGCTGCTCCGATCGCTCGCGTCGTGGATGGCACGGGCGATGAGTTCCTTGCCCGCACCGCTCTCGCCGCGGACGAGCACCGTCGCCTTGGTCGTCGCCACCCGCTGCATCTGGCCGATGATGCCCTGGAGCGCCGGGCTCGCCCCCACCATGTGGGTCTCCTGGCCAAGCCGGCGGCGGAGTCGCTCGTTCTCGTCGGCGGCCGTGGCGAGCCGGGTGGAGAGGACCTCGCGGGCGGCGAGATTGTCGAGCGCCACGCCCAGGGCGTCGCAGACCGCCATCACAAACTCCAGATCGTCGGGAGTCGCCGCACCGCCGGCCTCGACCTCGAGGTGCATCACACCGACCGGCCGGCTCCGCGAGCGGATCGGTGCGGCGATCGTGGTCGCGGCCCCACCCAACCCGCCATCACTTGACGCGAGCACCGCCTCATCGGTGAGGAGCACCGTGGCAGCCGCAGCGTTGGGAATCGCGCCCGGCCAGGGGTCTGGCGTCGATGCGGTCGGGGCGACCATGTCGATGGTGACCCGGTCGACGGCCGCGTCGCCGAGCCTGGCCGGCAGGAGAACGATGCCGCGGGTGGCCGCCGTGCCCTGAAGTGCCGAGTCGACCGCGAGCCGGGCGATGCCGCGGGCATCATCGGCGCCAGCCAGCGCGAAGGCGAGGCGGCAGAGTTCGGCGGCCGCCCGCCCCACGCGCGGTGCCGTGCCGGCCGCCTCGCTGATCACTTCGAGCAGCCGGCTGTGGCTGCGGCGATGCGTGATCGACGCCATCCACTCGGCGGCGCCGGCCGGCACGTCGCCGGCGATCGTGTCGGATGGCCCAATCGCCTGGCTGGCGCCGGTCGGCGGTGCGCCATCCGTGAAGGTGATCTGCACGAGTCCAATGCAGATGACGTCGCCGGCAGCCAGAGGCCGCTCCGAGATCACCGCGATACCGTTGACCGTGGTGCCGTTGCGGCTCTGCAGGTCGCGGACGACCCAGCCGCCGGGAGCGAAGAGGATCTCGGCATGCACCCGACTGGCCCGCTCGTCGTGGAGGACGACGTCGTTGGAGGGGGCGCGGCCGAGAGTCACCCGTTTTCCGGGCTCAAGCCGGACGATGCTCTCGCCGACCGCCGGGTCGACCACGTGCAAAAAGGACTGGGTTACGGCCGTCATGCCATGCGTCGGGAACTGGGCTGGCCGCGTCGGCCCTCGCAAGTCGCTGGGGCGCCAGCGGCACGAAGCGTGCATCATGATCCAGGGGCGACCACTTGGCGAGGGGCAGCAAAAGGCAGGGTTTCCCCGGGAGAACCGGGTTTGCTGGAAATTGCGGGCCTTACTAGCATCGGGGACGGTTTGCCCCCGGGGTTTCATACCGCCACTGCGAGGTCTCCATGTCCGCGATTCCCCTCCCCGCTACGGTCCGCCGCGCGGTCTGCCTCGTGCCCGTGCTCGCCGCGCTGATGCAGTCGAACCTCTGCTTCGGCCAAATGGGTGGATTCGGGAGCCAGGCCGTGGGCGGCATCTCCGTCGAGGCCGATGGCATCGTGCGGACGCTCGAGCCGAAGGCCCTGGAGTCGCTGGCGGTCGAGCGGACGCGTGCCCTGGCCGACGCCGGATGGTCGGGCAAGGCGGGCGCGTCGCGCACGGTGTCGCTCAAGGCCGTCGCTGCGGCTGTAACCGAATCGGTCGCGAAGGGCACGCCACTTCCGGCGGAGGTGCAGTTCCTTGGCGGCCTGCAGCGGATCGAACGCGTGTTCGTCGATCCCGATGGGCACGACATCCTTCTCTGCGGCCCCGCCGACGCGCTGGCGGTCGACGGCTCCGGAGCGATCGTCGGCGCCACCAGCCGCCGGCCGCCCCTCCACCTCGAGGATCTCGTCGTCTGCCTGCGTGCGATCGAGGCGGCCCGCGCGGGCGGCATGACCTGTTCGATCGATCCCACACCCGAGGGCATCGCCAAGTTGCAGGCCGTCCTCCGCCGGCAGGGCACGATGGGCCCGGACCCAAAGGCGACGTTCACCGCGATGGAGCAGGCCCTCGGCCCCCAGAAGATCACCGTCGGTGGTGTGCCGACCGACAGCCGCTTTGCCCGCGTCCTCGTGGCCGCCGACTACCGCATGAAGCGGATCGGGATGGGGCTCGAGGAGTCGGGCCTGAAGGACCTGCCGAGCTACCTCGCCATGATCCCCGCCGGCGGCCGGGCCAGCACGCTGCCGCGGTTTTGGCTCGAAGCCGACTACGACCCCATCGCCCGCGATCCGGACGAACTGGCCTGGAGCATCGGCGGCCGCCGGATGAGGTGCCTGACCGAGAGCGACGTGGCCGCAGAGGGCGGCATGAAGCGCGGGGCCGTCCCAGCCGACGCCATCGCCAAAAAGTGGTGCGCTGCCATGACAGCCTCCTACGAAGACCTGGCTGGGAAGCAGCCGGTATTCGCTGAACTGGTGAACTGCATCGACCTCGCCGTGGTGGCCGCCTTGATCAAGGGCCGGCAACTCGACGGCCGGGCCGGGTGCGACCTTGCGCCGCTCACCGATGCCGCTGGCCTGAAGCTGCCGTCATACGATGTGCCGGCGTCGGTGCCGACCGTGGCGACCGGCGTGAAGAAGGGGACGACGTGGGTACTGTCGGCATCCGGCGGCGTGAAGTTCCAGCCGTGGCAGTTCGCCACCAACACCGCCGAGGCCACCGACCTCGCGGCGAGCAGGACGGTCGCGATCGCGGCCCGGCCCGCCACGCTCAGCGGCTGCTCGTGGGACTGATGCCCTCCGGCACCGCCCACTCAATCCGCTCAAGATCCGCCGCGGCGGTCGGAAAGTGATCGTCGACCCACCCCGCCTGTGCGAGTGAGGCGAGGCTGCCGGCGAACTCCGGCGGCGGCATGCTCTTCGCCAGCAGAAGCGCGGCACCGCACGCCGTGGCCACGGCGGCCGCGATCGAGTCGCTCGTCACATGCCAGCCCACGGGCAGGTCGTCGTATCGGCCGGCCAGTGAGAGCCACGCAGCCGCGTCGAGAACGACGGGCCGCTCGTCGCAGGCCGGCTCAGCGGCGAGCTTCAGCGAAGCGGCCTCCGCGGCTAATCGTGCCGTGATGCCCATCGCGTCGATCGCCGCGCGGTGCATCACCTCCGCGGAGCACGGGCTCGCCGCGTCGAGCGCCCGCAGGCCGTCGACGACCGGCCCGCCGCCGACCACAATGGTCGTCGGGCCGACGCAATCCGCCATGAGCGATCGGAGTTCGTCGCGCCAGGTGCGCCGCACCAGCAGACTACCGCCGAACTTGACCACGGTTTGCGGAACGACCGCGCCCGTGGTGGACCGGATCACGCCCCTCAGCCAGCCGGCGGTCATGAAAGCTCTCCCCGGGCGATGAGGGCGAGGGCATGGGCGGGTGCCGACCGGGAGACGGCCGCTCCGACGACGGCCGGCAACGACACAGCAGCAAGGCTCCAGCCGAGCCGATCGAGGGCCATGCGCGCAAGTGGCTCGCCGTGACCTGAAAAGACAACGGCCTCCGGTCTTCCCCCGCACCGCCGGGCCACTCGATCGATCGCCCGGGCCACCTGCCGGGCCTGGGCCTCGGCGATCCATCTGGCGGCCTGCTCCGCATCGGCGGCCGTCACCGCGGCGGGTTCCAGGAGCATCGCCCTGGCCAGCCGGATGCGGGAGGCGTCGTAGGTGAAGGGGCCGCCGTCAGCCGTGTCTCTCGACGCCGGATTCTCCGTGAGGCCTCTGAGGATGAGCCAGGCATCCCGCGACTCCGCAAACCGCTCGCTCGCAGCCGGTCGGCGGATGCCCCGATGCGGTAGTCCGCGGACGATCGCAGGAACGGGCGTCCGCTCGACGCCGGTGTAGACGAGTTCGCCCGTCGCCATCCTCCCGGCATCGTCATCGGCTAACGGCGCGGGCCGGCCGCCGGCGAGCGGCACGATGTCGCAGGTGGTCGAGCCGATGTCCACGAGCAGTGCCCGCGCGTGCGGCACAAACGACGCTGCGAGCCGTGCGACGGCGTGCCAGTTGCTCGCCGCGACGCCGAGTGGATCAACAGCCGCGTCGTCCGGCGAAATGATCCGGCCATCGATTCGGTAGATCCCGGGGGATTCGCACCCACAGGATTCGGCCGCCGTCACCACCGCTTGGACGATGTGCGAAACCCCTTCGGCCCGAGAGCCGAAGCAGTCGGCGATCTCGCCGGTCATCGTGGCGACGATCCGTCGCGGCCCAGCGTCGCGGGCGATCCGCTTGAGCACGTCAGCGAGCCGCGGGGCGTCGCGCCACATCGCGAATGGTTCGGCATGCGTCCAGCCCGTCCCGTCGGCCGCCTTGATGTTCGCGCCTCCGATATCGAGGGCCAGCACGTCACGTCGGAAAGGAGAGGACGTCATCGGTGATCGTGAAGGTGAATCCTGCCGGCAGTGCCGTAGGGCCGAACTTGCGACCGGCGGCCGCATCCACAATCGCTCGGACGAGGCTCGCTGGTGCCGCGGCTGCGAGCCCGACGAACGACGTGGTCACGCGAGGATTCACCTCCAGCACGCGGTCATCGAGGCCGTCGGGACGACCCCCGAGGATCATATCGACTCCAACCCAGCCAGCGTGGGCGGTGTCGGGATCGCGGCGGAGAAGGGCCTCGACGGCGCGCACGGCCAACCCCTCCGCCCGGCATTGTTCGCCCGTGTCACGCAGCGGCTCTCCGCCGGCATAGCCAGGCAGCGGCCCAGACGAGAACTGCTGCACGAGCGCCGCGAATGGCACGACGCCCTGCGGCCCGATCAGGCACGACACGCCGACCGGCTGACCGGCACATTCGGCTTCGAGCCTTGTGGCCACGGGGGCGGGGCAGGGGAGTGGGTCGCCCGGGCGGACGATCACGAGGCCATCACAGCCGGTGCTGGTCCGAGCCTTGCGGACGGCCGGCAGGTGAAAGCCGGCTGGCCACGCCTCGCCTGCTGCGAGCGAGCGTCCGGCGGGCACGGGCACACCGGCCGCGGCCAGCGCATCGATCGTGGCCTGCTTGTCGGCCGCGAGTCGGATGACCGACGTCGAAGGGCCGAGCACCGTGCCCCCGGCCGACCGAACCAACTCCACCCGCGCCGCCAGCACGCCCGCCGTCTCGGGCGCGACCAGAATGACACCATCGGCGTCCCGAGCCGCCGCGACGAGCGCTTCGACCTCGCGGCCGCGAGGCACAACGACCCGCCGTGGGGCGGCCGGCAGTTTCAGTGGCAGCGACTCATCGACGAGGGCGGCGACGTCGAAGCCGCCGTCGCGCACCGCGTCGGCGACTAGCGCGGCGAACATCGCCCGCCCCTCACGGGCGAGCGAGTTCACGTCGTCGCCAGGATGAACCACGAGTTCACGGTCGGGCCCGGCAAGCCCGCCGGAGCAGCACCATTCGTAGATGACAAGACGCATCAGTGTGGTCGAGGAGACAGGATCACACAGGTGTGCTACGGGGGATCACACAGGTTGAAAACCTGTGCTACGTGGGGATCAGCGAAGGGCTGCCCGTGCCACGGAGCCGGGCTGTGGGAGCGAGCGAAGCCAGGATGGCGAAGCGAAGCGGACACGCAGAGAGCGGAGGGCAGGATGCCCGCAGCGAACGTCCGGCGATGTGGCATGGGCAGCCCCGAGCGGCGTATCGCCAGCAGCCCAGAGCGTAGCCGAAACAATGGGCAGAGGTTGAAAACCTGTGCTACGGGAGCAACGAGCACGCTCGTCAGAAAATTCCGAGCTGGTCGCGGGCTGATTCTGTCATCCGGTCGGGCGTCCAGGGTGGATCCATCACGATCCGGACTTCCACGGCCGACACCTCGGGGCTCGCGCCCACAGCCCGCTTGGTGTCGGCGATCAGCTGCGGACCCGCTGGGCAGGCGGGGCTCGTCATCGTCATGTCGATCGACACGTGCTGCTTGCCAGGCACGTCGGCCGCCGGTGAGAGCGTGACGCCGTAGATCAGGCCAAGGTCCACGATGTTCACGAACAGCTCGGGGTCCTTGACCTCTTTGAGCATCTCGCGGACGCGGTCCTCACAGAGCGGCCCGCCGGCGCCAGTCGATTCCGCCGTCAATTCGCCCGCCTCGCGGCTCGCCGCTGGCGTGCAGCAGGTCGATGTCGGAACCACCGGCACCGCGATCGCACCGTGCAGAGGCGAAGTGCCGGCCCCGGCCGCCGATCGGAGGCGTACCCACACGCCACCGTTCTCCACCTTCACGTCGTGGGCACGGGTCGGCCGCACGGCAGGCATCGACAGGGCGGCACCGGTGCGAATGTCGAACTTCGCACCGTGCCTCGGGCAGGCGATCTTGTAGTCACGAAGTTCGCCGTCGGCGAGCGGACCACCGTCGTGCGTGCAGACGTCGTCGATGGCGTAGAACGTGCCGCCGACGTGAAATAACGCGACCATATCGCCATCGACTTCGACGAGCGTCTTGCCCGGATCGGGAATCTCGGCGATATCGGCGACGCGGACAAACTCTGTCATCGGTGGACTCACGCGATCCTGTGGATGCGGCCGCCGATCGCCTTGGCGAGCGCTTCGCGGACCTGGGGGATCGTGATCCGGTCGAACACCTGCTGGAAAAAACCGGCGACCACGAGCCGCGCGGCCTCCTCGGCCGAGAGGCCGCGGGCCCGGGCGTAGAAGATCTGCTCGGCATCGACGCGGCCGCTGGTCGCCCCGTGGGTGCAGCGGACGTCATCGGCCTCGATCTCCAGGCCGGGGATCGAGTCGGCCCGGGCCTCGGTCGAGAGCATCAGGTTGTCGTTCCGCTGGTAGCCGTCGGTCTTCTGCGCGGCCTTGTCGACCTTGATCATGCCCCGCCAGACGAGCCGGCTCTTGCCCTGAAGCGCGCCCTTGTAGAGCAAGTCGCTGGTACAGGAGGGAGCTTCGTGGTGCTGGAGGGTGTTGTAGACGAGGTGCTGACGGCCCTCGGTGAACATCACGCCGTTCACCTGGGCCGACGCGCCGCGGCCCGCGAGCGCGACATCCTGAGCAACCTGCGAGAGACGGCTGCCGAGAGCGCCGAGCGTCCACTGGAGCCGGCCGCTCGCTTGCACCACTGCCTTCTGGCGGGCGAAGTGCCAGACGCCCGTGTTCCAGTTTTGGAGGTTCACCATCCGCAGGAAGGCACCCTTGCCGACGACGATCTCGGTGCCCCCGCAGTGGAAGCCACCAGCCGTGCCAGTGGCACCACCGCCGGCCGTCTCGGTGAGCACCGTCGCCTCGGCACCCTCGCCGAGGACCACGAGCACGTGCGATGTGTCGACGCCGCCGTCGCTCATGCCAGCGATCACGTGGAGCGGATCGGCGATCCGCACACCCGGCGGCACGTAGAGCACGGAGCTGGCGGAATGGAATGCGGCGTGAGCGGCCGCGAACCAGTCGCAACCTGTGTCAATGACGCGGAACCAGTGCGGCCGCAGGGCATCGGCATGGCTGGCGAGCAGTTCATCGGCCGGCCCGAAGACCACACCTTTCGCGGCCAGCGCCGGATCGAGTTCGTGGCGAACGACGTGGCCATCCACGGAAGCCAACCGGCCGGCTAGTTTCCCTCCGGCACCAGGAGCAGCAGCGGAGCCGGCCGCCGCGTGCTGCGACGCAAAAGGTGCCTGTGCCCGGTCGAAATCGGCGTAAGAATCTGCCGCCAGGTCGCCCGAGAGAATCGCGGGCGCGAGCAGGCCCTCGGGGACAGTGGGCGACGTCGGGGCCGCACTCGGGCCCCAAGCCTGGGGCTTGAAGAGCCGAACATCCGTCCGCATCCAGCTCTCGTCACGGCGACCAGGTAGGCCGAGTGACACGAACCGGTCGAACGCGGCGCGGCGGACGTCGCTCGCCCACGACGGCAGCGACGACGAGGCAATGATCCGCTCAAGAAGGGCCGCGTCGAACGCGGCTCGTGGAGAGGCCGTGGCGGTGCTCATGGGGTAGGTCAGCCCACCGAGCCTTCCATCTGCAGTTCGATCAGCCGGTTCATCTCCACGGCATATTCCATCGGCAGCTCCTTGACGAGCGGCTCGATGAACCCGCCGACGATCATCGTGCTCGCCTCCGCCTCGGTGAGGCCGCGGCTCATCAGGTAGAAGAGCTGCTCCTCGCCGATCTTGGAAACGCTCGCCTCGTGACCGATGGAGACGTCCTGCTCCTCGATCTCGATGTACGGATAGGTGTCGCTGCGGCTTCTGTCGTCAAGGATCAGGGCGTCGCAGACCACGCTCGACTTGCTCTTCGTCGCGCCCGGCTCGACCTTCACGAGGCCGCGGTAGCTCGCCCGGCCACCATTCTTCGAGATGCTCTTCGAGACGATCCTGCCGCTCGTATTCGGTGCGACGTGCACGATCTTCGCGCCGGCGTCCTGATGCTGCCCGGCCGAAGCAAACGCGATCGAGAGGATCTCGCCGCGGGCGCCCGGCTCCATCAAGTAGACGGCCGGATACTTCATCGTCAGGTGGCTGCCGAGGTTGCCGTCAATCCACTCCATCAACGCCCCCTCGTAGGCCATGGCCCGCTTGGTGACGAGGTTATAGATGTTGTTGGCCCAGTTTTGGATCGTGGTGTAGCGACAGCGGCCGTGCTTCTTGACCACGATCTCGACCACTGCCGAGTGGAGGCTCTCGGTGGAGTACATCGGCGCCGTGCAGCCCTCGACGTAGTGCACCTGCGCTCCCTCGTCGACGATGATCAGCGTCCGCTCGAACTGCCCCATGCTCTCGGCGTTGATGCGGAAGTAGGCCTGGAGCGGGAACTCGATCTTCACCCCTTTGGGGACGTAGATAAACGAGCCACCCGACCAGACGGCGGAGTTGAGCGCGGCGAACTTGTTGTCGGTGGGCGGGATGATGGTGCCGAAGTACTGGCGGAGCAGGTCGGAGTGCTCGCGGACGGCCGTGTCGGTGTCGGTGAAGATCACACCCTTCTTGGCGAGATCCTCCTGCAGCGAGCCATAGACCACCTCGCTCTCGAACTGGGCCTTCACGCCGGAGAGAAACTTCCTTTCGGCCTCGGGGATGCCGAGCCGGTCGAACGTCTTTTTGATGGCATCCGGCACCTCTTCCCACGTCTTGCCCTGATGCTCCGTGGGCTTGAGGTAGTAGTAGATGTCTTGGAAGTCGACGCCGATATGGCCGCCCCAGTTTGGCATCGGCTTCGATTCGAAGATCTCCAGCGACTTCAGGCGGAAGTCCCGCATCCAGGCGGGCTCCTTCTTCATGTCGGAGATCTGCGCGACGATCTCCGCGTCAACGCCCTTCCGGGCCTTGAACACGGCCGGGGAGTCGGTGCGGAAGTCGTACTTGTTGATCTCCCCAATTTCAGGGCGGACATCAAGCGTCGCTGATTCGTCGAGTCCCGTGGCCATGGTGAAAGCTCCTGCGTGTGCGGATTGGAATTGTGTCAGACGGCGGCCGCCTTGGCCGACTCCTCCATCGCCTTCTCCGCGGCGGCGGCGTCGGGATAGGCGGCTCGAATCCGCTCGTAGCCCAGCTTGTGGAGTTCCCGGGCGAGTTCCGGCCCGCCCGATTCCACGATTCGACCGCCGAGCATGACGTGGGTCTGCAGCGGAATGTTGTGCTCGAGCAGCTGTTCGTGGTGGGTGATGATGAGGATGCCCATCTCAGCGCCGCCAATCCGGGCGATGCTCTCGCTGGCGAGCCGCACGGCGTCGGCATCGAGGCCACTGTCGGTCTCGTCGAGCACGGCGAACTTCGGCCGCAGCATCGCGAGCTGGAGGATCTCCGCCCGCTTCATCTCGCCCCCCGAGAAGCCGTCGTTGACGTAGCGGCGGGCAAACTCGGTATCCATCGAGAGTTCGGCCATCTTGGCCTTGAGCTCGTTGCGAAACTCCCGCATCGGCATCAGTTCCTGCCCCTCCTTGCGGTCGGGATTGCGGCAGTTGGTGACCGCGTGCCGCAGGAAGTCGGCGAGCCGCACCCCCGGAATCGACATCGGCCGCTGGAACGCGAGAAACAGGCCGGCCCGGGCCCGTTGGTCCGGCTCCATGGCGAGCACGTCGTGCCGCGCCCCGCTCGGATCCACGATCTCGATCGAGCCGGCCGTCACTTCGTAGGACGGGTGACCCATGATCGCATAGCCGAGCGTGCTCTTCCCGGAGCCGTTGGGGCCCATGAGCGCGTGCACCTCGCCGCGGCCGATCGTGAGATCAACCCCCTTGAGAATCTCCTGCCCCTCGACAGAGACGTGGAGGCCCTTGATGACGAGTTGTTCGGCGGCGGAAGGCATGGCAGTCGGGTGGTGGGCAGGGGTGGAGAGACGGAAACGAGTGAGCGACAACCAACAGCGGTCGTCGCGATCAGGGCTGGACCTTCTGGTGGTTGAACACGAGCTCATCGAAGTCCACGGCCGGCGCGACGTAGCCGGAGTGGTGAGGTACGGGCAGTTCGTCGTCGATTTTGCCAACGCCGCCCTTCTGCTTCGCGATTCGCTGACCGAGGATCTTGTCTTGGATCCGCATCAGCCCCTCGAGAAGGCTCTCAGGACGCGGTGGGCAACCGGGCACGTAGACGTCGACCGGCACGACGAGGTCGACGCCCTTGACGACGTGATAGCCCCACTTGAAGTACGGGCCGCCACCGGTCGTGCAGGCGCCCATGGCGATCACGTACTTCGGATCGGGCATCAGGTTGTAGAGCCGTCGGACGCGGCTGGCCATCTTATAGGTCACCGTGCCCGCCACGATCATCAGGTCGGCCTGCCGGGGCGTGGCGCGAAAAGCGCCGGCCCCGAAGCGGTCCATGTCGTACCGGCTGGCGCCAGCGGCCATCATCTCGATGGCGCAGCATGCCAGGCCGAACGTCATCGGCCAGATGCTCGACTGCCGAGCCCAGTTGATCGCCTGCTCGACCGTGGTGAGGACGAGGTTTTCCTCGAAGCGGCCCTCGATCCAGGGCTTGGCGAGACTGGCATCGGCTGCAGGCACGGTCATGAGAGGCTCTCCGGAGCGGTCGAGGGGACGGGAAACTGACCGGCATTCGATGATGGAACCGGCTTTCTTTCAAGCCATTGGGGCAGATCGCCCTCGGTGCCCGCCGCCGTGAACCGGCAGCACGGGGCACCGTCAAGGCGGCATTCCGAGAGTTGCACCGCCGTGCCCACGAGTTCTTGGATCATCAGCCGTTCGGCGGAACAGATCGCCCGATCCTGTTCCGCCAGGTCGGGGTAGGGGCAGGAATAGCTTGTCAGGACCGGCAGGGCGCCATGCTCAACGGAGCAGGCCACGTTGCGGTCGTTGAAGACGGCAGCCACGTCCGCAAGCCGCTCAGCCGGTGTTTTGCCCGTCACGCGGTCGCGGTACACATCGGCCAGCCCGCCGGCGATCCTATTAAGGAGGCCCCGCCGGACGGTCACCTCCGTCACCGAGCGAACTTCTTTCCAGAGCACCATCGCCAGATCGCGAAAGTTGTCGCCACCCAGCCGTCGGCCGGTGGCCGTGAGGCTGTAGGCATGCGACGGACGACCACGGGGCTTTGCCACCGCTCTCCGCTCAACCATGCCAGCCTGCATGAGCCGATCCAGCCGCTGGCGAACGGCCGTAGCCGTCACGCCGAGATGATCCGCCAACTCGCCGATGCCCAGCGACGTGTCTCCCCGCAGCAGGTCCACGACCGCTGCGTCTGAGTCTCGAAATTCTCTCGTGAAGCCGTTCATACCCTTCATTTTTATGCCGGAAAGCCTTTTCGACAACCACCCATGCGAAAAGTTTATCGGCAGCCTCGACGTTCGGTTCTAGACTGTGATGAAACGGGGGCATTTTATGCTTTCACGGAGGATTCGGTGAACTCAGACCAGCAGAGGCCTCAGCCGCCCGTGACGGACAGTGGCTGGTTCTGGGCCGGACTGTTCTCGTTGATGGCTCTGGTGGGCATGGCGGCGATCCGCGAAAAGTTCGACGTCAGGCAACGGCAGGTCGAGGGACGTTTCCTCGGACGTCAGCAGGCGGCCAACGAGCGGCAGCGGCGGGCGGCGGGACTGCCGGAGATCGATCTGGCAGAGTCGGCCCGTGACCGCAGCGAGGTCGCTCCAACGCGGATTGTGCCCCTCTGGACGCTCGTGGCCCTCGCCGCCGCAGCAGCCGTCGGGTCGTTTGTCATGCTCGCCCGGGAGCGACGCGGCGGCCCACCGTCGTGATCCGCGTCCTCAGCCGATGACGGATCGTCTCCTGGCACGGTAGTCCCAGACCACGAACCGCTCCAGTTCCTTGCCCGCGGTGAAGAACACCCTGCCATGGGCCGCCTCCGCGAGCCGATACGCGAACTGGATGTCTGCCCGCGACTGCGACCACCCCGAGAGCAGAAACACGTTCACGACGATCCCCTCGCGGCGACAGAGTTCGGCCTCCCGCATCGTGGCCTCCTCGGTCCGGCGGTGGGGAGGATAGAGCAGGTAGAGCTGGCTCCCCTCGAAGTGTGCCGTCGGCAGCCCATCGGTGATCAGGATCACCTGCTTGTTGGGCGTGTCCTGCCGCGCGAGATACTGCCGCGAGAGCGAGAGCGCATGCTGGATGTTGGTGAAGTGGGGGGGCACGTCCGACTCCGAGATTGCCGGATCGGCCATGTCGGCCCGCAGGCGGACAACCGAGTCGAAGACCGTCACGGGCTTGGGCATCAGCGAGACGATCTCGCCCGGCGACCGCGGCTTCGCAAACGACGCCATCTCGATGAACTGCACGTAATCGCCCGGATACTCCCGGAGCACGAGCCCCTGAAGCGCCAGCGCCATCCGCTTCACGCTCACGTGCAGTCCGCCGTAGCGCATCGAGCCGCTCATGTCCATCACCACGGTGGTGGCGCACTTGGGCGTGTTCCGCGTGCGGTGTACCTCGATGTCGCGCGGGTCGAGCCGCAGCGGGCGGGCCACACCGGCCGATTCGCCCGCCTGCCGCAGCATCGCGTTGACGAGCGACCCGGGAATGTCCATGTGGGCCACCGAATCGCCAAACTCATAGGGCCGCGTCGGCACCGTCTCGACCGCGCCTTCTCCCTGGACGTCTCCCTGGTGCCGGCCGGTCCGCGATGGATCGAGGTCGGCGAAGATCCGCTCCAGCAACTTCCCCTGAAACAGCCGCAGCGCCTGCGGAGTCAGTTCGTAGCCGCGTTTGGTCTTCTGGAGCCCCTGCTCGGCGGCCAGCCGTTCGACCGCTTCCTGAATCTGACGCTGCAGCAGGTCGAGCTCGTCCCGCTCGCCCTGTTCGAGATACCCGCCCAGCGCCTCCATGTCGATCAGCGCCACCTTGGCGGTCTTCATCGCCTCCTCGATCTGCTGCAGCAGCTCCTCGATCTGCTCCAGTCGCTCCTTCACCTCGAGGGCCTCGGGTACGGCGAGCTTTTCCCGGCCGGTAAACGTCCATCGCGCGGCGAGTTCGTCGACCTGATAGACCTCCCCCAGCACCTCGATCAGTCCCGCGAGTTGCCCGGCGAACGGCGACTGATCGTCGTCTTGCGCGTACCAGAGCCTCTCGAGCGACCGGATCTGCTCCTCGCGAACCGCCTTCGCGAAGCCCTCGCGCGACTTCGCCGGCGGCTGCGCCCGCTGAGCTGCGTCACGAAACCGCTGCCGTGCCCGCTTCCGCACCGCGTCGGTCTCGTAGGTTTCGAGAATCTTCCGCCGCGCCTCCTCGAGTCGCCGCCGGATCGATTCGAGCGACGGCCCGAGTCCGCGAATCTGCTCGGGAGACAGCACGATCGCGTCGGCAAGCTGCTCCTCGGTCAGTTCGGAACTGTCGCCGAACTCGAGAAGGTGCTCCATCGCGGGCGTGACGAGGTCGATCGCCGGCGGCCGCGGTGGCGGAATCCGCGCCGGGTCGTACCGCTGGTACGTGTGAACGATCCCGCCGAGCGTGTCGCGCGTGGGCACTAGCGAAACCCTCCCGTGTCGTAGACCGTGCGGCCATGCGACTGGAGGCGGCTGATCCGCTCGGTGGCATAGAGGCCGGCCAGGACGAACTCGATGCAACTGGCGCGCACCGCCGGATCCCGCGCGGCGTTCACCTCGAAGGCCTTCTGCCAGACGGCCGGCACGTCCGCGACGATCGCTTCGTAGGCCGCGCTCGGCACCATGTCGCCCACCTCGACCTTCGCCCCCTGACGGAAGGCGGCCGCGATCTCGGCAAGGCCGTGCTCCTCGACGTATTCCTCGAAGACGGTCGTGATCGCCTCGGCCACCACAGCCTCGAGCACCTGCCGCTCGGTCATCTGGTGGCTCCCCATCAGGTCGAGCTCGAGCTTGCCGAGGCTCGAGGTGGCGAGGTGCCCCAGATCGCTGATCCGCGGCACGGCCGGCTGTTCGCCGAGGCGGACCGCCCGCTGGCGGGCGCTCGCCACCAGCGTTTCGTAGTTGGCGATCGAGAACCGCGCGCTCACGCCCGACTGCTGGTCGATGAACTTGCTCTTCCGCGCCGCGATCGTGATCTGCTCGAGCACCTGCTTCATGAAGTGCGGCACAACCACGGGCCATTCGCCTCCGAGGTCGATGCCCGCCTCCTGCTCGGCCACCTGGATGCCGAGTTCCCGTTCCTGCGGGTAGTGGGTGTGGATCACGGCGCCGATCCGGTCCTTGAGCTGGGGGATCACCTTGCCAGAACGGTTGTAGGTCGACGGGTTCGCCGAGAAGAGGAGCATCACGTCGATGTCAAACTTCACGGGATACCCGCGGATCTGGACGTCGCGCTCCTCGAGAATGTTGAACATCCCCACCTGCACGAGCTCGTCGAGTTCGGGCAGTTCGTTCATCGCGAAGATGCCGCGGTGCATCCGCGGAATCAGGCCCAGATGGAGCGCCTCCTCGCTCGACATGCTCGTGCCGCCGGCGAGCTTCGCTGGGTCGATCTCGCCGATGATGTCGGCGAACTTCGTGCCGGGAGCGAGCCGCTCGGCGTACCGCTCCGACCGGGGCCACCAGGCGATCGGCACGTCGGCCGGATCCCGTGAGGCCACGAGCCGGCGGCCGGCCGATGTGATCGGGGCGAAGGGGTCGTCGTGCAGCGGGATCGCGGGATCGTCGAGGTAGGGAAGGTGCTCGTCGAGAAACCGCACCAAGAGCCGCATCAGGCGACTCTTCGCCTGCCCCTTCTCGCCGAGGAAGAGCATGTCGTGCCCCGCGATCAGGGAGATACTGATCTCGGGGATCACCGTGTCGTCGTAGCCGACAATCCCGGGAAAGAGTTCGGCGCCGTTCTGCAGCATCCGCAGGAAGTTCTCACGAACCTCGTCCTTCACGCTGCGGCGCTTCCAGCCGCTGGCCTTCAGTTCGGCGAGATTGGACGGCAATCGAGTGCTGCTCATGGGGCGAATCTCCTAGATGACAGCCATTGTAGGCCGGGCGATCCACGCGGCCTATCAGTTGGTGCGTCATAGGGCCCTGAAGCGCCGCAGCCGGCCGGCCGGCTTACCTGGCCTCGTCCAAGCCCAACGCCGTGAGGCGTGGGGCGAACCACCGCAGAGGCCACTCCCAACGGACGAAGCCCGCGGCCTCACGGCCGGTCGGCTCTCATTCGTCCAGCGCTCGATCGCGTCGATGCTGCGAGGGGCTGCCCATGCCCAGGAGCCGGCGTTGCTTTCTCCGTGAAGCCACGATGGCGAAGCGGAGAAAGCATCGAGCGAGCGAAGGGCAGGATGCCCGCAGCGAGCGTCCGGCGACGGGCGTGGGCAGCCCCGAGCCACCGCAATGGACAGACACAGGTTGGAAACCTGTGCTACGAGGCGAGTCGGTCAGTACGCGGCGTCGCCCTTCGCCGGACCGCCGTCGAGGATCGCGGCCGCGTCGCCCACGCCGATCCGCGTGCAGCCCATGTCGAGGTAGCGGACCGCGTCGTCCCAGGTGCGAATGCCGCCGGAGGCCTTGACCTGCAGCCGGCCCCCCACGGTGTCGAGCATCACCTGCACCGCCTCGGGCGTGGCCCCCGTCGGGCCGCTCGCCTTCACGCCGAAGCCGGTCGAGGTCTTCACGAAGTCGGCGCCGGCCGACTCCGCCAGCCGACAGACCGTGGCGATCTCGACGGGCGTGAGATAGCAGGTCTCGAGGATCACCTTCACGACCACGCCCTGCGGCTTCGCCGCGCCCACCACCGCCGCAATGTCGGCCTGGACGGCCGCCTCATCGCCCGACTTGAGCGCCCCCACGTTCATGACCATGTCGAGTTCGCGGGCGCCGTCGGCGATCGCCAACCGCGACTCGAGGGCCTTCACCTCGGGCCGCTGGGCGCCGTGCGGGAAGCCGATCACGCTCGCCACCACCACCGGACTGCCGGCGACCAGTTTCGCCGCGGCCACAACGTCGCACGACCGCACACAGAGACAGCCCACGCCCCGGGCCACGCACATCGCGGCATGCTGTGCGAGGTCGTCGTGGGAGAACTCGGCTTTAAGAACGGCGTGGTCGAGCGTCTTCGCGACTTCGGCGGCGGTGCGGGGGCTCATGATGGACTCCTCGGGAACGAGGCCGCGGAGTCTACCCGATCGCGTTCTGGTGCTACGGTTCACACTTGATCCTCGCACGTCCCTGAGGTGCAAGGCTGCCCGTGCCCGGGAGCCGGCGTTGCTCGGGCACCGATCCGCCACAGGCGGATTGGTCGGCGCAGCCATGGATGGCGGAGCGAAGTCAGCATCGAGCGAGCGAAGGGCAGGATGCTGGGAGCCGGGCCGCGCCCGGCGACCGTAAGCCGGAGCCGACGCCGGG
>CAMBSN010000029.1 GCA_945870505.1 Candidatus Kuenenia stuttgartensis | reverse complement strand
ATCGACCAAGTATGCCATCGGAATGAGCAGACGCGAGCGGCGCATTCTCGACGTGGTCATGGCCCGCATCGGCTTGGTGGCCGTGGTGTTCTGCATAGCCGCCACCGCAGGTGCCGCCGCGATCGAACCGCCATCCGGGCGGGCCCGGGGGCTCGATCTCCTGCTCTCGAAGGTCTACCTGCCAGCTGACTTCGATCAGGAGGTGTTTGACGACCTGTGGACGGTGTGGGAGGAGCCGCTGCGGTCGCAGGCCGAGCAGGCCCCCGTGGAGGAGCGGCGGCGGATGGGGATGGAGCGGTATGGACTCACGCCGCACCCGAATGATCCATCGCGGAGCATGCAGTATGTGGTCGATGCTGACGGCCGCTGGGTGATGAGTTGCCTCGCCTGCCACCAGGGGCAAGTCCGCGGCACGGCGATCCCAGGCGTGCCCAACTCGACCTACGCGCTCGAGACGCTCACCGAGGAAGTCCGCCAGGTGAAGGTGCAGCAGCAGAAGGCCTTCAGCCACATGGATATCGGCTCGCTCCTGCTGCCGCTTGGCACCACCAACGGCACGACCAATGCGGTGATCTTTGGCGTGGCTCTGATGCAGCACCGCGACCCCGACCTCTCAATCGTGCAGCGGCCGCCCCGGTTCGACCTCGTGCACCACGACATGGACGCCCCTGCCTGGTGGCACTACCGCCGCCGCACCACGCTCTACGCCGACGGCTTCGCTCCCAAGGGCCACCGCATCCTGATGCAGTTCCTGCTCGTGAAGGAAAACGGCCCAGAGAAGTTTCGCGAATGGGAAGACGACTTCCGCGCGATCGAAGAGTGGATCGCGGCGCTCGAACCGCCGAAGTGGACCGGCCCGCTCGATCGCGGCCTCGCCGACAAAGGTGCGGGCGTGTTCGCGGAGCACTGTGCGTCGTGTCACGGCACCTACGGGCCCGACGCCTCGTATCCCGACCGGATGGTGCCGATTGCGGAGGTGGGCACCGACCGCGTCCGCCTCGACTCGCTCACCGCAAAGGAGCGGAGCGAACTCACCGCCAGTTGGTTCGGCCACTTCGGTGAAGACGGCCTGGAGATCCGCGACCGTGCCGCGTCGATCGGCTATGTGGCGCCGCCGCTCGACGGCGTCTGGGCGACGGCGCCCTACTTCCACAACGGCTCCGTGCCCACGCTCTGGCACGTGCTCCATCCCGCGGAGCGACCCACGGTGTGGCGGCGGACGCCGACCGGCTACGACGACCCCCGCGTGGGACTCGAGGTGGAGGAACTCGCCGACTTGCCGCCGGGGCGGCTGCGGTCATCCGACCGCCGCACGTTTTTCGACACCCGCAAGCCGGGCAAGAGTGCCGCCGGCCACGACTTCCCCGATGCCCTCACCGAAGACGAGAAGACAGCCGTGCTCGAATACCTCAAGACGTTGTGACGAAGGCGCGCCGCGCGACGGGCGGCCTCACGGCCGGTCGGCTTGAAGCAGGCTCTCGCGTGGGGGACGCCCGCGGCCTCACGGCCGGTCGGCTTACTCGGCTGCCGTACAAGCCCAACGCCGTGAGGCGTGGGGCGAACCGCCACCAGGCGCCGTGTCCAGCGTCATGCGCCCGCGGCCTTACGGCCGGTCGGCTTTCACACGCGACGCCGGAATCAGCGAGGGGCTGCCCATGCCCGGGAGCCGGCGTTGCTGACGAGCGCAGCCACGACCAATCCGCCTGCGGCGGATCGGTGCCCGGCGAAGCGAAGTCAGCATCGAGCGAGCGAAGGCCTGGAAGGCCGCAGCGAGCGTCCGGCGACGGGCGTGGGCAGCCCCGAGCGGTGGGGCTCACAGGTTGAAAACCTGTGCTACTTCGGGGCCCAAAGGTTGAAAACCTGTGCTACTGGCGACGGTACGGGACGCCACGATGTGATACGATTTCCCGACCGCGGCAGGGCCGCGAGACACCGACCGGAGACCAGCCATGACCCAGTTCGAAGCCGCCCGTGCCGACCAGATCACGCCTGAGATGAAGTTCGTCGCCCAGCGCGAAGATCTTCCCGAGGAGCTGATCAAGAGCGAGGTGGCTCGGGGCCGGATGGTGATTCCCGCCAATACGGTGCACCTCACGAAGACACTCGAGCCGATGGCGATCGGCATCGCCGCCCTCACCAAGATCAACGCCAACATCGGTAACTCGGCGGTGACGAGCGACGAGCAGACGGAGCTCCAGAAGCTCCACATGGCGGTCCACTACGGCGCCGACACCGTGATGGACCTCTCCACGGGCAAGGACATCGACACCATCCGGAAGGCGATCATCGACGCCTCGCCGGTGCCGATTGGCACGGTCCCGATCTATCAGATGCTCGAGGAACTCGGTGGCGACATCGACGACATGAAGCCGCAGCACTTTCTCGACATGTGCGAGAAGCAGGCGAAGCAGGGCGTGGACTACATGACCGTCCACGCCGGGCTGCTCCAGGAGCACCTCCATCTCACGATGGGCCGGATCACCGGGATCGTCAGCCGCGGTGGCTCGCTGATCGCCCGCTGGATGATGACCCACAAGCAGCAGAACCCGCTCTACACCCACTTCGAGGATCTCTGCGACATCTTCCGCCAGTACGACGTGACCTGGAGTCTCGGTGACGGTCTCCGGCCCGGCAGCATCGCCGACGCCAGCGACGAGGCGCAGTTCGCGGAACTGCACGTGCTCGGTGACCTGACCCGCCGGGCCTGGAAGAAGGGCTGCCAAGTGATGGTCGAGGGACCCGGCCACGTGCCGATGGACCAGATCGACATGAACGTGAAGCGTCAGATGGAGGAGTGCGACGAGGCGCCGTTCTACGTGCTCGGGCCGCTCGTCACCGACATCGCACCGGGCTACGACCACATCACCAGTGCCATCGGCGCGGCCCTCGCCGGCTGGAGCGGGGCGGCGATGCTCTGCTATGTGACGCCCAAGGAGCATCTCGGCCTGCCCGACGCGGAAGACGTGAAGCAGGGCGTGATCGCCTACAAGATCGCGGCCCACGCCGCCGACCTCGCGCGGCACCGCAAGAACGCCCGGGTTCGCGACGACGCCCTTTCGCGGGCCCGGTTTGCTTTCGACTGGAACGAGCAGTTTCGGCTGTCGCTCGATCCTGAAACTGCCCGCAAGTATCACGACGAGACCCTGCCGCAGGAGACCTTCAAGAGCGCCCACTTCTGCAGCATGTGCGGTCCGAAGTACTGCTCGATGAAGATCTCTCAGGAGATCCGCGACATGGCGGCCGCCGGTGAGGTGCCCGGTGGGGCGGCGTTGCCGGTGATCGAGGCCGGTGCCTGACGCGGCCAGTTCCGGCCGGCGGTGGACTGCACCATGGACCTCAGCATCGAACGGGTCGAGCACGACGGCGTCGTGGTGCTCGTCTGCACGGGTCGCCTCGATGCCGAGACCGGCGATGAACTGGCCGGCGCGGTGGCCGACGAACTCCGCCGCGGATACCACGCGATCCGGCTTGATCTCGACGCCACGACTTTCTTGAGTTCGGCCGGGATTCGCGGTTTGTTCGAGACCCAGCGGTCGGCGAAGGCGGCCGGGGCCAGCTGCTTCATCCGGCGAGCGAGCCCCGTGGTGAAGCGGGTGCTCGACCTCACGCGGCTCACGCCGATTCTCATGGAGGGTCAGCCGCCACGAGCCGAGCAGCCCGTGCCGGCCCACGCTGCGCCGGTGGCGGCCGACGTGACGTGCGGCACGGTCAAACTGCTCGGCGTCGAGCGGCCTGCAGGGGCCGGTGTGCGTGGGGAGATTCTGGGACGGCCGAACGACGCTGTCGCCGGGCGAACCGCCCAGGGCGTGGCGCGACCGCTGTCGCGGCACGGCTGCGGGCTGGGGCTAGCGTCGCTCGCCGACGGGCAGGCGGCCGCGGCGCGGGCCGGCGAGATGGCGGCCATTGCGGGTGCGGTGTTTCACCGGCCGCCGCAGCCGCACGCCGCGATCGACTACATCGTGCCGACAGGCGACCTGTTGGCCGAAGTGAACGTGTTGTCTGGCCTGATCTGGGAGGGCATTCCTACCGGACGCGCCGGGTTTGAGCCCGCCGGGGATGAGCCGTTCGTCCGGCTCGACGACCTGATCGAGGCGGTGCTCGCGCAGACCGATGCGACCACGATCGCCCTCGTGGTTGCCGGCGAGGTTCACGGCCTAGTGGGGGCGGAACTGATTCGTCCGCTGGCGGAGGCTCGCGAAGGCGACACTCCGGTGGCCAGATCGCGGGACGTCACCGCCACGTGGCTGAGCTTTTCGCGCGAGCCGGTCTATGCCAGGCACACGGCGGTGATCGCCGGCGTCGTCACCCGCGGGAGCGGATCCGGGCTGCTCGCCGACTTTGTGCGGCCGGTGCCGGACCGCGGCTTTTCCAGCCACTGCCATGCCGTCGTGTTTCCGTATCGGCCGCTGCGCCGTGGTGGCCTCGATCTCCCGGCGACCGTGGCCGATCTCGCCGCCTCCACGCCGCTAGCCGTGCTGCACCTCGTCGCCGATCCGCATCCGGTGCTCGGGAGTGGCCGGTCGGAGTTGGCCCGCGGTGGTGTGTGGTTCGCGCCGCTGGATCTCCGTAGCCGGGAGGCGACGGCATGATCACGCTCCTCTCCACCTGGACGTTTGGCCTGGCGCTCGCGCTGGTGGCGCTGGGCGTGTTCGTGAGCTATCGCCTGTTTTCGTTTCCCGACATCACCACCGACGGGTCGTTCACGCTGGGGGCCGTCGTGGCGGCGGGGCTGATGGTGGCCGGCTACGACCCGGTCGTGGCCACGCTGGCCGGCATGGCGGCGGGCGCCGCAGCTGGTGCGACGACGGCAGTGATTCACGCCTTCCTCGGGGTCGAGCCGCTACTCTCGGGCATCCTCGTGAGCACGGCGTTGGCGAGCGTGAACCTGGTGGTGTTGGGCCGCAGCAATGTGCCGCTCGGCAAGGTGACCACGCTGTTCGACGCGGTCGAACGGACGGTGGGTCCGGTGCTCGCTCGGGCGGGCGTTGATCGCACGCTGGCGGGTGAGATGGCCCGCACCGGGTTCGTGCTGCTGGTCGTCGCCGCCGCCGCCACGGTGCTCTACATCTTCTTCCGCACGCGGCTGGGCACGGCGATGCGGGCCGGGGGCGACACGCCGACGATGGCCAGGGCGCTCGGCCGCGACACCGGCTTGCTGACGGTCGGTGGACTCGCGATCTCCAACTCGCTCACGGCGGCGGCCGGCAGCCTGGTGGCGCAGTACCAGGGATTCGCCGACGTGCAGATGGGCATCGGCATGGTCGTGTGGGGCATGGCGAGCGTGTTTCTGGGGAATGCCCTCGTGGGGGCAGCCGGCCTCGGCACGGCGCTCGCCGCGGCGGCGGCGGGGAGCGTGACCTTCCGGCTGCTGGTGGCGACGGCCCTCCGCGCCGGCCTCGATCCCGACTGGCTCAAGGCGGCCACGGCCGCCGTCGTGCTCGCGGCGCTCGTCGCGCCCCGGTTCCTCGGCTCACGAAGGAAGCCCTGACGTGCTCGATCTCGACAACGCGACCGTGCAGTTCCAGTCCGCGGGCGGGCCCGTGGTGCGGGCCGTGGATGGCGTGTCGTTGCACGTTCCGGCGGGGCAGTTCGTGGTCGTGATCGGCACCAACGGCTCAGGGAAGAGCACGCTCCAGGGATCGATCGCGGGCACGGTGCGGCTCTCGTCGGGCCGCGTCCGGCTGGCCGGCCACGACATCACCGACTGGTCGCAGCATGCCCGCGCCGGACTGATCGGCCGGGTGTTTCAGGATCCACGGGCCGGCACCGCAGGGTCGCTCACGGTGCTGGAAAACCTGGCCGTCGCCGCCTGCCGCGGCCGCTTCCCCGGATTTGGCTGGGCCACCGACCGGCGGCTTCGCGAGGAGGCGGCGTCGCGACTGGCCCGCATCGTGCCGGGGCTCGAGCAGCGGCTCGATCAGTCGATCGGATCGATGTCGGGTGGCCAACGGCAGATCGTGACGCTCCTGATGGCGACGTGGCATCGGCCCGAACTGCTGCTCCTCGACGAGCACACCGCCGCCCTCGACCCTGCCGCTGCCGACCGCGTCGTCCAGGCCACCGCCGGCCTGATCCGCGAGGGACGGTTGACGGCGCTGATGGTCACCCACTCGCTCGCCCAGGCCGCCTCACTCGGCGATCGGCTGATCCTCGTGCACCGCGGCCGCATCGAACTCGACGTCGAGGGGCCGGCCAAGCGGCGGCTCACGCCCGATGACCTCGCCGACCGGTTCGATGCCCTGCGGCGCGCCGATCAGCTCGATGATGCCGCCGCCCGCACGCTCGCCGACCTCTATGTCTGAAGTGGTTCACGCATGATCCTCATGCTTGGTGTAAGCCGACCGGCCGTAAGGCCGCGGGCGAACGACGCTGGGCACGGCGTTCGTTGGTGGTTCACCCCACGCCTCACGGCGTTGGGCTTGTACGGCAGCCGTGTAAGCCGACCGGCCGTAAGGCCGCGGGCGAACGACGTTGGACACGGCGTTCGTTGGTGGTTTGCCCCACGCCTCACGGCGTTGGGCTTGTACAAACTACCGTGCAAGGCTCACAGAGCCCCTTATGAGGCCTCGACATGATTGACCACTCGCCGCTTCTCAAAGCGATCCGCCGCTGGCTGCCCCTCGTGCTGGTGCTGGGCATCGCCTCGGGCCTGCTGCTGGCGACCGACCAGGCGTCGTCGCGGCGGAGCGTGCCCGCCGTGGCCGTGCTTCAGCAGGTGAGCACGCCAGTGCTCGACGACGCCATTCGTGGCATGTTCGACGGCCTCGCGGAGAAGGGCTTTGTGGATGGCAAGACCGTGACGATCCGCCGCTACAACGCCGAAGGCGACCTTGCCCAGGCCAATGCGATCGCCCGGGAGATCGTCGGCGGCGCCTTCGACATGGCGCTCACGTCGAGCACGCCGTCGCTGCAGGCACTGGCGACGGCGAACGAACGGGGACGTCGCGAAGGTCAGCGGCTAGCGCACGTATTTGCGGCGGTGGCCGATCCCTTTTCGGCCGGCGTCGGGCTCGACCGTCGCGACCTGCTCGTCCACCCGTCGCACCTCGTGGGCTACGGCAGCCTGTCGCCGGTGGAAGCGACCTTTCGGCTCCTGCAGGCGATCGCGCCGACCGTGAAGCGGGTTGGCGTGGCTCACAACCCGGCAGAAAGCAACTCGCGGCGATACATGGAGCTCACCCGTGCCGCGTGCGAGGCGCGAAAGCTGGAGCTCCTGGAGGCGGCGGTGGAGAACTCATCGGGCGTGGTTGAGGCACTCCAGTCCACGATCGCCCGCGGAGCGGAGGTGATCTACATACCGGGCGACACGACGGTGATGAGCGTCGCGGACTCCGTTGTCGCCACCGCCGCCAAGGCGGGGCTGCCCGTGTTTACGGTCACTCCTGGTGCTCCCGACCGCGGCACGCTCTTCGACGTCGGCTACGACTTCCACGAGGTGGGGCTGCTCGCAGGGCGGACGGCGGGCGACATCCTGGCGGGTGCGAATCCGGCGACGATTCCCATTGGTGAGACGTCGAAGGCGATCCCGCCGCGGCTGACCGTGAACCTCGAGGCACCCGGCTACGACCGAGCCCGCTGGCGGGTGCCAGACGAGATCCTGCGGCAGGCGAAGGTGGTGATCGGCCCCGACGGCCGCCGCGACCAGCCCGACGCGATTCTCGAGGGCCCATTCGACGAGCCGCACGACCCAGCGATTCGCTGACGTGCCGGTGACCGGGGGCCGATTGCTTGGCGGTGCCCAGGCCCTCGTAGAATACTGACGGGAGCCCTCTTCAAGAGCCATGGGAGCACCGCGGTGCCACGAATCTGTTCGCGGATCACAGCTGCCGGCATGCTTGTCGGGGTCATGGTGTTTGCTGGTGGTTCCATGCAGTCTGCCGAGCCGCCGGCCGCGGAGAAGAAACCAGACTGGGCGGCGCTCGACGCGCTGTTGACCGCCGGTGACTATCGCGAGGCGGCCCGCATCGCGGACGAGATCGCCGTGACGGTGAAGCCCAAACGCAGGGCCCCCGACTTTCTGCCGCGGAGCATCGAACACATCAGGGCGCTGACGCGGCGTGGGCTTGCCCAGCTTCGGCTTGTCGAATTCGATGCGGCGGACGATGCCTTCACCGAAGCCTACCGCGCCTACAAGGACGGCGATTTCCAGAGGTTGCTGTCGCTGGAGGCTCGGAAGGCAGGCACAGCGGTTGCCTCACAGATGGTCATGCTTGAAGTGAGCGGCGTCGATTTGGTGGATATGCGATCGTTGGTGATCCCCTACCGCATGCGATATGCAAATCTCACTGGCCGCCAGGTCGAAGAGGCCTCTGCGGCTTTGGCGAGTCAACCCGTCGATGACGTTGCCCGCTGGCTCGGGGAACTCAAAGTGTTGAAAAGAATCGCCGCGGATGGTCGCGAATCACTCGCCGAGCGGTTTGAGAAGGGCGGGCCGGCCGTACTTGCGTCACCGTATAGCAGGGCGGTCGCAGGGAAGGTACGGCCCGCAATGATCGCCGGCATCACGTCGCTCGAACTCAGTCGGATGCCGATCGAGGTGTTGGAATCCGACCCTGTTCGCGACTGGTTGGGGCCTGGCAGCAAAGTCGCCGCGGATGTAGGCGCCAGCGAAATTCGAACAGCGCTCCTGCAGGATGCCCTCGACCAGTTTAAGAAGGCGACCGTCGCCCTCGACGAGGTGGTCACCGCCGTGAGTCCGACGGGCGCCGCTGGGCTGAGGGGGGATGCCCGAATCGAGGCCGCCCTGATGGAGTCCGAACTGCTGGTCAACCGCGGCACCGCCATGAAAGAGACTGGCGACCTGGCTCGCGCTCGCGAGGATTTTGCCAGGGCCATGGAACTCCAGCGGGAGGTAGCGGTGCTGCGGAGGAACCCCAATCCCGATGCTCACCCCGACTTGTTCTGGCCACTCCTCCTCGACGTGGATGCCACGCTCGAGCAGGCCCGGCAGTGGAATGCCTCCGGCGAGAACGAGAGGTCTCAATCCGTACTCCATGAGGTATCGAAAACGCTCGCTCGGGCGGCCAGCCTGCCGTTCCTGGAGAAGCATCCCCTGCGTGCCTTCCTCGCGAGCCTCTCGTCACGACTCCAACGGCAACGAGCAGAACTCGAGGAGTCGCTCCCGCGATCCGACGCTGCGGACACGGCCGCCAGACGGCTCCGCGGAGCGCTCGACGCCACGGCGCTTCCCGGCATCGCCCCCTGATCCGGGTGGCGCGCCGTCGCCACTTCTCGTAGCACAGGTTGTCAACCTGTGTGGCTTCTCGGTTCGCACTGGGCTCGGGGCTGCCCATGCCCATCGCCGGACGTTCGCTGCGGCCTTCCAGGCTTTCGCTCTCTCGATGCTGACTTCGCTCCGCCATCCATGGCTGCGCTTGTCAGCAACGCCGGCTCTCGGGCACGGGCAGCCCCTCGCGGTCTCTCGTAGCACAGGTTGTCAACCTGTGTGCCTTCCCAGCTCTCATCGGGCTTGGGGCACGGTTCAAGCGTGACCCGCGTTAGCGGGAGACGGCGGCTGGATCAACGCCGTCAGCGGCAAGTTTCTCGAGCTGCTCGAGCAGTTGTCGGGAGTTCTCGGCCTTCAGGGCCAGGGAGCGGGCCCTGCGAAGGGAGTCTTCGCTTTGCGTCGATTCGTCAAGGAGTTTGTAGGTGTAGGCAGCGCGGGCGGCGGTGAACGCCAGTCGCTGGCGGTCGGCAGCGCGAGAGACGGCATCCGGTTCCCAGCAGGGGAGTGTCATTGCGGTTTGCAGATGCGCCTGGGCGGCTGCCTTGTCCTTCCGGATAGAGATGCCGGCCAGCCGCACGAGGTGCCCGGCTCGCAGAACAGGATCGGAATTCGACTCCGCGTCGCTGAGTCGCTTCAGGAGTTCCTCGACGCCAGTCATGTCGCCTGCCGGGAGCCGTGCCGACACCAGCACGTCGGCCGCCGCCAATGTTCCGGGATGATTCGGCCCTGCGATGCGCTCCCAGGCAGCAACGGCCCGGGCAGCCGTCTCCGCAGCCCGGGCTGGCTCGCCGGAGGCCCGCTCGGCATGTGCGAGCAACGCCATGGTGGCTGCGACCTCAGGATGATCTGCTCCGAGACTGGCCTGCTGGACGGCGATCGCGCGGGATAAGCAATCGACCGCTCCGCTCCAATCCCCCGCGGCGAGGCGGGCCGCACCGAAGAGGCTCCAGGCCATGCCGACATGCGGATGCTGGTCACCGAACTGCCGCGCCCGCGCGGCGACGTAGCGGTCGCGGAGTTCCGTCGGTGCTTCGCCGCTCGCAAGTCGGTCACAGATGGAGACCACTGCCTGCTCCCAGGCACGGTCGGGGCGAGGCAGGTCGTGGGCGATTGCGTCATCGATCATGGCCGCGGCCTTGTCGAGTTGGTCCCCCTGCCGTAACGCGTCGGCAAGCACGACGCACAGAAAGCTCACGCGGGCATCTCCGGCGCCCAGTTCTCGCTCCGCTGCAGCCATCGCCGGCTCGCCAACTTTCAGCGCTGCCGCGGCATCGCCGGCCGCGAGGTGGGCCGCGGCCAGCCGGCCGGAAAGCTCGGCCACCCGTTCCGGCGCGGGCGGCTGCAAGGCGGCAGCGACGGCCAGTGCTCTGGAGAGTTGCTCGACCGCGGTCGCCACTTCACCCTGAGCAAGAAGTATGTCGCCGGCAACGGTGAGGCCCTCGACTGCTGCGGCCCGCTCCTCGGGGGTCGGCTTCATCAGGAGTTTCAGCTCCTGATCGAGTTCCTCAGGGATGCGAGCGGGTGGGGCGCGACGCTGGGCGATGAGAATGCGGTGCAAGCGATCTCTGGAGGAGGCACAGGTTGGAAATCGCTCGATCGCCCGCGTCGCCTCGAGCACTGCTTTGAACGAGGCGTCGGCGGCGATGAGCCGATCAGTCGCCATCTGGAGTTCGCCGAGCAGCCTCATCCCTGAGACGGTTGCGGGAGCGGTCGCGGGCGCAGCGGCCGTGAGCGATTCTTGGAGGATGGGAATCGCCTCGTCGGCACGGCCTCCCAGCATCATGAGCCGGCAGAGTCGCTCATTTGCCGCCAGCACGTCGGCTTTGGCGGCGGCATCACTCGCTGCGAGGCCGGAAAGGATCTGCCGCCGCTGCTCGATCGCCTCGGCGAACAGCCCCAGCGAAGCGAAGGTCGTGGCGGCTCCATCGCGTGCCGCAAGCGTCGCGGCGTCGGCCGGTCCGAGGAATCCGTCGAGTGCATCCACTGCGGCGGTGAGTGCCTTCCTCGCCTGTTTCGCCTCCTGGCTCTGCGGGCCTGCGGCCTTGTCACAGACGGTCAACGCTTGTCGGGCTGCCGCGACTGCTTCCGGGAGCCGCTTGGCGACGGTGAGCAACCGTACCCGTGCCAGAAGAGATGTTCCGAGTTGAACGCCATACTGTTGAAGGCCGGTGTCAACAAGCCGTTGTCGAACGGCAATGTTATTGGCGAGAAGTGTCTCCGCGGCCTCCGCCGCTCCTTGGTCGATCAGGATCTCGGTCGTGAGGTCGTCGACCGGGAGTAGTCGCGGCCAATCGTCCTTGTCAACACGCTCGATCTCAGCCCGTTCGGCTCGCAGCATCCCCAGGGCCTCGTCGAACTGGCCTGCCTCACGAAGTGCCGTGGCCTTCTCAATCACCGTTTGGGCGTGGCTCGAGGGAGCCCCCCACCAGGCCAATGCTATGGCGGCGAGCATGCGGCCGGCGAGGGAACGCCAGGACAGGCAGCCACGAACCGTTGCGAGCGTCATTGCTTGAGGATCTTTTCGTCGAGCAGGTAAGGCTGGCCGCTCTTGAGGAGCCAGGGCTGCATCGCCGCTGAGTTGGTCTTGTTCACGTTGCTCTGCCAGCGCGTCTTTGGCGTGAGCAGTTGACCATATTCGTAAGGCTGCAGCTCCTTTCGCAGGAACGCTGTATGGCCGTCGCAGAAGGCCACCACCACGCCGCCGGAGTGCGTGCTGGAGGGGGCGTAGGTGCGGCTGGTCGTGCCGTTGATGACGGGATAGACCGGGAGCCCGGTCGCCCCGAACACCGGTGGCACGGTCGTCCCCGAGCCGAACAGGGTGCCCTGCGGGGCCGAAGCGGGTCCGTACACCCAGGCATGGGGCTGGAAGGCGAGGGAGGACTTCTCGGCGAAAGCGAGTGTCGTGGCGGTTCCGTCGGCCTCGGCGATGTCGTCGAGCGACAGGCGGCTTGTCGTTGTCGACGCAATGTTGAGGAAGACACCGTCGTTCGCGACGGTGCCGCTGGCTCCGACGTTGCCGGCGTAGTGCACCACGGGATACGTAATGCGTTTGTCCGGCCGGTTTGAGGGGCAGACGAAAAGGTCGATCGTGGGATTGTTCGGCAGCAGCGGCCAGGCGTCGTAGAGATCGCTTCGTCCGAGGTAGGGAAGCAGGGGGACTGGCCACGAGCAGAGGCCCGCGGAGCCATTGGGGTTTGCATTCAGCCAGCCTGGAATGTTTCCACGCTGCTCGTCATGCCGCTGGAGTGCGAACGCGATCTGGTAGGCGTTGTTCGTGCACTGGGTCAGGCGGCTTCGGGCGATCGCCATCGAGAGCGCCGGGGCTGAGATCGCCACGAGCACGCTGATGATGGCGATCACCACGAGCAGTTCGACCAGCGTCATTCCCGAGCAGCGGGGTCGAACACTCGATGAACGACGCATGGAAAGCTGCTCGGATGCGGGGGTGGATGAGGTCGCGTGCGGACCGGCCATCATCGTGGAAACGAATGCCGTAGTGTAATCTGCCGCACCTGCTTGCTGTGCGGCTCGTAGCATCGAATCCGCACCTCCATGCCGCGGAGCGCAACGGGATAGGGAGGAGACGTCTCCGCGGTGCCCGAATACTCGGGCCAGCCGTCTCCATCGGTGTCAACGCCATTGCTCCCCTCGTCCACCACGCCGTCGCCATCGTCGTCGAGACCATTGACCTCGTAGTGGCGGCTCCAAGTGTCGTAGGTCGTCGCCGGCAGGGGGACGTTTCGCGGTGAATCGGTCACGAGGACACCTGCCGAGCCGAGCGCGGACTGCCCTGCTGGCGGAAACGTCCCGGTCCGCACCACGGGCGTGCCGCCCTGCCAGCCGAGATCGACGTAGGCCCCGGTGCCGGCCGTACCGGAAGCGGCCGCAGCCAGGTATCCCGGATCTCCCGGCAGCCGCCAGGTCGTGCCGGTGGCCGTGGGCACGACCGCCTGGGGATCGTAGACCCGCACGTCAAAGGCGATCACGTTCGTGAGAATCACGTCCTCGCCTGCTCGCGGTGTGTCGGTGAGCGTGGTCTCGGAGAGTGCATAGGCGGTGCCCCCCACCAAGGGAAACGCAAACGGAAACGTCTGCGCGGAAACGGTGCTCCTGCTACCCGTGGTGGTGAGGAACGAATAGCCGCTGCGCATGAAGCGATTCTCACGCTTCGTAAGGTCCCCCAGCGAGTTTGGAAGCAATACGCTTCCCTGGCCCTGGATGGTGTCCGGCCGCAGTGAGAGGTCGTAGATCGCCCGGTTTGCGGTGCCGGAAACAGCATTGTTGAGCAGCGTGGACTGACCGAGATACGACGTCACCAAGAGTTGGCGGCGGTGGAGGTCGTAGAGCATCGTGCCGTCGTTCAGCGTACCAGAGGGCCTGCAGAACCAGGCCACTTCGGCGTAGGGCGACTCGATCGTCGCCCCCTCGTATCGCCCGACGTAGGGCTCGGCGAGAGACTGCGTCGTGAACAGAAGGATGTCGTCGGTGTCGGCGGTGAGGTTCGTCGTCGGCACACCACTTGCATCAAATGCGAACGAGGTGTCGCGGGCCGGGCCCTCGATGAGTTCGAAGTAGCCAGAGTTCGTCTCGGGCGAGACCCAGGGCGCTACCGTGCAGGTGATGCTCGTCAGGTCCTGGCGAAGTTTCCAGGCCGTGGATCGCATCACGGCCCCCAGGTCAACCGTGGCCTGGCTCTGCCGAATGGAATGACTGAGGATTCCAAACAGCGACGCGACCGCCCCCATCACCACCAGCGAGAGGGTGGCGGCGACAAGCAGTTCGGCGAGCGTGAGCCCTCGTCTCAAGCTGCGAGTCGTGTAGGCAGCGAGTGGTGGAGCTGACACCGCGGTCATGCGGCTACTCCAGGAATCGCAGCACGCGGATGGTGTCTCGGACGTTCAGGTCTTGCCCCACGCTGAAGCCTACGGGCCGTGAGCGATCGATGATCGCGAACAGTCGGTGATACGAGTCGCTGCCCCCCGCTGACGTGTTCCGCACGCGAACCGTCACCCAGACCGCGAAGACGTGCGATCGAATGGTGGCCACGTTGGCCAACCGCATCGCAGTCGTGTAGGCCGCCGCTGGATTGAGGTCGTAGGGGCGGTTTTTCTTCCATGAGTTTCCGTTGCCGGAACTAGAGTTGGAGGAGTTTCCGCTGCTGGAACTTGAGTTGCAGGAGTTTCCGCTGCTGCCGTCGTCGGCATCGATGTAGACGCCGCCGCCCTGCATGAGCGTCAGTAGGTCGCCGATGTTCGTGGCGGGGCCGGCGGACGCAAACTCATCCAGCGACACCGACGCATCGGGGCCGAGCGCGGCCCACCAGACGGAATCGTTCGATTGGGGGTCGGAGCAACTGCGGTTGGGGGTGACGGTGTTAAGGTTCACCCTTCCCGGTTCCCGCCAACGGGACAACTGATTGAAGGGGATCTTGTCCATGCCCACAGACGTCAGCGCAGCGGGGAGGACGCTCACCTGCGAGCCGGCGAACCGAGAGGGCACGATCGCGGCGTCGAGCAGTTTCTCCGTCGGAAGCGAGTAGTAAGGATTGGTGGCCTTCTTGTTCTTAGGGATGTCGTAGTCGGTCATCATCTGCAGGGCGTTTCCCTGAGGAACGAGCAGGAGTTCTGCGTGGCTGATGTAGGCGCGGTTAGCCCAGGGAAGCCAGTTGGTCGCCTGCGGGTCGAGTGCCGCGATGGTAGGCGGCTTCATGATCTTGGAGAAGGGGCGGTGCCGCCAGAAGGGCGGATCGCGAAAGAACGACCGCCAGTTGTTGGGATCGACGCCTGATCGATTCACAAGTTTGATGCCGAGCTGATCGACCGTGACATACGGGTTGGTCGCGGCGTTCCAGGCGAGGGAGGGGTCGGCAAGCCGGTCAAGGAACACCATCGTGTCGGAGCCCGGCTGATCGTTGCCCGCGCCGGACCAGCGTTCCGCTCGGAACGTGCCTCCCTTGGAGATCCGGAACGTGCCGAGGCCGCTTCCCACCTTGATACCGGCGGCGCTGTTGCCGTTGGGTTTGACCACAAGATAGGAGTTGGGCGCGAGCAACGATTTATCGTTCGAGGTGAACGTCGTGCTGCCGGCAGGGAACGCCGGAAGAGAGACGTTCTGCGCTGGTGTATCGAAGCGGACGAACTTACTGTCTTCGTCGAATCGCAATCGCCAGATCGGATCATTGCCGACTTTCATGGAGAGGTCGAGCGTGTTGGCGTCGGCCTTCGAGGCAAGCGACGGGTCGAGCACGTCCACAGCAGTCTCCTTGCCGTCCGGCCCGACCCTCACCGCACTCCACGGGCGATGGAGCGACACGAAGAGTTCGCCGGCGTTGAGGTTGTCACGCCACGCGAGCGTCTGGGCGATCACGAGTTCTGGCCGCTCGACGCCCCAGACGACGTTGGTGGCGTTCCAGCCCGGATCCGCGACCGTGCTGGTGCCGGACGTGGTCGTCTTGTTCCAGCCGTCGGCGGGGGTGGTGTCGAACTGGAAGCGGGTGAACTTCGAATCCGGGTCTCGATAGTCGACGACGTTCGCCGCCCACTGGGCCGTGGCGGCGGTTGCTGGCTGGCCGAGGGCGACCAGCAGCGTGTAGAGGTGCTTGCAGTAGTCCTGTTTGGCCGCAGCCTCGGTCGAGTCGGCCGGGAACGGGCGGTTGATGTCGAAGCGCAGGCCGGCCAACACATCGGGCGACATGACGTCAGCAGGGTCGCACGTGAGTCTCGCCACGTAGTTCTCGATCGTGGCGGCGGTGGTGCCGGTCAGGCCCGGGGTATCCCAGCTGTCGGTCGTGAGGAGCATCCGTGACCGCTGGCTGGCGTTGTCGAGCGCGACCGCCAGTCGTGGCGGGAGCGTTGCTGCATCGGCATCAAACTGGCGGAGTACGGCCTCCATGTCGGCAACGGTGAATGGATTGTCGATCTGGTTTGTGCCACTGCGAAGTGCGACGGGACGCTGGGCATCCACGTCAAGTCGCATCTCGTAGGGATCGTCTACGTAACCCGACTTCGTCCAGTCGGGGCAGTAGTAAATCATCTTGGGAACGGCAGCGGTCGAGTTGCTCGCCGTATCCATCTGCGCCTTGATCATGCACTTCAGATCGACCAACGGATTGTTACCGTAGAGCAGCTCGTTTCGCGCACTGTGCGAGTCATTGCCGCTGCCGCCGGGGTTCCCGGAATCGCCATACCGGCCGTCGATCATGCCCACCTGGGCCACGGGCCGCCGCTGACCCGTCGAGGAGACGAGAGCCTTTAGGCCACCGGCAGTGCCGCCGATGACCCGTCGCCAGCGGTCTGAGGCGACCGGCGGGTCGGACGCGGTCTGATTTTTCTGCAGCGGATCGACGAGCACGAGCGATGCATCGATGTCCGCAGGGCCATACCCGCTGCCCGTCGGCACGGCGGGGGCATTCTTCCACCAGTTCCCTGATGCCGGGAAATCGATCGAGGTGCGATTGCCATGGGCGTTTACGTTGATCCGACCGTCGAGGTCGAGCACGAGGTAGGAGACGTCGAAGGTGAGCGTGCCTCCATCAGGGGCCGGAAGACGGGAGAGCAGGCCGCTGAGCCAGACGCCGTCGTCAACGCCGTCGTTGTCGTTGTCGACGGTGGAGGCCGCACCGGCTGAAGCGAAGGCGGGGCGGGGCACCGACTTGACGCTGCCATTCTCCAAGGAAACCCGCGTGAGCCAGGGGTTCGCCGGGTCATAGGCGTCGTAGGCCTCGTCGCGGAATGCGGGCTGATTGACGACCGCCCGGCAGGGCGGCTGGGGCAGGCGTCCACCGGCCTCCGAGGGGAGTTTGGCCATCCAGCAGGTGAACGCCCCCGTGCCACTGGTCGCCGGACTGGCCCGCAGGATCCGTTGGCTCGTGATCGAATCTCCGGACGCGGGGCTGGGTGTGAAGGTGAGCACCCGGCCGCAGAGATCGGCGGCCCGGATTGGGGCTGTGCCGCTCTGCGGGGTGAGCGTCGCCTCGACGATGACGCCACGATCCTGGATGGAGGTCACCGTGGCGACGACGGCCGGCGTGGACCCATACATGTCTTCCAGCAGGCTCTCGCTGAGCCCGGCAGTCTTCGCGTTCGCTCCGCCTCGAATCAGCTGGAGGAGGGCCTGCTCCAGCTGGACGCGGGCGAGCATCGGGCCGGCCGCCGTGCCGGCGGTCGCCGCCGCGAAGGCGCGGGATGAGGACCGGGCACGGGTGGCGAGCGTGAGCATCACCGTTCCGACCAGGACGAACATGGTGAGCACGCCGAGCACGAGCAGCAGCAGCGCTCCGCGGCGGCGGTGGAAGGCGAACGTGTGGGGCATGATGGTTCTCCCTGCGCGGGGCGGCCCTGACAGGCCCCACGCCGCTTGATTCGTTAGTCGCTTAGTTAAGTGTCACGAGGTGCTCATCCACCCGGAGAAGGTCTTCAAAGGCCAATATGGTGGCCTTCGAGCCGGTGGATCCAGTCCCGGTGGCAGACTCGAAATCCTGCTGGTTCCTGAAAATCAATCGTGTGGTTTGGGCGGCTGGCGGTTCGAACGTCCAGGACGACATCACCTGAAACCAGCGTGGGGCCGTGCTCGGGTTCGCGGGGATCGCCAGGACCCACGTGCAGGGGCGCAGGAGCGGGCCGCTCGCAAGGACGTCGGCCTCGTAGAAGCTGTTCGTTCTCGTCACGCCCACGGGCATCGCATCCTTCATCTCTTCCGATGCGATGGTGCCGCTTCTCTTGAACACGGCGATCGCGAGCACGGCGGCACCTCCCACGGCGGGCGGAACCAACTGAGGCGTGATGGTGGCTCCCCAGCACACGCCATCGCGCACCTGCCGTGGACCGGTAGAGCCGTCGCTACTGCTGCTAAAGGCGTTGGACGGCGCAGACGCGACGGAGGGCGACGGTCCATACTGAAGCTCGTCTTCCAGCAGGAATGTTCGCGGCGAGCCGCACCGCCTGAGTCCTTCGTCCGATGGCCCGGTGAAGTATTCGTTGGCATTGCGGCCCGACGGGAGGACGCCGAACCCGGGCAGCTGGCCGAGCAGCGATCCGATCGCCAGCGTCCGGCCCGCCAGGGGATTCGTGGAACTCACGGTTGGGAAGGTGTCGACGGCCACCAGGCAGCGGTTGGCCGAGTCTGCCAGCGCATTGGAGGCGAGGACACCGGCGCGATCCGCCAAACTTGCCTGAGCAAGGCGGGCGCTCGAAGCCGGTAGCAGTGCTGCCATCGTCGAGAGCCCGATGACGAGCAGGCCGCACGCGATCAACACCTCCAGGAGTGTGATCCCGCGCAGCGGCGCGGGTTCGCGTGCGATCGTGGCGGCCAGTTGCATGGTCAACCCCCGAGCACGATGCCCCGACGAGCTTTTTCCCGGGCTGCCCGCAAGGCGGCCCCGTCATTGGCCTGCTGTGGCACGTTGGCCGAGACCGTGACGCGTCCGCTCTTCGGGTGGACGACCACCCAGATCGCCTTGTCGCTGGCCAGGGTATTCACGGTGGGGTCGAGGATGTCCTTCAGAGACGTGACGAGGAAGTAGATCTCCTCGTACGGCGACACGGGCTGCACGGTCCGCGAGGTGGCCGTGGAGGGTAGCACGTTTTGCATGAGGGCATCCACCGAACCGACTTGATCGAAACCGACCGCGATGGCACCGCGATTAGCGAGTGAGCCCCAGTTGGCCACGGTGGAATCGAGGGAGCCACTGTTGCGGAGATCGATTGCCACGCCCTTCGGGAGCGATTCCGAGAGTCCGGTTGGGATCGGGTAGCGGGCAATCTGGAAGTGCAGTTCGCCGGACGCCGGCGGTATCGGCCAGACCGCGTTTTGCGGAGACTGGCCGTTCTCCGAACGAAGCCTCACGACGGCGTTCGGGGGAGTCGTGCAGAGGAACGAAAACCAATCCGACGGCGGCCCCTCGCCACCCGCGGTCTGCTCCATGAAACGGATCCGATAACCGTGGACGAGCGAACCGATGTCTTCGTTGTCGGTGGAAAGCGACACAGTTCGCGATGTAGCGGACACGACCGTGAGAGCCCCGACTCGACCTTCGATGAAGGGGTACCGACGAGCATGGGAGATCACCTGGCCGGGCGTCCCGTCGGAATCGATGATCACCGCGGCCCCCGTCGGGCTCCCCAGCGACTTCGACTGCGAGGCGAGCAGCATGGATGCCAATTGCTGTGCTCCGCGACGGATGTCGCCGGCCGTCCCTCGGGACGGTCTGCCACCCGCGACCACGAGGCCCATCAGGGTCGCGACGATCGCTGTCACCACGAGCAGTTCCGGGAGTGTGAACCCACGTCGAGAGGAGCGGTTCATCGCTTGGCCTCGTCGTCGAAGTTGGTGATGTTGTCGGCGCATTCGCTGACGCCGGTTTGGGGAGCGGTGGTGGCCGTGAGGCCGAACGCGCGGTCCGGCCCCGGGGAAACGATCAGCGGCCGCATCAGGCCGCCGACTGAATCGTCGATGGTCGGCACGGTGGCGTCGAAGGGAAGGATGGTGGAAAAAAACCGCTTGCCACTTCCCGGCGGCAGCTGAAGGTCGCTCGGCCAGAGGATGAGCCGGATGGGGCTGCCCCAGGCGTCGAGGAACTCGGGCATCCCGTCGCCGTCCTGATCGCCGATGTCGATCCTCAGGCCGCGGCAGTCGAGGCAGTCGGCGATGCCGCCCTGCATGACGATCATGAACAGGCACTCGGCGCCCGCGTGGGACTGCATCACCGCCTGCTTGTTGGCGATTGAGTTCCAGACGGCGACGTAGGCAAGTTGATGGGGAGTAAGATCCGCCGCGGGCTTGGCTGCCAACGTACTGACGATGGTCCAGTCATCCGGCAGGTCGCCCTGAGCGATGGCCCGAAGGGCCTGCCCACGGAGCGTGCCGGAGGCTGCGTCGACGTCTCGACCCGCGTACTGCTCATACTGGGAAGCGACGATCGCGTTGAGCTTCCCGATCAGCGTCTTCGTGCGGAGTTTCTTTTGGCTGCTGGCAGCTGCCGAAATCGCAGCGCTGGCGAGAGACGCGAGCACGAGCATGATCGCCATGGCGACCAGAAGCTCGGTGAGGCTGAAGCCTCCAACCGCGGATTGCCCGGGTCGCCTCTGCAGCGATGATCGCTCGAATATGTGCATATTCAAGCACCCCCCTTAAGCCGTTTTTGGCTTCAGCCCCTGAGGACCGCATCTTACGATCGCTTCGACCCCGGGGCAAGTGTTTGGTATCGAAAGGCATTCTGCCAGCAATGTCCACTTGAACGACCACGATGAAGAAGCAACGAACGTGTTGTTGCTAATACGGCCCCAACGGACATTTGGTTCATGCTTTGTTAATGGTGTGGGAAAAATGGGCCGAAAACGGCCGTTCCTGCAGAGGTCTGTCGCGCAGCGATACGCTCAGTGGAGGGGTTCGGGTCGATCGCTGTCTACGTGGCTCGGGGCCCCCCCTAGCACAGGTTTTCAACCTGTGTCTGTCCATCGCGGCGGATCGCCGAGTTCGTCCCCTGGCGTGCAGCAGCGAACCTTACTTTCCTCCGGCCGGCTGCTCAGCCTTCCGCAATCGCATCCGAGCCCAAGGCGACATGTGAAGACGCACAGGTTGCCAACCTTTGCTACGAGAGGCCGCGAGGGGCTGCCCGTGCCCGGGAGCCGGGCTCGGTGGCAAGCGAAGCCAGGATGGCGAAGCGTAGCCGGCGTGCAGCGAGCGGAGGGCCGGAGCCCGCAGCGAGCGTCCGGCGACGGGCACGGGCAGCCCCGAGCCGTCTTACTTCTTCGACCAGCCGGTGCCGTCGGGGCGGTCTTCCAGCACGATCCCCGCCTCGGTGAGCTTGTTTCTCACGAGGTCGGCCGTTGCGAAGTCCTTCGACTTGCGGGCGTTGGCCCGGATTTCGATCACGAGTTCCATCAGCTTCGCCACCAACCCCTCGTCGGCACCTGCCGCCTTTTGCGGCGGCTCGAGGAACAGGCCGAGAACGCCCGTGAGTTCGCGGAGCATGAGCATCATTGCGTCGAGCGTCGCCAGTTCGGCCGCCGGCTTCTTGGCTTCAAGGCCGTGCTGGTCGATGAACTTGTTGACGACGCGGACATAGTCGAAGAGTGAAGCGATCGCGATCGCCGTGTTGAAGTCGTCGTCCATTGCCGCGAGGAACTTCTCCCGCAGGGCCTTCACCTCGTCGCCCGCCGCCGCCACGGCGGCGTCGCCGGCACGACGGTCGCGGCAGGGCAGGGTGTAGAAGGCCTTGCCACTCACCCGCTGAAAGCGGGCGAAGAGCCGCTCGAAGGCTTCCATGGCCCGGGCGCTCTCGCCAAGCGGTTCCTCGCCGAAGTGGATCGGGCTGCGGTAGTGCGTGGAGAGCAGGAGCACGCGGATCGCCTCGGGGCGGTGCCGCTCCAGCAGCTTCTTGAACGGCTCGGCGCCCGTGGACTTCGAGATCTTCGTCGCCGCCTGGGTGGCCGCGTCGTCGGCGGCATCCTCAACGCCCCGCGGACGGCCGCCCACCTTGCCGGCGGCGCCGGCCGCCTGCATCAGGCCGTTGTGCATCCAGAAGGTGGCCATCGGGCAGTCGTGGAGCGACTCGCTCTGGGCGATCTCGTTCTCGTGGTGCGGGAACACGAGGTCGAGGCCACCGCCGTGGATGTCGAAGTGCGGCCCGAGAATCGCCTTGCTCATCGCGGAGCACTCGATGTGCCAGCCGGGCCGGCCGGGACCCCACGGGCTCTCCCAAGCAGGCTCGCCCGCCTTGGCCTTCTTCCAGAGGGCGAAGTCGGCCGCCGACCGCTTGCGGTCGGCTGTGGATCCACCCTCGCCCTGCGTGCTCTCGACGGACCGGTTGGTGAGCTTGCCGTAGTCGGCGTCTCGCGTGACGTCGAAGTAGACGTCGCCGTCGCTCGCATAGGCACTGCCCTTGGCGATCAGCCCCTCGATGAACGTGATGATCGTGCCGATGTGGTCGGTGGCCTTCGGCATCTCGTCGATGCTCGTCACCCCCAGCGTGGCGAGGTTCTCGAGGTAGTCAGCCGTCATCTCCTCGGCGAGCTTTGCCATCGTCGTGCCGCGGACGGCGCTTTCGGCGATGATCTTGTCGTCCACGTCGGTGACGTTGACGACCCAGGTCACCTGCCAGCCGGAATAGACGAGATAGCGCTTCACGGTGTCGAAGATCACTGGGCCGACCATGTGGCCGATGTGGCTCGGCTTGTAGACCGTGGGCCCGCAGAGATACATCCCCACGTGCCCGGGCTTCACCGTGACCAGCGGCGCCTTCGCCCGCGTGAGGGTGCTGTAGATCTCGATCTTCGGCAGCCCGTTCGTCGATTCCACCGTCGCCATCGTGCCTCCGCTTCCGTCAGGGTGTTCTGTTACGCCCGCTCAAGGAGCACCACGCACTCGGCGCCGATCGCGAACTCCTCGCCGATCGGGCCCACGCTCTCGCCCGTCTTGGCCTTCAGCCAGACGGCCGATTCCTCGACGCCGAGGATCTCCGCGATCCGCCGCCGCATGGCAGGGCGGTGCGGGAGGATTTTGGGCCGCTGGGCAAGAATCACGCAATCCAGGTTCGCGATCAGCCATCCCCCGGCCGCGACGCGGGCCGCGGCCCGGCGGAGCATGTCGGCCGAGTCGCGGCCCTTGTTGGCGGGATCGGTGTCGGGAAACATCTCGCCGATGTCGCCGAGGGCGGCGGCGCCGAGGATCGCGTCGGTGATTGCATGGAGGAGCACGTCGGCGTCGCTGTGGCCAATCGCAGCACGGTCGTGCGGGATCGTGATCCCGCCGATCACCAGACCGTCTCCGGGACCAAGGCGGTGTGTGTCGTGACCGAGTCCGATGCGGAACATGCGCGGCGTCTCCTGCGAAGGGCCACACGGTTTTCCCCTATACTCTCGCCATGCACAACACCGATCCTGCCGCGGCCGCCCCGGTCGCCGAGCCGATCATCCGCGTCGAAGGTCTCGCCAAGGAGTATCGCGTCTTCGACAAGCCCGAGGGGCTGGCGGCGAGCGTCCGGGCGCTCTTTCATCGCACCAGCCGCGTGGTGCAGGCGGTGAAGGGCGTTGATCTGACGGTCGGCCGCGGGGAGTTCGTAGCCCTGCTCGGCCCCAACGGTGCCGGCAAGACGACGCTCCTGAAGCTCCTCTCCGGGATCATCACGCCCACCCGAGGCACCGCGACCGTACTCGGCCACGTGCCCTGGGAGCGGGCCGATGACTTCCGCCGCCGGTTTGCCCTCGTGATGGGGCAGCGGAACCAGCTCTGGTGGGACCTGCCCGCCGCCGAGAGTTTTCGGCTGCATCAGGAGATCTATCGGATCGACCCGGCCCGGTTTGAGAAGACGCGCGACGAACTCGTCGACCTGCTCGGCGTGCGGAAGCTGATCCTCCAGCCGGTCCGCGAACTCTCGCTTGGCGAGCGGATGAAGCTGGAACTCGTCGCCGCGCTCCTGCACGAGCCCGAGGTGCTGTTTCTCGACGAGCCCACCATCGGCCTCGACGTGGTGGCCCAGCACACGATCCACGAGTTTCTCCGCGATGTGCAGCGGCGGCGGTGGATGACGGTGGTGCTCACCACCCACTACATGAAGGACGTGGCCGCCCTCTGCGAGCGGGTGGTGGTGATCACCCGCGGCGACATCCTCTACGATGGCTCGCTCGCGGAGATCGTGGACCGCTTCACCACTCACAAGATCGTGACGCTCGACTTTGACGAGGCGCCCGACCGCTCCGTGATCGCACGTTTCGGCTTCCCGTGCGAGTTTCGCGGGCCGCAGGTGGTGCTGCGGATCGACCGCAGCCGCATCGCCGACGTGCTGCCGGGCATCCTCGGCTCAGCCGGCGTGCGGGACGTGTCGGTGGAGGACGTGCCGCTGGAGGAGATCGTGGCGGAACTCTTCCGCTCTGATGCCCGCGCGGCGGCCGTCGCGGAGGCGTCGCGATGAGCGGATCGCTCGAGGCCGTCCGTCCGGCCGGGCCGCTCCAGGGCCTGCGGACCTGGTGGACGATGCTAAAGATCTGCCTCGAGGAACGCCTCGTCTACCGGGGCGATTTTGCGCTGGGCACGCTGATGCGGTTCCTGCCGATCGTCACGCAGGTCTTCCTCTGGACGGCCGTGTTTGGGGCCACGAGCCGCGGTGACATCGCTGGCTACACCCGAAATGACATCGTCGCCTACTACCTGCTGACGATGCTCACGCGGGCCTTTTCCAGCATGCCCGGGCTCGCCGGCGGCATTGCCCGGAGCGTTCGCGACGGCTCGGTGAAGAAGTTTCTGATCCAGCCAGTCGACTACGTCTCGTTTCTGCTGGCCGCCCGCGTGGCCCACAAGCTCGTCTACTACGCCGTGGCCGCGATTCCCTTCGCGCTCGTGTTCTTTCTCTGCCGTAGCTACTTCCCGCCCGTGCCCGACGCCACGACGATAGCCGCCTTCCTGCTTTCGCTCGCGCTCTCGTTTCTGCTCGGCTTTTTCATGGAGGTCACGCTGGGCATGCTTGGCTTCTGGTTCATGGAGGTGTCGAGCATCGTGTTCGGCTACATGCTCGTGCAGTACCTGCTTTCGGGCCACATGTTCCCGATCGACCTGCTTAAAGGGACGCCCACGGGCATTGCAGGCGTGAGCCTTGCCGACGTGGTCCACTGGCTCCCGTTCGAGTACACCGCCTACTTCTCGTCGGCCGTCTGGCTCGGCAAGGTGAAGGGGGCCCAACTCGTCTCATCACTGGCGATCGAGGCGGGGTGGGTCGTGGTGATGGCAGTCGCCTGCCGCGTTGCCTGGTGGCGTGGCACCCGGCGTTACAGCGCGTTTGGAGGCTGACGGTGGCCCGCTACTTCACGATCTTTCTGACGTTCGCCCGGGCGTGTCTCGTTCGCGACATGACGTTCCGGGCGAACTTCATCCTGGAGTGCCTGACGAGCCTCGGCTGGATGTCGATGAACCTGGCCTTCTATCTGCTCGTGTTCACCTTCACGTCGGAGATCGGCAAGGGAACGGGCTGGTCGAAGGAGCCATTCTTCGCCTTCGTAGCCACCGGGCTGATCATCAACTCGGTCGTGCAGGCCTTCTTCATGCCGAGCGCCGAGGAACTCACCGAGATGGTCCGCACCGGCGGGCTCGACGCCGTGCTCGTGCAGCCGCTCGATGCGCAGTTCCTGCTCTCGATGCACCGGGTCGACTTCTCGGCGCTGGCCAACGGTGCGGTGGGCGTAGGGCTGCTCGCCTGGGCGATGTCGCGGATGGACTACACGCCTCCCGCCGTGGCCTGGCTGCTCTATCCTCTGCTCCTGCTCTGCGGCGTGGCGATCCTCTATGGCCTCGTGATCATGCTCGCCGCCGCCACGATCCTCATGGGCCGCAATCAGAGCCTCTACGACTTCTGGTTCTACCTGACGAACTTCAGTCGCTACCCGGCGGAGATTTACTCCGGGCCCTGGGGCGGACCGCTGCGGATGATCTGCACCTTCGTGATTCCGATCCTGCTGGTGGTCAACGTGCCGGCGCGGGTGATCGCC
The DNA here is from genome assembly GCA_945870505.1 of Candidatus Kuenenia stuttgartensis. Lineage (GTDB taxonomy): Bacteria > Planctomycetota > Planctomycetia > Pirellulales > UBA1268 > QWPN01. The sequence goes on along the minus strand of CAMBSN010000029.1, from coordinate 7,612 downwards.
CAGCCGTTCACGGGCGAGTCGTGGGGCAGCGTCGCGGCCGCCGTGATCGCCGCGGTCGTGGCGCTCGTCGTATCGCGGGTCGTGTTTCAGCGGGCTCTCTCCCGCTACCGATCGGCGTCGAGCTGAAGGAGGAGCGAATGGCCGACGACGGCCTGTCATTGCGGCGATGTGGGCTTCACGAAGACGTGGTGGCCACCGTGATCGGCCTGGCGATCGTGGCCCTAGCCCTGGCCGTGACGTGGTCGGCGCGGCCCGCCGATTCGCCCGGCAGCAGGGAGACGTGGCCCAAGGGCTGGCCGACGCCGCTGTCGCAGACGATCGACAAGCCGCAGACCTGGTCCGACAGCCCGCTCGCAGCGTTTCGCGACAAGAAAGCAAACCTGCTCGCCGTGCCGATCGTACTCGGCGGGGCGTGGGTGGTGGCGGTGGCTGTCGCCGGAGCGGCCCTCGGCGGACGATCAGTCGGCTCGATGCTGCCGGGTTCGATCGCCCTCGCCGTGCTCGCTGGCATGGCCTACCTGCTCGCCGCCCAGAAGGTGATCCACTTCTACAACCTCGAATACCCGCTCTGGGCGCTGATGCTCGGGATCCTGATCGGTAACGTCGTCGGCATGCCCGTATGGCTGGAGCGGTCGTTGGCGGGCGAGTTCCTCATCAAGACAGGGCTTGTGGTCTTTGGCGCCGAGGTGCTCTTCAGTCGGCTGCTTGAACTCGGTCTGCCGGGCCTGCTCACGTCGTGGGTTGTCACGCCGATCGTGCTCGTGACGACTTACTGGTGCGGCGTGCACCTGCTGAAGATTCCTTCGAAGTCGCTCTGCATGGTGGTCTCGGCCGACATGTCGGTGTGTGGTGTGTCGGCGGCGATCGCCACCGGGGCCGCGTGCCGGGCGAAGAAGGAAGAACTCTCGCTCGCCATCGGCCTGTCGCTCTTCTTCACCGTGATCATGATGGTGGCCATGCCGCCACTGATCAGCTGGCTGGGGCTCGATCCGATCGTCGGTGGTGCCTGGATCGGAGGCACGATCGATGCCACCGGCGCGGTCGTCGCAGCCGGCGAGTCGCTCGGCAAGGAAGCGGGCGAGGTGGCGGCCACGGTGAAGATGATCCAGAACTCGATGATCGGGATCATCGCCTTCGCGGTCGCGGTCTACTGGGCGGGCTGGGTCGAGCGCGCGGAAGGCCCGAGGGAAGGCGGGCTGCTCGCGGAAGCCTGGCGGCGATTCCCCCGGTTCATCCTCGGCTTCGTGGCGGCATCGATCGCCTGCTCCTGGCTCTTCAGCAGTTCGCCCGAGGGCGCGCTCTGGGTGGATGGCACGACAACCGGCTTCACCTCCCGATTGCGGGGCTGGCTCTTCTGCGCCGGCTTCGTCTGCATGGGCCTGCAGACGAACTTCCGCGAACTCGCCCCCTTTCTCGCGAGCGGACGCCCGCTCGCGCTCTACGTCGGCGGCCAACTGCTCAACCTCGCTCTGTCGCTCGCGATGGCCAGCCTCACCTTCGGCTGGCTCTTCCGGAAGGCGGTCGAGCCATGACGACGTGCGCGCCAGTGCGGCTGGCCCTCATGGCGGCGGCGATTGGCATCGTCTGGGGAGTGGCCCTGCCCGCCGTCCAGCGGATGGCCGTCGTCAAGCGTCACGTGGCCGCCATGGAGTTGCGGGAGGTCAATCCCGCCGCGATGGTCTACACCGAACTCGACCGGCTCCCCGTACGGCCCAAATGGGTGGAGGATCGCGTGACTCTCTGGCCGTACTTTTGGCCGTGAAGGTGTGCGCCGCAGCCTGTCGGGGAGACATGCTCATCGCCGGCGGGATTTGCGAGTTCACCACCCAAACGGTACCGAGCGAGTCCGGCGAGGCGCAAATCTCACCGGCTCTTGCGCGTGCTCCCCAACGGGCTGCTCCTCCGCGGTTCGACAGCGCAGGCGGAGGGGCTGGGGCGAGGATCGCGAGCGTCGGCTATCCTGCCGTTGGCGAGCGACCTCGCCCCGGCTCCTCCGCCGGTTTCGGCTCGTTGGGCACGAACTGCCACTGTGTGAGTCAGGATCGCTGCATACAGTTTTGACCGATTGTCTCCCCTGTTGGAAATCCCGCCGATGCCACTCCGCCTCGCCTTCAGTTCCAATGCCTATCTCGATGTGCCGGTCGAGCAGGCTATCGAGCGGATCGCCGGATTTGGCTATTCCGGTATCGAACTGCTCGCCGACGTGCCGCATGCTTGGCCGGCGGGGCTCCTCGAGGTGCAGAAGCAGTCGATTCGGCGGGCACTTCGTGAGAGTGGCCTCGTCGTCTCCAATATCAACGCGTTCATGATGAACGCGATCGCCGACCCGCGGCAGCCCTACTGGCATCCGGGCTGGACCGATCCCGATCCGCACTACCGGGCGATCCGCCGCGAGCACACGAAGCGGGCGCTGCGGCTCGCTGCCGATCTTGGGGCCAAGCAGATCTCGACCGAGCCGGGTGGCGAAATCCAGCCGGGGCAGACCCGCGAGCAGGCGACCGACATCTTCTACGACGAGATCATGCCGGTGCTCGACGTGGCAGCCGAGGTGGGCGTGACGCTGCTCGTGGAGCCGGAGCCGGGCCTGCTCATCGAGACGTTCGGCCAGTACCTGGAGTTCGCCGAACGGGTGAACCATCCCGCCCTCGGCCTCAATTTCGACGTCGGCCACGCCTACTGCGTGGGCGAGGATCCGGCCGAGTGGGTGCCGCGGATGAAGGCCCACACACGGCACTACCACGTCGAAGACATCGCCGCGACGCGCGTCCACCACCACCTTGTGCCGGGCGAGGGAGCGATCGACTTCGCGGCCGTGCTGCAGGCCATCGCCATGCATACGCCCGGCATCTGGATCACCGTCGAACTCTATCCCTACCGCGACCGGCCCGACGACGCGGCCCGCGCCGCGCAGGCGCACCTGCTCGGCATCGCGCAGGCCGCCGGCGTGGAGTTCGCCTGACATGCTTCCCTGGCTGCGGCTCGTGCGGCTGCCGAATCTCGCCACGGCCGCGGCTGATTCGCTGGCCGGCTATCTGGTGGTGTCGGGGCTGCAGGCCGTGCAGTGGCCGCCTGCCGCCTGCCTGCTGGCGGTGCTGGCATCGCTCGGCTTCTACGCGGCGGGCATGGTACTCAACGACGTCTACGATGTGGCGATCGACCGGGCAGAGCGGCCCGAGCGGCCCTTGCCAAGCGGCGCGATCGCCGTGCGTCGAGCCGCGGCGGTCGGCAACCTGCTGATGGCCGTCGGGGCCGTGGCGGCCTGCGGTGCGGCGTTCGTGGCGAACACGCCGTGGCCCGCGTTCGTGGGGGCTGCGCTCACCGTCGCAATCTGGCTCTACGACCGTCATGCGAAGGCCACGCCCCTCGGTCCGGCGGTGATGGGGGCCTGTCGTGGGCTCAACTGGCTCCTCGGCATGACAGCCGCCGGCGGGCCGATGGCGGTGCACCAGTGGGCGATTCCGCTGGGCATGGCGATCTACGTCGCCGGTATCACGCTCTTCGCGCGTGACGAGGCAGGCCGTAGCCGTCGGGGCACACTCGTCGTTGGCGCGTTGACGATGGCGGCCGGACTGGTCATCGCGGCTGGTTTTGTCTGGCTGCCCTGGCGCGAGGGCATCGTGCGGGTGGCCACGCTGCCCGCACCGACATGGCTCATGCTCTGGGGCATTCTCTCCACGTCCGTCATTCTGCGGGCCGGCCAGGCCGTGGCGAATCCTGCAGCCCCCCGCGTGCGGGCTGCCGTCGGCAATGCGATCATGGCGCTGATCACGCTCGACGCGGTCCTCGTGCTCGCCGCCTGCGGTGAGCGGTGGGCGGTCGTGGTGATCTGCCTGCTCGCCTGGTTCCTCGTGGGCCGGCGACTGGTGCCCCCCACCTGATCCCACCCGATTCCTTCGTCATGCTCATCGGCTACAGCACCAACTCGATCGGCGACGTTGACCCGCTTGATGCGGTGCCGTGGCTTCGCGATCTCGGCTACGGATCGCTCGCAATCACGCTCGACCACCACACGATCGACCCGTTCGCGGGCGATGTGTCGGCGCGAGTGGCCCGCTGGCGGAAGGCACTCGCCGATGCGGGCATGGCGTGCGTGATCGAGACCGGCGCCCGTCACCTCCTCGATCCGATGGTCAAGCACGAGCCCACGCTCGTGTCGTGTGATCCGTCGGCCCGGGCGTGCCGCATCGACTTCACGCGGCGGGCGATCGACGTCGCGGCGGACCTCGGTGCGGGGTGCGTGTCGCTCTGGTCGGGCGTCGGTCGTGACGGGGCGGCACACGAGACGTTTGGGAACCGACTCGCCGATGGGCTCGCCGAGATCGTGACGCACGCGGCCCGGGTTGGCGTTGTCGTGGCCTTTGAACCGGAGCCCGGGATGGTGATCGACACGCTCACTCGCGCCGCCACGCTCTTCGATCGCCTCGGCCGGCCGGCGGCGTTGCGGCTCACCGTGGACATCGGCCACATGGAATGCATGGGCGAGTGGCCGTACGCCGCGCACCTTCGGCCGTGGCACGGCATGATTGCCAACGTGCACGTGGACGACATGCTCGCCTGCCGGCACGAGCACCTGCCGCTGGGCACTGGTGACGTCGATCTCACGGCGGCGGTCGCGGCCCTTGCCGCCGTCGGCTACCGTGGTGGCCTGCACGTCGAGCTTCCCCGGCAGTCGCATCGCTGGCTGGAGACGGCCCGGCAGTCGGCCGCGGTGCTCAAAAAAAGGTGCCAGCCACCAAATCTGGGTAAGTTGCTCTTTTCCTAGATTCTCCAGATTTGGTGGCTGGCACCTTTATGCACGTCCTTCTGCTCTCCGTTCCCGGCCTGCGGGCCGAGGATCTCTCGCGGATGCCCGCGCTCGCGAGGCTTGCAGCCAGCGGCCGCTGCGTGCCGCTCGCCCCCGGTTTTCCGGCGGTCACCTGCCCCGTGCAGGCGGCGCTCAGCACCGGCATGACACCCGCCGCCCACGGCATTGTCGCCAACGGACTCTTCGACCGCGGCACGAACCACCTCGAGATGTGGATCAGTCCCGACTCGGTCCACCACTCGCCGAGGCTCTGGGACCGGATCAAGCGGGTGCGGCCCAACCTGCGGACGGCGGCGTGGTTTCTGCTGCAGTCGAAGCACGCCACCGCCGACCTCGTCTGCCTGCCCGCGCCGAAACACAACCCCGATGGCAGCGAGACGATGTGGTGCCACACGAATCCGGAACCGCTCTACGCCTCGCTTCGCGAGACGCTCGGGGAGTTTCCGCTGCACAAGTTCTGGGGCCCGGTCGCAGGCATCGAGTCGTCGCGGTGGATCGCGCGGAGCTTCATCGCGGCTGCGCGGGTGGCGCCGCCGCACATGGCGGTCGTCTACCTGCCACACCTCGACTACGCTGCCCAACGCACGGGCCCAGACAGCACACCGGCCCTCGCGGCCTGCGGCGAACTCGACGCCGAGATCGGCACGCTGATCGACGACTTCGCTGCGATCGTCGGCTGGGAAAACCTCACCGTGCTCGTCGCGGGCGAATACCGGATCCGCCCCGTCGCACACGCGATCCATCCCAACCGCATCCTTCGCGAGGCCGGCCTGCTCGCCGTCTGTGAGACGGCCGAGGGCGAGATTCTCGACCTCGCCGCCAGCCGGGCCTGGACGCTCGCCGACCATCAGATCGGCCACGTCTATCTCCGCGATCCCGCCGACGCCGCGACCGTGGCCGATCTCTTCCGGGGCAGGGCAGGGGTGGACCGAGTGCTGTCTGGCGATGACCTCGTCGCGGCGGGCCTCGTCGCCCCTGGCCAGCCTCGACAGGCGAGTCGCTGCGGCGACGTCGTCATTGAGAGCACCCTCGATTCGTGGCAGACCTACTTCTACTGGCTCGACGACGCCAAGGCCCCCACGTTTGCTCGCACGATCGACATCCACAGGAAGCCCGGCTACGACCCGCTCGAACTCCACCTCGACCGTGCGCGACTGCCGCAGATCGCGATTCCACTCGACGTGTCGCTTGTGAAGGGCTCGCACGGAGCCGTCGATCCGGTGAACCCGCACGAGACGATCTTCATTGCGTCACGCCCCGACGTGACCGACGCCACGGCGCTCGCGATGACCGACATCGCGGGGATCGTGGAGCGGATGTGCGGCGTGTGGGATCAGACGTAGCCGCAGGTTGGCGTGAAGCGCACAGGTTGGCAACCTGTGCTACGTGGGGGCAAAGTAGCCGCAGGTTGGTAACCTGCGGTTGGAGAGGGACACAGGTTGAAAACCTGTGCTACGGAGGATCGGACGTAGCCGCAGGTTGGTAACCTGCGGTTGAAGTAGGGCACAGGTTGCCAACCTGTGCTACGTGGGCGACGGCTGGATCTCGTCGGCGCAGCGGTGGCCTGAGTCCTTGCGGCCCGAGCCTTCGAAGCGGCTGATCAGGCGAACGGTCATGTCGCCGTCGCAGGCGATCTGGCAGGAGAGCCGCACGCCGGGCGTGGTCACTCCCTTTGCCGCGAGCACGTCCTGTTCCGCCTGCGTCATCGCCGCGGGCTCGCCCGCCACAAACTCCACGCGGCAGGTGGTGCAGCGGGCCACGCCGCCGCAGGCGTGCAGCTGGTCGGTGCCGCACTCGTCCTCGAGCGCATTGACGAGCCGCTTGCCGGCCGGTACCTGAAACGAACCTTTACCTTCGACGGTGATCGTGGGCATCGCGAAATCTCCTGGGAGGGTTACTTCTTCGGCGGCTTGTCGTCCAAGTTGGCGGCCAGGTCATCGGCCGACACGGTGGAGGCCACGCCCCCTTCGGGGACGTCGAGGCCCGCTGTCCACACCAGCGCGTTGAGCATCATCGTCCGGAAGTCGTCGTGGGCCCAGTTGCGGTGGAAGTGGGCGCCGGTGCAGCCGAAGCCGCGGCCGCCACCGGGCCGCTCGTAGGCCCAGGCGAGCGCCTCGCGGCTTCCCTTGCTGGCGCGGACCGTCGGATTGTTGCTGTGGGCGCCGTCGGGCCGCTCGCGGGTATCGTTCGGTGGCACGGCGGTGAGGAGCAGCGTCAGCCCTTCGGGCGGATCGCGAAACCGCATGTGGTAGTACCACTCGTCGTTCGTTTCGAAAGGCTTCACGCCCCGGGCGATCGGATGGCTCTGGGCAAGTTCGGTCTTGGCGAGCGTCCAGTGCGGGTTCACCGACCAGTGGGGCTCGAAGTAGCCACCGAGCCACGAGAGGAACTCGGGGCCGCCCTTCTCCTTGGGCACCTCGACCGCGTAGTGGAGGCAGGCGATGCCGACACCGCGCTTGGCCAGGGCGTCGATCTGGGCCAGGTGGTTGCTTTGCAGCACCGGATGGCCGTCGCCGCCATCAGCAAAGAAAAAGATCGCGTCGGCGTTGTCGAAGGCGGTCGGGTCGGACGGCCAGCCGCCGGTGTAGGTTTCAGTGACGAGCTGCGGAAGACCTTCCCGGCCAAAGTGCGTGTCGAGGCACTTCTCCACGAGTAAGGTGCCGGCGCGGTGTTCGTGCTCGCCGGGGGCGTGGCTCGGTCGGCCGGCCACCAGCACCAGTTTCTTGCGGCCGTCAGTGAGCTTCAGTCGCTCAAGCCGGATGTCCTTGAACTCGACCTTCATCGGCGGGCCGGCGTGCAGCTGCAGGG
>CAMBSN010000028.1 GCA_945870505.1 Candidatus Kuenenia stuttgartensis | reverse complement strand
TGCTGGGAGCCGGGCCGCGCCCGGCGACCGTAAGCCGGAGCCGACGCCGGGACGGCGGCGACGGCGCGACAGTCGCATGGCCGTAGCGAGTGTCCGGCGACGGGCATGGGCAGCCCCGAGCCCAACGCGAACAGGGAAGGCACACAGGTTAACAACCTGTGCTACGAAGAGACGCAGGTTGGAAACGTGCGCTACGAGATCACAGGTAGTAAACCTGTGCTACGGCAGCAGCACCAGTCAGCCCGTGCCGGCGAGCCGCCGCAGGGCGGCGATGCCGCGGTCGAGCGTCCGCTCGCTCACGGTGTAGGCGATCCGGAAATGGGTATCGGCGCGGCCAAATACGCTGCCCGGGACCACGATCAGCTTCTCTTCAGCCGCCGCCCGCTCGGCGAACGCCTTGCCCGAGCCGCCGGGCGCCTTGGGATAGAGGTAGAAGGCGCCGCCGGGTTGCACAAACTCGTAGTGGCCGCGGAGCCCCTCCATGAGCGTGTCTCGCTTGCGGCGGCATTCGGCCAGCGGCAGTTCCATCGGGCAGTCGAGCGCCGCAATCGCGGCCCACTGGCCCGGCTGCGGGGCACAGACGAACGTGTATTGCTGCATCATAGTGACGGCGTCGATGATCGCTTTCGGACCATGAATCCAGCCGACCCGCCAGCCGGTCATGGCGTGCGACTTGGAGAAGCCGTCGATCACCACCACCTGCTCGGAGTGCAGGGCAGGGGAGTGGAAGGCGGCGTCGTAGCAATAGGAGCGATACAACTCGTCGCTGACGAGCGTCACACCCCGCACCTCGGCGAGCCGGGCAAGATCGCGAACGGTGTCGGCATCGGCCACGAAGCCGGTGGGATTCGCCGGCGTGTTCAGGAGGATCACCCGTGTCGCCGGAGTGATCGCCGCCGCCACCGCATCGACGTCGATCGCAAATGAAGGCGAGGTGTCGATCGGCACCACGCGACCGCCGAGGAATTCGACGAGCGGCCGATACATCACGAATGCCGGCTCAAAGACGATCACTTCATCGCCCGGGTCAATCAGCGCCATGAGCGCCAGCACGAGCGCGCCGCTGGAGCCGCTCGTCACGCAGAGCCGCCGGTCAGGCTGGCCGGTCTCGCGGCGGGCCTCGGCCTCGAGCCGCTCGCGCAGGGCAGGAATGCCTTGCGTGGGCGTGTAGCCGTTCCGGCCGGCGTCGGCCGCAGCCTTCGCCGCCTCGCGGGCCGCAGTGGGCATCTCAAAATCCGGCTGGCCGATCGAGAGGTTGATCGGGTCGTCAAGCTTCGCCGCCAGGTCGAAGGCCTTGCGGATTCCCGACGAGTCGAAGGCTGCAGCCCGCTTCGACACGCTCCACCGCGGGCGTCCGGCTGTGTCAGGCACAGTCATGTCCGGTGTCCGCCTCTCAGCCGCCGTCCTTGAAGAGCTCGGCGAGCCGCTCGCCGAGCTTTTTGCCGCGGGCATTGAGCGTGATCACCTTGCCGTCGCGGCCGATCAGGATCAGCTGCGGAATGCCGGAGATGCCGTAGAACTGGGCCGTTGGATCCTGCCAGCCCTTGCCGGCGTAGATGATTGGCCAGGGGATTTTGTTCTCGGCGATGAAGGCATCAACTTTCTCCTTGTCTTCATCGAGGCTGATTCCAACTACCTCGAACCCCTTGGCGTGGTACTTCTCGTACTGCTCAAGCATGTTGGGAATCTCGGCCACGCAGGGGCCACACCAGGTGGCCCAGAAGTCGACGAGCACCACCTTGCCGGCGAGCGACTTCTGGTTGAAGGGCTTGCCGTTGAGAAGGTCGCCAGAAATCTCCATCGGCTTGCCGGGGAGCGTGAGGAGACGGAGTTTGCCGGCGAAGCTCGCGCCGAGTTCCTTGATCTTGGGGTCGGGGCTCGATTCGAGGATCGGCCCGAACGTCTGAAGGGCGTTTGCCGCGATCTCCTCGCCGTCGGGAATCTGCTCGAGCGCGCCGGACAGTTGCATCACGAGCATGGCCGTCTTCTGGTCACCGGGGGCCGCCTTCATCAGTTCCGCCGCCTGGGCCACCAGGGCGGGTGCGGCGTCAAACTTCTCCTCGGCAAACATCTTCTGCGCCTCACCAACGATCTGCAGCCGTTTGCCCTCCATCGCCAGCGACGGCACCGGGCTCGTCGCCAGCGTCGCCGCAAACGTCGTCATCTCCTCGGCGGCCTGCTCGTCGCCAAACTGCGCGAGCCGCATCAAGCTCTCGAGCTTGAGCGTGGCGGCCTTGGCATAGAGCGGGTCATCAGACTTCACGCCGGCCAGGATCTTGTCGGCCGCCTGCACCGAGAGACCCGCCACGCCCCGCAGATAGCTCAGCGCCTCCTCCCGCGACTTCGGCTGCGCCTTCGGCGGCATCAACCCGGCCACGAACTCGAGGAGTTGCTCGGGCGTGCCCTCGGGCAGCGGCGGCACGACGAGCCCGCCAGCAGCCGGCTCCGCGATGGCGGGCTGCCGGGCCGAGACAGGCTGAACCACCACGGCCGCGGCGATGCCCGCCAGGAGTGAAGGGACGAGCCAGGCGAGCGGACGGCGGACGGCGGGGCGATGCGACATGGGGACCCTCGAGTGAGTGGCGGCGGGCCGGACGGGCCCAGAGTGTGAGTCGGGATCGTACCCGCGTGCCGGTGGCGGCGGCAACCGCGGCCCCGCCCCCGGTGTGGGACGACTATTTCACGATCGTGCGGAACCGGACGAATCCGCTCTCGCCGGGGCGGAGCGTCTCCTTGAGCCGCCAGGTGAGCACGGTGGACCCATCGTCGCCCGTCTCCGTGGCGAAGTCGGCCTCCACGCTGGCGGCCGCCGACTGCGGCACGTAATCGAGCCGCGTCGGCAGGGCGTCGGCGAGCACGATGCCGGTGAGTGGCCGGTCGCCCGAGTTGAGCATGACGATCGTGAAGTCGAGTTCCTCGCCCGACCGAGCGGTGTCGGTGCCGGCCCGTTTGCAGAGCGTGAGCTCGGCGCGACCTGGCTCTTCGAAGCGCAGCGTGGCCGTGCCGCGATCGACTGCCACCACCTGGGCCGACTGCTCGCCCACGAGCACGTTGGCGGCCTTGATGCAGGTCCAGGAGATCGGCACGTCGAAGCCGACCTTCACAAGCGGCCGCTGCCGCTGCCGCTCGAGTTCGGGAGTCTGGTCAACGCGGTCTTCGACTGGCCCCACGACGCCGTCGTCTTCGTTTGGCATGTCGCCCTGATCGACCGCGAGCGGACCGAGCCGGTCCTGCACCGCGATGCCGGGCAGCGACTTCTTCGCCGCCTCGAGGGCGACCGTCTGCACCTTGCCGCAGACGGGCTCGCGCCGCTCCTCCAGTTCCACCAAAGTGTCGGCCGCATAGCCCCGCGGCCCTTCGGGCTTCGCTTCTTCGAGCGGACGGGTCACCTCGCGAACGGCTCCAAACCGCGGCGCGAACACGCACGCGCAGTTGGAGGTGACCAGCCGTGCGCAGTCGGAGTCGGGCATCTCGTCGGCGGCGTGGTAGCGGGCCACCGTGTCGCCCGCCGTGAGATGGCCGAGCCGGTCGGGCCCGATGGCGATCGCAGGCCTCTGGTGATCGCCGCCGTCACAGACGAGGTAGGGCCCGACGACTGGCGGTGGCGGCGGCTCACACACCACGCATGCCGTCGGCGGGCAGCCGGGCTCGCACGTGCCGGTCGGGCATCCGCCCCGAGGGCCGCAGGCTCGGCAGCCGGCATGCCCAAGACGGGGCAGGGGAGGGCAGGGGGTCTCGAGGCCGGTCCTCACCACGCGGGTATCTCGGCGAACAACGCCCGCCTCCGACACCCGCTGCACGTCGCGCTGCCACGTCGTTGCAGACGCGGCACGGTCGGCAGGCATCGCTGCCGAGGCCGCCATGACCTCGCATTCACCATCGGTGAGCGCGACCTCGGGCATCGCCGGCCCGGCGGAATCGACCTGATCGATCGTGTGCGAGACCGCCGCCGTGCCAAGCACCGCCGACGTCGGTATGCCGCGGCACGAGGCGAGCGACACGGCCGCCACGGCAATCGCAGCGATCCGCAGCCAGCGCAGCCGCACGGCGGCCGAAGCCGCCGCAGCGTCACGCGAATCTCCGGAGAGCCGCCGCGTCATGGCACGCTCCCCGATGGTGGCAGCCTGTTGCCGAGAACCATCTCGACCACGGGATCGCCGAGCGTGCTGGCCACTTCGAGCGCGTCGTCGCCGGGCTTCACGTCAAACCATCCGGCCGGCACCGGGTCGGGCTGCTCTGATTCGCACGATGCATAGACCACGCGGCGAACGTGCGCCCCGTTCGCGGCCGTGTCGAGGTCGTCGCGATCGATGACCACCTCCACCGGGAATCGCCAGGCCATGCCCGCCGGCGCGGCGAGCTTCGCCAGCACGCGGATGGAGGGAAACAGTTCCTCGCCTTCACGGCCCGGGATGCCGCCGACCCGCAGGCGATACGGCTGCCCGACGACGAGACCGATCCGGAGCGGCCCCTGGCGAAGCGGCGACCAGCCTTCGGCCGTCTCGACCGCGAGCAAGAGCCCCTCGGGGCCACGAATCTCGACCGGTTGCACCCGGTCAGAAAGAACCGTTTCCGGACAGGGACCGGGCTGCGGCCGCCCTGGGCCGCCAATCGCTCCCAGGTGTGAGGTGTTGGCGAATGTGCCCACCGCGTTCGCCGCAGCAGCCTGGTGGGTTGGACCCATCCAAGATGCCGAGACGAAGGCGGCGTTCGCCACCAGCCCGCGGGCAAGCCGCAGCACGGTCCCTGTTCGGAAAAGTCGGTTCCTCTTCATCACTCCATCGGCTCCGGCGGACACGGAGCGTCGCCGGCCATGCCGTGCATCATCCGGGCACCGGCTTCGAGCGAATCCGGATCTGCCCCGCCGTTGCCCACCCACCTCGTGCGGTCCTCGTGGGGCTGCTTGAGGTGGATGTGGGGCACGTCGTGCCTCTCGAGCACGTAGGCGTGCCGCGCGGGCTTCGGATAGCTCAGGCCGGGATACTCCTGCACGTGCAGGCCGACCGATCGCGACGGAGGCGGGATGTGCATCTTGGTGTGGTTGGTGATCGAGTGCCGCTGCAGGCCGGCCGGCACGCCGAGCGGGATGTGCGCGGGACCGGGCAGGCCGATCGGCGTGCCCACGTGCGGCATGCCGTACTGGGGAGCGGTCATGCCGGCAAGGAAGGCGGGAGGCATCTGCGACGGATCACCGCCGCAGGGCATCCCGAGCGGGGCGGCGAGTCCGGCCGGTGTGGCGGTGCCCGCTCCGGCAAGTCCGCCCACGGCGACAGCCCCACCGTTGCCCGGCGACTCGAGGTCCTTGTTGCCGATGCGGATGATCGCCAGGATCGAGCCGCGGCGATCGGCCTCGACGACGGGATCGCATCCCGGGTCGAGCCGGGTGCTGACGAGCGTCTCCACTCCGGCCACGGCGAGTTCCTGATACTCCGCGTCGGGGAGATAGACGACCTTGGTGACGAAGTTGCCGCTCGTCACCTGGTCAAGATCTTCTTCGGTGAGTTGAAACGGCACGGCGTTGTGCGCGAGATAAGCCGCCGTGCGGGGCGTGACCGGTGCGACCTCGAGCGACGGATAGAGTTCGATGCCCTCGCGACCGGGGATGTCGGTGACCTTGAGACGGTAGATCGCCCCCTGCGAGAAGTCGTATCGGCCCGGCGCCACGAGCGGCTCGGAATCGAAGCCGCCGCTGGCCGAGACGTCCCAGCGAATCTGCATGCCGTCGGGGCCAACGAAGCCGATCTGCGACGTCGGGGCCATCGCGCAGACGCCGCCGACATCAGCCGCGCCTCCGGCACCGCCCGGTCCGCCCGGTCCGCCCGCGCCGGCCGCCTCGAGCGCGGCCTCATAGGAGGACGGCGTGATGATGCCGGGGCCGGGCCCCTCGACACCCGGGCCGGGGTGCTGCAGCATCGCTGCCGGCGGCAGGACGTTGGTGTGCGGAGTGGCGATCGGCCGAATCTGGGCGAGGCCGGTGAAGGGCGAGTTCGCCGGGATCGTGCAGCCCGTGAGCGTGGCGGCCAGCGACATGCCGACGAATCCCTGCAGACGTCGCGTTCGCATTGCTATCTCTCCGAAATTCCAGGCCGAAATCACGCCCTTTGACCGCGCCGGGAAGCCGCCCGATCCGGCATGGGCCGGTTCGGCTCGTTTCCCTACACTCGCCGCCCATGAAGGCGTCGTTGGATGGCCGCGGTCGGCCCATCCACGTGAGATGTTTCGACGCTCCGCCGATGGTTTCTTTGGCAAAACCGACAGAGTCACCCTGATCGTGACGATCAGCCCATTCGCCAAACTCCCTAGTCGCCGCCGCCTGCCATGGGCCATCGCATCCCTGGTGATGGTGGCCGTCTGGGCAGGCCCAGGCGGTGCCGACCCCGCGGCCACCAGCGTCTACCAGCGACGGGTGGAGCCGACACCTGCAGCGGATCCCGGCTCAGCCGTAGCGACACCCAGCGGTGCGACGCCGGTAGTGATCACCGCGGGCGAGTCGGAGGACACGGCGGCCCAGGCGGAGCGCATCGTGCTTAGTTCTGCCGCCGTGATCGTCCACGCTCAATCGTTCTCGGTGCGGTTTCGCCAGAAGGCGCGAATCGGTGACCGGGTGCTCGTCGGCACGGGCCGCTACGTGCAGTCAGGGCAGGGGGAGGAGCAGCGATTTCGCTTCGACTCGACGCTCACCGGTGACACCGAAACGTTCGAGTTCACGGAGGTCTCCGATGGGCTGTTCTGCTGGACGCACAGGCACAACGGCGAGGAGCCTGCCTCGCTGCAACGGGTGGACGTGCGGCGGGTGCGGAGCAAACTGGCTGAGCTCAAGGCCTCCGATTCCGCCGACGGCGCTTCGTATCTCGGGGGTCTCCAGCGGATGATCCGCCTCCTGCGGCACTGGTTTCGGTTCACCAAGGCAACGCCCGTCGATCTGGAGGGCCAGCCGGTGTGGCTCGTGGAGGGAGAATGGATCGCCGACACCCTGCCGAACGTGCTCCCCCAGCTCAGGGACCGCGCCGCGGCGGAGGGTGGCATTCGGGCCTGTGACCTGCCCGACGGCATGCCATGGCAGGTGCGGATCGCCATCGGCCGAAACGATCTCGTGCCAAGGCGGATCGAGTGGCTCGCCATCCCCGGGCCGCGGCCGGTCGCCGACGGCCCGCTCGAGCCGATCGGGGTGATCGATTTCCACGATGCGGAGATCAACGGCCCCATCGATCCAACCGCGTTTTTCTATCAGCCTGCGAGCGCGGGGCTGATCGACGTCACCGAGATGGCGGTGAACTCGCTCCAGCTGATGCGGTAGCGCCGGGCCAGTCGGCCGCCACGAGCCGCGCCGCGGCATCGATCGCCGCCAGCATGCTCGCGGGATCCGCGCGGCCCGTGCCCACAATGTCGAATCCCGTACCGTGGGCCACGCTCGTCCGCACCAGCGGCAGGCCAAGGGTGATGTTGACCGCGCGGTGCATGCCGAGCAGCTTGATCGGGATGTGACCCTGGTCGTGATAGAGGGCGACCACGCCGTCGAACTCTCCCCGGCTCGCCCGGAGGAAGAGCGTGTCGGCGGGGAGCGGCCCTGTGACGGCGATGCCGGCGGAGGCGAGTGCCGCCACGGCCGGCGCCACGATCGCGACCTCGTCGTCGCCAAACAGTCCACCTTCGCCGGCGTGCGGGTTGAGTGCCGCCACCGCGATCCGCGGCGGCCGGCCGAGGAGCGCGGCGAGCAGCGATGCCAGGCGAGTGCCGGCCGCCTCGATCGCGGCCGGTGACAGCCGGGCCAGCGCCGTGCGCAGCGACTCGTGGAGCGTGGCGTGGACGACGCCGAGGCCAGCGCCATCCGCCGCCGGCAGCCAGAGCATCATCGAGGCTTCATCGTCGCGCATGCCGCAGGCCCGTGCGAGCAGTTCTGTGTGGCCAGGCACGTCGCAGCCAGCGGCATGGAGCGCCTCCTTATGAAGTGGCCCGGTGACGATGGCCGCCACCTGGCCCGTCCGAGTCGCCGCGAAGGCCGCCTCGACGGCCCGGGCCGCGGCGCGACCGCCGGCCGCGGAAATCTCGGCAAGCCGGATCGGCGGAGTCGGTGTCGGTGTCGGATCGCCCGATTCGATGACCAGCAGCGTGTCGGGAGTGGACGGTCGGCGGTCGGCGGCGGCCACCGTCTCCACCCGCAGTGGCGGCATGCCGCGGCGGTTTGCGATCGCCGCGGCGACCATCCCGGACTCGGCGACCACCCGCAGGGCCGCGCGGGCGTGCGCCGCCGGATTCGCCCACGCCAGGCAGGCGACCTCCGGACCGATGCCGGCGGGGTCGCCGCACGTAATGGCGATCACGGGAGCCGTGCGGTCGGTCGTGCTCGAGGGAGGGGTCATGGTGTCGCTCGTGCCCACAAGCCTATAACGACTCTACCGGCAACGCAGGTGACCCGCTCCGGATCGCCTGCCCAAGCCGCCCCCGGAGTCGCTGCAGCCATGGAGCAGGTGTTTACGCGGGCCGCCCTGTTTGCGCTGGTGCTTCTGGCCGCGACTGCCTGTCTCGGCCTCTGGTTGGGCGATCTCCACGGGGTGACCGACCCAGCCGTGCTTCGCTGGGGCACCGTGCACCGCCTCACCGGCGTGTTCGCCGCACTGGTGGTCGTGCTCGTGAACAGCCTGACGGTCACCTACTTCATCGGCACAGGCCGCTGGTGCCGCGAGGTGGTCGAGGTGTACGGGCTCGACGAGCGCTACGTGGCACGGAGCGCGAAGCTCAAGCGTTCGGCCTTTCCGTTCGCGATGGCAGGCATGCTCGCCATCGTGGCGATCGTGGCGCTTGGCGGCGCCGCCGACCCCGCGGCCGGCCGCAAGGGAAGCCGTGACTGGGTGACGTGGCATCTCGTCGGCGGCCTCGGCCTGGCCGGGGCGATCGCCGCCTGCTTCCAGGCGCAACTGCCTGCGATCCGCGGGCAGCACGGGCTCATCGACGACGTCATGGATGAGGTCCGCCGCGTGCGACTCGACCGCGGACTCGACGTCAACGGCTGACGCGATGCCTCCGCAGGGCAGGCGGATGCTTGCCCTTCCGGAATCGCAGGCGAACCGGGAAGACACACAGGTTGAAAACCTGTGCTACGGGGGACAGCCAGGGTCAGCGACTCTCTGGAGCAACTGGCGCATGCATCGCATGGGCGTGCGATGACTTTTCCACCACGGTGATGCCCCAGGCAAGGGCGAGGCCGAGAGCGAGCGCCGTGGTGAGCAGCACGCGGTCGTGGCTGTGGAACTGCACCTCGGGAAGGAGGTCGGCCGCCGCGATGCAGATAAAGGCTCCGGCCGCCACTGCCATGGCGATGCCGAGCACCACATCCTGGCGGCCGCCCGCGAACGGCAGGCTCGCGAGAAACGCCGCCGCACCGAGCGGTACGACCGCTGCGTAGGCCGCGTTGACGATCGTCCGCAGCCGGGGCGAGGCACGCGACTCGATCATCAGCGTGGCGATGATGCCCGCGTCGAGCGGCTTGTGGAGCAGGATCGCCAGGAACGTCGCCAGGCCGGCAAACAGCCCCACCCCATGCGCCGCATCAGACCTCACGCTCGCCGCGAGGGCGGCACCGTCGGCAAGGCTGTGGAGCGTCAGGCCGGCAAAGGCGCCGCACCAGGCCCACCGGTTGCCAACCTGGCGGTGAACAGGCCGATGGTGGTCGTGGCCGTGCTCAGGGTCGTCCTCGTGGTCGTGGTCGCAGCAGCCATCGTCGGGGGTGTGGTGGGCGTGGGCATGAAATGCCCGCTCCAGGAGAAACATCAGAAAGAAGCCGCCAAGCGCCCACGCCATGGTGGTGTCGAGATCGCGGCCCAACTGCATCCAGGCATGCGGAAGCAGGTGGAGCATGCCGACGCCAAGCAGCACCCCTCCGGTGAACGAGAGCAGCACCTGCATCGGCCGATGGCCGAGCGAAGCGAGAGCCACCGACGACCCACCGGCGAACGCCGCCGCCGCGATCAGCGCGAGGGCCACCGCAAGCGTCACGGCCGAAGTCGCGTTCGGCAGGATGGCGGCAAACAAGGGAAGGCACATGGCGAGCGTCCGGGAAGGGGCGGGCCATGATCCCGCGGCCCGGCGCGGGGGGCAAGTGGCGGCCGACTACCGCCGGAACTGGTACGGCTGCTGGTACTGCTGCTGCTGCGGCGGCTGGTACTGCGGCTGATAGGTCTGCGGATAGACACGGGCCGAGTGTTCCATGTGCTGCCGGTAGTTCGCCATCCGTTCTGTGCTGTGGGCGTCGCCCGCGGCGATCGCCCCGAGGGCGACGACGATCCCATAGGCGACGAGATTCGGCCAGACGTCGGGCCCGGCGAACTTCAGCGCCGTGCCGAACGATTTCTTCACCTTCGGGCCAAACAGCCCCTGCCGCACCGCCCAGATCTCGTCGAGCACGAGATGCGACAGAAACCCGAGCACCACGGCGCCAGCGATGAAGTAGCGGTGGAGCGGTTCCGTCGAGACGAACGCCAGGAATGTGATCTGTCCGGCGATCGCCGCCGCCGGCACGCTGTGGAGCATGCCCCGATGCTTGGAGTAGTTTTCGAGCAGCCAGGCGAGCCCGAACCGTACGGTCGCGTAGATGGCGGCGGCCGCCAGGATCATGCCCTCAAGCGGTAGGCCCCACTGCTGAAACCGCTGGATCATCAGCATGGGAATGATCGCGGCCGCAACACCCACCGTCTCCTTGAGTGGAACTCCCTCGCCGCTGTCGAGGTCAGGGAGCATGCCGGAGGCAGCACAGAGGCCCGCGCCGAGGGCAGCCGTCATCGGGGGCATGCCGCCGAGATACCATGCGGCCGCACCGTAGCCACCGCCCATGATGGACGAGCCGATGATGTGCGCTCGGAATCCGGGCACGGCGCGATTCCCTGCTAAGGCCCCCTCGGCCCGGAATCCATTCCGGACCGCGCAAACTCTTGATCCGTAATCGGCCGTCGCCATGAAAACCGTCAGCCAACGACGCGGCGCATCCCCTGCACCGCCAAAAACATACGACCGGCCTTGTTCGCCATTCCCGACCGCGAGCGCTCGGAAAACCACCAAAACGGGCAGCCTTGGAAAGACAGGCGGAATGCGCAGCCGAGAGCCACCCGCGAAACGCACGCACGCCAGATATGATGGGCATTCTGGGGACCCTGCAATGCCTGCGTGGACTTTTCTGGTCCGGTATGGCTGCGACGCGCCAATCGGCCTTCGAGCACCCTATTTCTGCCCTTCATGGCCAGACGTGATCGCCTCTACACTCCTCCGCCCTCAGTGCATTCATCCCCCGGAGACCGACCGGCGATGGCGATCGAAGGCTATGACCTGGTGATGCTTGGCATCCTCGCGGCAGCCGCGGTCCTTGGCTATTTCAAGGGCATGGTCTGGCAGATCGCCTGGATCGCGGGGATCGCCGCGAGCGGCTTCCTGGCCCTGCGCTTCAGCAGCCAGCTCGCCCCGATGTTTGGCCAACAGGCCCCGTGGAACCGACTGATCGCGATGCTGGCGATCTACGTGGGCACCTCCCTGGCCGTATGGCTCGTGTTTCGCGTCATCTCAGGTGCCATCAACGCGATCCACCTGTCCGCGTTCGACCACCAGCTCGGCCTCCTGCTGGGCATCGCCAAGGGTGCACTGGTATGCGTGGTGGTGACCTTCTTCGCGGTCACGCTCGCCCCGGCCTACCGCAACCAGATCGTGGCCAGTCGCAGTGGCCGCCTCGTCGCCGAAATCATCATGCGGGCTGACGAGATCCTGCCGCCGAACATCGTTGAGCCGGTGCAGCCGTTCGTGAAGCAGTTCGAGGATCAGTTCCGGCAGCCGGCGGCCGGAGGCGCGCCGCAGCCCCCTGCCGGACTCGCGCAGCCGTCAGCCCTCAAGGCCATCTGGGAGAGCGTGACCTCGGCAACGGCCTGGACGAACTCCGGAGCCGTGCCGGCCGGGCCGGCCGGGTTCCAGGGGCAGGGGGGCCAGGCCGCGCCAGCCGGGTTCATGTCGCCAGCCGCATGGGGCGGACCGACGGCGGTTCAGGCTGCTCCGGTACAACCGGCACGACCAACGACCAGCGGCTTTCCGAACCGGCCTGCGATGCAGCCGCCACAGCTGGCTCCGCCGGGCCAGTTCCCGGCCGGCGCCCAATCGCCGCTCCCGATCCGCTGACGCTTCTCGTGCTTCGACCGAACGCTGGGCGCCGCCACCGCGCACCGGATCTCACGGGCACCGGGCCCGACGTCGCGAGGCGCGAATCTGACCATCCGGTAACCGAGTTCTCGAACGAGGTGGCGGAGCAGGGCAGGCGAGCATAAAGCCTGGAAAACAGCGGCCAAATGCAAGGCCCCAACCGGACATAAGAGACATTATCGGACGTTGGGGAGAGGGGCGGAATCGGGGCGGCCAGCTATCCCGTCACCACGTTTCCGATGCCCTGCCTCGCCGTGGGTCGGGGTTGCCCACGCCCCATCGCCGGACGCTCGCTACGGGCTTCCAAGCCCTTCGCTCGCTCGATGCTGACCACGCTCCGGCATCCCGCCTTCGCTGGTCAGCAACGCCGGCTCCCGGGGCATGGGCAACCCCTCACCGTCACAACGACGCCGTCCCTACTCCGTAAAGACGCCCATGCGGCGGAACTTGTCATACCGCTCCGACACCAGCTGATCGCGGGGCTTGGCCAGGAGTTCGCGGAGCGACCGCGTCAGAAACATCTTCAGCCGAGCTGCCATCCGCCGCGGGTGCCGGTGGGCACCACCCGCCGGCTCCTCGATCACGGCATCGATCACGCCAAACTCCTTGAGGTCGGCCGACCGAAACCGCAGCGACCGGGCCGCCTGGGCCTTGAACTCCACGCTCTTCCAGAGGATGCCGGCACACCCTTCGGGGCTGATCACGCTGTAGTAGGCATGCTCGAGGACGGCCACCCGGTCCCCGACACCGATGCCGAGAGCCCCGCCGGAGCCCCCCTCGCCGATCACCACGCAGACGATCGGCACCGGAAGCGTGGCCATCAGGAACATGCTCTCGGCGATCACCTGCGCCTGGCCGCGCTCCTCGGCCCCCACGCCCGGATAGGCGCCCGGCGTGTCGATCAGGCAGATCACCGGCAGGCCATACTTCGCCGCCATCCGCATCTTGCCCATCGCCTTGCGGTAGCCCTCCGGATGGGCGCAGCCGAAGTGGCAGGCCTGCCGCTCGGCGAGCGTCTTTCCTTTTTGATGCCCGATGACCAGAACCTTGTGTTGGTCGAGTTTTGCAAACCCGGTGAGCATCGCCCGGTCGTCGCCAAACGACTTGTCGCCGTGGAGTTCGACAAACTCGTCGAACACGAGGTTCAGATAGTCGCTCGTTTTCGGGCGATTCGGGTGCCGAGAGACCTCGACCGTCTGCCAGGGGTCGAGGCTGCCGAAGACCTTCTTCTGAACTTCGACGAGCTCCCGCTTGAGCCGTCGGAGTTCCTCCGGCTCCTGGCCCCCAAGGGGCGCCGCCTCCAGGGCGGCGATCCGGTCCTCGATCTCGTAGATCGGCTTCTCGAGCGGCAGTCGATGCAGTCCGGCGGCCATCGGTGTCGGGGCTCCGGGGAAGGTGATTCGGACCCCTAAGTGTCGCCGCCCGTGAAATCCCGCGTCAACCGAGGAAATCGGGCGGCGGGGGCGGCACGGGCACGGCACAGGGTGTAACGCTGTGCTCCTGCAGGGCATCCGCTTCTCCGCAGCGCAGGTTTTCAACCTGCGGCAGTCAACCAAGCACAGGTTGAAAACCTGTGATACGGGAGGCCTGTGCTACGGGAAGCCGCGAGGGGCTGCCCGTGCCCGGGAGCCGGCGTTGCTGACCAGCGAAGGCAGGATGCCGGAGCGCAGTCAGCATCGAGAGAGCGAAGGCCTGGAAGGCCGAAGCGAACGTCCGGCGATGGGCATGGGCAGCCCCGAGCCCAGCGATGGACAGACACAGGTTGAAAACCTGTGCTACCGGGGGCACCGAGCCAGGCCCGATGCGGGTCGACCCGTCCTGCATCTGCCGTGCCGAACAGGATTGGCAGGATGCCCGAAGCGAACGTCCGGCGATGGGCATGGGCCCCGAGCCCAATGCGAACCGGGAAGGCACACAGGTTGAAAACCTGTGCTACGGGGAACGCGTTCTATACGGACACCCGCTCCACCAGCCGGATCGAGCGGAGCTGCTGGAGCACCTCCTTCATCGAGGCCGGCCGGTCGGACGGCTTCTTCGCGAGCATCTGGCGGAGATACTTGGCCGCACCGGTGGTGGCGAGCTTGTTGAAGGCGTCGACGGCCGGGATCGTGGCCGAGACGTGCTTGTTGAGCAAGTCGTTCGTGTCGGCCCCCGTGTACGGCGGCCGGCCCGCGATCAGTTCGAAGATCACGCAGCCGAAGGAGTAAATGTCGCTCCGCGCATCGAGCGCCTCGCCCCGAATCTGCTCCGGCGACATGTAGCTTGGCGATCCCTGGGCGGGTGTCTTGCTTCCGAGCAGCTTGCCAAGGAAACCCGACGACTTGGCCGCGATCGCGAGATCGATCAGCTTCACCTGGCCATCAGCGGCCGCCAGCACGTTGTCGGGCTTCACGTCGCGATGCACCCAGCCACGGGCATGCATGTGATCGAGGGCGAGCGCCGTCTCCGTCACGATCCGCTGGAGCTTGGGCACGAGGTGCTCAACGCCAGCCGCGACCTGCTTCTTCAGATTCGGCGCGGGAAACAACTCCATCACGAGGTGCGGCAGCCCCCCCTCCTCGGAGAGCCGGTCGATCTTGATGATCGTGGGATGGTCGAGTGACGCGGCCACCTTGAGCTCGTGCTCGAGCAGCTTCCGCTGGCCGGCGTCGTTTGCCATCGACGGCACGATCACCTTGACGGCGACCTTCTTGCGGGCCTTCGTGTCGAGCCCCTCCCACACCTGGCAGTATTTGCCGAGGCCAATCTGCTGGACGAGCTTGACCGGGCCGAGTTGTTCGGGGATGGCGGTCATGATCGGGTGCGGTGCGAGGGTTTGGGTACGGTCGTCGTCGGCCAGGCATGCCCGAGGTCGATCGCCACGAGCACGAGCCCTTGCGGCGGCGCCGTCGGGCCCGCAGTGGGCCGACTGCGGGCTGCGAGCGCCTCCCCGAGCCATCCGGGAGACCGCTTTCCCGCGCCGACCAGCACCAGCGAGCCGGCGATGATCCGGACCATGTTGTACAGAAAACCGTTCCCCTCGACCTCGATCCACACCTCCGCCCCCGGGGCGTCTGCGGCCAGCGGTGGCCGAAACACCTCGAGGGAGTGGATCGTGCGAACCTTCGAGAGCCGCGTGGAGGGCAGGCTCTCGAAACTCGTGAAGTCGTGCTCGCCGATGAGGGCCGCGGCCGCCTCCCGCATCCGTTCCTCGTCGAGCCGGCCCCGCCAGTGCCAGACGAGGTGCCGATCGAGCACCGGCCTCCAGGATGCATCGTGGATCCGGAAGCGATACCGCTTACGAATCGCGGCCGTCACGGGATCGAAGTCGAGCCCGACCTCCCTCCCCTCGCGAACGGTGATGTCGCGGGGCAGCGTGGCGTTGAGCGCCCGCACCCAGACGCCGGCGGCGTGGCCGCTCGTCGAGGTGAAGGCCACCACCTGGTCGAGGGCATGCACGCCGGCGTCGGTCCGGCTCGCCCCCTTCAGCACGAGGTCCTCGCCCGACACCTCGCGGATCGCCGTGGCGAGAGTCCCCTGCACCGTCGCCTGGTTTGGCTGCAGCTGCCAGCCCGAGTACCGCGTGCCCTCATAGGCGAGTCGAATCGCGATCCGTCGGCCGACGACCGCGGACGCCTCGGCGGGCACCGGCGGCGAACTCATGACCGGCCCGAGTGCCCTGCCCCCTTCAGTCCGTGCTTCGCCAGATACTCGGCGATCTGCACGGCGTTGGTGGCGGCGCCCTTGCGAAGGTTGTCGGACACGCACCACAGCGCGATGCCGTTGGGGCACGAGATGTCTTCGCGAATCCGGCCCACGAACACCTCGTCGCGGCCGCTGGCCGTCCGCGGTTGTGGATACCGCTTGGCCGCGAGGTCATCCTCGACCACGATGCCGGGAAATCCGGCGAGCAGCTTCCGAGCCTCGTCGGCGGTGAGTTTCTTTTCGGTCTCGATCAGGATCGACTCACTGTGGCCGTTGGCCACGGGCACGCGGATGCAGGTGGCGCTGATCGCGATCGAGTCGTCGCCGAGAATCTTCCGCGTTTCGAGCACCATCTTCATCTCTTCGCTGGTGAACCCGTTGGGCCGTGGCGAGCCGATCTGCGGAATCAGGTTGGCGGCGATCCGGTGCGGGAAGACCTGGTTCGTCTCCGGCTCCTTGCCCAGCCAGGCGGTGGTCGCCTGCTCGAGTTCGCGGGTCGCGGCCAGCCCCGCGCCGCTCACTGCCTGGTAGGTGCTGACAATCACCCGCTTCACGCGGGCGGCGTCGTGCAGCGGCTTCATCACCATCACCATCTGCGTGGTGGAGCAGTTCGGGCTGGCGATGATCCCCTTGTGGGTTGCGATCGCCTCCGGATTGACCTCCGGAATGACGAGCGGCACCTCAGGGTTCATCCGATAGAAGGCGCTCTCGTCGACGACGACAGTGCCCCGCTCCACCGCCCACGGCACGAACTCGGCCGCGATCTCGTCGGGCGTGCTGCCGATCGCCACATCCACGCCCTTGAAGGAATCGGGCGTGAGCACCTCGACGTCGTGGGTCGTGTCGCCGACGCGGACCGGCGTGCCGGCGGAACGAGCCGACGCAAGCAGTTTGAGCCGCTTCGCGGGAAACTTCCGCTCCGCGAGCAAGTCGAGGATGATGCGGCCCACGGCGCCCGTGGCGCCGACAACGGCAAGCGTGTCGATCATGGATGGTCCGAAGGGGTTCCTGGGAGGATGTCGGGCGAATCGGGGTTCCGGAACGTGAACGGTCGCAGCAGGCTCTCGAACGTGGTGGCCGAAACGAACGCCAGGTTGGCGGCGATCATGGCCAGGCCAAACTCCATCATGCCCATGGCGAGCCCGATGCCCAAGTGGACCAGCATCGCCATCGCGAGGCAAAGCGGCCGCGTCAGCCGCGGCCAGACGAGGGCGGCGTAGGTCGCCTCCCACCAGAGAGTCGCAAGAGTCAGGGCGTTGACGACGAGCGGGTGGCCCGCGAGCCCCCGGAGGTCGAGGGTGCGGTAGCGGTCGTTGGCGATCGCCCCCCAGAGGGCGGTGCCCTCCCACCAGCTCGCCCCGAAGAGTTTTCCCGCGCCGGAGAAGAAATAGACCACGCACAAATGCACCTGCAGTAACCGCAGGGCGATGCCAGCCCGGACCGAGCGCTCCCCTCCCCTGCCCCGCCCCGGCCCGGCGAGCAGGCGGTCGACCGACAACCTCGCGCCACTCGGGCCGATCACCAACGGCACAAGCAGCATGCCGAGCGTGTCGTCGAGGCCGAAGACATTCAGCGGCGCGCGATTCGCGGCGCTGACGAGACCGAGAAACGAGACAAGGGCTGCCAGCGGGGTTGCCAGGCCGATCGTGAGAAGGATCGCCGCCACGAGCGAGATGCCGGCGACCACCCGAATCATGGTGGGCGACGACGCCGCGAAGTAGCCGCTCCACTGCCAGGGCTGGTCGTTCATCCGCCAGACCTGATCGGGCCGCATCCAGCCGCGATCGCCGAAGAAGGCGTCGGCGTCGAGCAGCCAGACGACGCATGACCAGGTGAGGATTAGGCCGGTGACGATCCGGATCACGGCGAGCGGAAGCGGATCGGCCGGCGTGAACCAGAAAGCGTTCCACGCGGCGACCCACTCGGCGAGCCAGCCGCGACTCACCGCGACCGGCGCTGGCGGCTGGGCAGTTGGCCGGCTGACGGTGCGGCGGGTGGGCACGGAGCGGACGGTGGTCATCGCGGCGGCTCCGCCCAGGCGTAGGAGCCAAGTGGTGTGACCGCGTCGGCATACGTTCCGCTGGCGAGCACCTCACCGGGATCGGGCAGATAGTGCTCGACCGTCTCGAGCGTGACGCTCAGCCCCCCCTCGCGCCGCAGCAGGTTCGTCGCCACGCCCTTCACGAGCGGCTGCCAGTCGCGCTTCGCCCGCTCGCGCACGTCTGCGGGCGCGTCGGCCAAGGGGACGAGCGCCGAGATCTTCTCGCTCACCATGAAGCGGCGGTGGTAGAGCAGCCGCGGGCGGTCGAGGGCTTCGTCGGGAATCCGACCGGACCGCGTGGAGCCGTCAGGCATGGTCATCGTCCAGTGAATCGTGTGGCCGGGGCCGGGGTTTGGGGCAAAGAACCGGTAGCCGTGACCGAGATACACTGCCCCCACCAGCGGCCGTAACGGCTGCAGGATGCGGTTCGCCAGTTCGCTCGCCGGCGCGGGCCCCGCCAGCGGCGGCACGATCACGGCCGCGAGATAGACGAGGATCGCCACCGAGGCGCAGCCCCGCGCCACGGGGGACCACCGGCTCGCGTTTGACTCGGGGGACTTCATGGACGGCGCAACTCTCTTCGCCCGCAGGGAGCATCGGACCGTTCGACCGGCTCGCTCCACTGCCGCTCACGGCAACCCTAGGTCGCGTTTTTCCGGAAGGACGGGAGCGGCGGCACAGGTTGAAAACCTGTGCTACGCGGAAGGCACAGGTTGGAAACCTGTGCTACGAAGGTGACGAGAATCCCGGTCATGCGGGTCATACCGCCAGCCACGCGGCCGTCCGAAAACGAAAATCCCCGCGTGGCACTGGGCCACGCGGGGATCTCGTGAACTCAATCGGTCCGATCCGCGGCTCAGTTGAGCGACGCGGTCGTCTCGGCCGACGCCGTGCGGGCGGCGGGGTCGAGCTCGAGGTCAACGACGTCGCCAGCGGCGAGATCGATCACCTTCGAAACCGTCCGCTCCTGGCCGTCGACGACGGTCGCGACGCGGATCTCGTAGCCCTTCCAGGTCTTGCCGGCCGGGAGGCTCGAGGTCTCGAACGTCCGCACGTCGCCCGTGGAGGCGGTGGCGCTGCCGGCGAGCCAAACCTTCGCGTCGGCCGGCACGCGGAGGGTGACGCTCGTCTTCGGGGCCTCGACGGCCGCGTTGAACGAGACGCTCGACCGCTGACCGGCGGTCAGCGAGACAACCTTGGTCGTCTCCTTGCCGGCGTCGGTCGCCATCCGCACCACAAACTCATACTTCTGGCCGGCGGCGAGGCCACGTGACAGGTAGCGGCGAACCGCGCCCTGCGAGGTGGTCTTCGTGCCGTTGACGTACACCGTGGCGTCGGTCGGCACCTCGACCACGAGCATCGCGCCGTCAGCCGGCACGGTCTCGCGGGACGTGGAGTCGAGCGCACCGGGCACTGCCGAGGGAGTGCCGATGATCTCGCCACCGACCATCGACGGGGTCTCGTTGATCACGCGGTATGACTCGATCGGCATGGCCGAGGAGTAGCCCTCAACAGACGACGAGCTGGAGTAGCCGCCGTACGAACCGCCGTAGGAGCCGCCCGACGAGCCGCCCGACGAGCCACCGGAGGAACCACCGTCGGAGCCGTAGGACGACGAGTAGCTGCCGCCGGACGAACCGCCCGACGAGCCGTAGCTACCACCGGACGAACCGTGACGCGCCGCACGCATCGCACGCTTGTACGCGTGGTGCGAACCAAAGCTGCCGCCCGACGAGCCGTAGGAGCCGTACGTGCCGTAGCCGCCACCCGACGACCCGCCGCTGTACGAGCCCGAGTTGCCACCAGACGATCCACCCGAGCTCCCGCCGGACGAACCGCCCGAAGAGCCACCGGACGAGCCCGACGAGCCGTAGCCACGATAGCGGTGGTGCCAGCCGGCCTGCACGTCGCAGGTCGCCGCGGCGACCGCGACAAACGAAACCAATCCAGCGATTCGAATCCAGCGACGCTGCGACACCATGTCGGTGAAACTCCCGAGTTATTTCGCGTTAATGTTGCGGCCAGCCCCGAAACGGTTTCGGGCACCATGCCGTTATGCTGAGCAAAGATAGTTTGCCGGTTAGGCAAATCAAGGATTCTAGGGAAGATATTCCGTCAGATTTTTCTAATTGCCGCGATTGGCCGACCTCGGAAATCTGCTGCCGCCGACCGCGGGCGGGGAGCGGCATGGCAGATGAGGCCGAAAACTCTGTTTTTTTAAGGGTCGTCCGCCAGGGAAGGCGTTCACCGCGACTCGCCTTCCAGGCCCACGGCGTCCACCTCGAACGTGCCGGTCGCACCGGCCATGCCGACCATGAGGCTGCCCTCCCTGGCCCATGCCGGCACGTCGATCCGGTCATCCACGTCAGTCCAATCGAAGTCACCGGTCCAGGGACCCACGATCGCTGTCGATGATCGGCGGCGATCGGCGTCGAGAAACCGGACCGCGAAACAGGGCCGTTCGTCCGGAGTGCGTCCGGCGATCACGCCGCGACTGCAGACCTTCGCACTGACGCGGAGGCTCTGAACCTTCGCGCCGTCCACGGCGAAGCCTTGAAAGATCTGGGCCGGCCGGCCCGGCTCGGAGTTGTGAAACCGAAGCGCGCAACTCCCCTGCCCTGCCCCCTCGCTGACCACCTCGCACTGCCGGCCGTAGTACCAGGCCGCCGGCAGCCTTCCGCCTTCGATCAGGTCCTCGAAGCCGCCGTTCCTGACCGACGGCCGACCACCGTCGGGCTGCACGCGTCGCGACTCCTCAGCGGCGCCCGTCATCGGCACGAACAGCGTCGGCTCGATCGTCTCGCGAACCAGTTCCGCACCGCGGCGGGTGATCCTCACGAGCCTCTGCTCAAACCGCTCGCCGACTGGAATCACCATCCGTCCACCATCGGCGAGCTGGTCGAGCAGCGGCTGCGGAACGTCCTCCGGCGAACAGGTGACGATGATGCCGTCGAAGGGCGCTTGCTCCGGCCAGCCCTGAAAGCCGTCGCCGGCCTTCGTCACGACGTTGTCGTAGCCGAGGCGATCGAGGGTGCGGGCAGCCTTGTCCGCGAGTGGCTTCTCGATCTCGATGGAATAGACCGTCTTTACGAGCGGTGCGAGAACCGCCGCCTGATAGCCGCTGCCCGTGCCGATCTCGAGCACCCGATCACCGGGCTGCGGTCGCAACTGCTCGGTCATCACCGCCACCACCAGCGGCCCTGAGATCGTCTGCGCCTCGCCGATCGGCAGCGCCATGTCGAGGTAGGCCTTCGCCCGCTGCGCAGCCGGCACGAACTCGTGCCGCCGCGTGGTCCGCATGCTCTCCAGCACCCGTGGATCGGTCACGCCGGCGGCAGCGATGTCGTCGCGGACCATCCGCTCTCGGGCGGCGACGAAGCTGTCGGCCGGGGCAGCGACCGCGGCCCCACAGGCCAACGCTCCGATGGTTGCGAAGGCCGCAACGACTCGACGCATCACCCCTCCCCTCGCCGCCGTCCGGGCGGGTTTCACCGCTTGGGGCCAGGCTGACTGCCGACGAGTTCGATTTCAAATACCAGCACCTCGTTGGGCTCGATCGTGGGGGGCGAACCCTCGTCGCCGTAGCCCAAGGCCGGCGGGAGGTGGATCCGCCACTTCGAGCCGGTCTTCATCAGCGGCAGCGCCTCCTGCCAGCCGGGAACGACACCGCGCAGCGGAAACTCCGCCGGCGGCCCTGCCGGATCGGTGCCATCGAACCGCGTGCCGTCGATGTGCGCGCCGGCGTAATGGGCCGTGACCACGTCGTCGAGGGTGGGCTGCGGCCCCGTTCCTTCCTTGAGCACCTCGTAGAGCAACCCACTCGGCAGCGCCTTCACGGAGGGCTCGGCTGACTTCTTCTTGAGATACTCGACCCCCTTCGCCAGGTTGGCCTTGGCCGCGGCCTGCAACTTCTCGACCATCTCGCGTTGCTTCTGCCGCATCACCGCCTCGAGGCCGGCGAGCGCCGCGCGAAACTTCGGCTCGTCGAGACGCGGCTGCTTGCCCGAGACCGAGTCGGCGAGGCCCGCCGCGAGCCCGGCCGGATCGACGGGCGTCCCCATCTGCTGCTGCTCGGCGAGGATCTGCTGCCCGATCCGGAAGCCCATCGCATAGCCCATGTCATCGGCCGAAGCCTGCGGCCCCGCGACCGGCGGCACCGCCAGTGTCTCGACCGTGCCCTGCACGTTGACGAGTCGGCAGGCGCACGCCCACGCCCCGATCACGATCACGACACCCAACCGCGATGGACTCCGCATGACGACCTCGCTCCCTCGTTTCATGGCACGATCGATCTGGGCACCCGCGGGGATGCCGCCGTCGCGGAGAATAGCAGAAGCCCCCACCCGCGTGCCGGTCAGGCATCCCCGGCCGGCCGCGCCAGGGCGCCGCGGGTGAGTTCCAGGAAGGCCGTCTCTAGGTTGACCTCCTGTTCGCGAAGCGACACCAGGCCGTGACCGTCGGCGACGAGGCGGGCCGCCAGCGCCGAGCCGTCCGGAATCCCATCGGCCAGCGCCACCACCACCTCGCCATCCTTGACCGTCACCGCTGCCGCCTCGGAACACCGCTCCAACGCCTTCGCCGCCGCCTCGGGAGATCCCACCACCCGGATGCGAACCGTCGGCCGACCGCGGACCTGCGCGAGCAGGTCTTGCACGTTGCCACACGCCAGCAGCCGGCCGTACTCGATGATGCCCACGCGATTGCAGATGTCGGCCAGCTCCGGAAGGATGTGGCTCGACACCAGGATCGTCTTGCCCATGCCCTGGAGTCGCTTGAGCAGGTTCCGCATCTCGATCCGGGCGCGGGGGTCGAGGCCGCTGGCGGGCTCATCGAGAAGGAGCACCTGCGGATCGTGCAGCAGCACGCGGGCCAGGCCGAGCCGCTGCGTCATGCCCCGCGACAGGCTGGTGACCAGTTCGTCTCGCTTGGCAACAAGGTCGACCAACTCCAGCGACCGCTCCGCCACCTGCCGCCGCTTCGGGCCGTCGATCCGGTAGGCGGCCGCGAAGAACTCCAGGTATTCGATCACCCGCATGTCGTCGTACACGCCGAAGATGTCGGGCATGTAGCCGATGGCGCGGCGAATCTCGCGGGGGTGCGTGTAGATGGAGTGGCCGCAGACGTAGGCCTCGCCCCAGGTGGGCGAGAGCAGCGTCGAGAGGATGCGGATCGTGGTTGTCTTGCCGGCGCCGTTAGGGCCGATGAAGCCGAACAGGTCTCCCTGCTCCAACTTCAGCGTGAGCGATTCGAGCGCGAAGAAATCGCCGTACTTCTTGGTGAGGTCGATCGTCTCGATCATGGAAGAGCCTCCGCGGCGAGGGGAATCACGATCCGGCAGAGCGTCGGGGTGGCGGCCGAGGTGGCCAGCGGGCCGGCGGCGCCGCCGACGTCCCAGCGGGTCGCCGGCACCCCCGCCGCCACGGTGCCGACGAGCACGGCCCGATCGACGGCGAGCAGCGGCGAGAGATCGAGGCGGCCGAGGCGGCCCGCCTCGAGGCCGGTGTAGGCGATGCCTCCCGCGGCCCCCTGGAACGCCGCCACCTCGATGATTCGGGCGACATCGGCGTTCGTCGGATCCCACGTCATGCCGGCCTCGCGATCCTTGGCGGCCGCGCGGCGGGTGAGGGCGCTGGCCAGCGACCGCGGCCCCCGGCCGGTCGCGGTGTCGTAACGATCGCCAGGCCGGAGCGTGCCCACGTCGTAGAGCCAGCCGGCGTGAAGCAGTCGGCAGTTTTCGATGGCGAACGGCAGGTGGTGCGACACGGCACCGGCCAGCGTGGCCTGCGAGGTGAGGGCGAGCGAGGAGGTCACCACCGGCACGTCGGCGCAGCCCGACCATTCCGCCTCGAAGAGCCTGCTCGCCGCGGCGGCGACGGGCACGTCTTCGAGCGCGGCGAGCGAGCCGCCGTAGCCGTAGTCAGCCGCCGCCAGCGACGGATGCCCAACCGCGGCATCGAGTCCGCCAAACCCGCGGCCCGCCACGCCCCACCAGGTCACGGCTGCCTTGCGGTCGGCGCAGGCCGTGCCCGTCGCCGGCTCCACGGCCACGTCGAGCGTGTCGTTCTCCGGCGAGAGAACGGCGAGCCACGACGTCCCGCGGATGTGTCCGCTGCCGGCATCGACGTCGATCACATCGGCCGTGTGGGCGATCGCCTCGCGACCGCCGCCCCATCGGCCCTTCAGGCCCCATGCAGCAGCCGTGAAACCGGCCGCCAGGATCGGGAGCGTGAGCCAGGCGACCCCTGGCCGTTTTTGCCGCGAGACGAACCACCAGTCGAGCGGATAGAGACAGAGCACGTAGAGCAGGCCGAGTCCGGCGATCACCTCAAAGGGAACGGGCGACACCTTCCGGCCATGAGGTGCCTGATCAGCCGACGTGGCGGTGGCGGGGAACGTGTCGAGCGCGGCATGCAACTGGCCTGCCAGATCAGGCATCCCGGATCGTTCGGAGGGCCGCTGATCGAGCCCGCCTCGTGATCGCCCGCCGAGCGCCGCGGCCAGGAGCGTGTCGCAGCCCGACCAGCCTCGCAGCGGCTCGCCGTCGAGATCGAGGCCGAGCCAGGTGATGGTGCCAAGTCCGCGGGCAGAGCGGGTGACGACCGGACCGCCGCCCGCCTCAACCGCCGACACCAGCACGACGCCCGAGATCGGCCCCACAAACCGCGGCACCGGCACCCCGTCGGGTGGCACGCGATCGACGAGTCCGCCGGCCCGGGCATAGGCCTCGATCGGCCCGAGGCGTCTGAGGCGCACAATCTTTTCGAAGGTTCCTGGTAGCCAGTCGGATACCGGAGATCCGGTCACGGCCACCTCCGCGGCCGACGCCCCGCAGACGAAGACGAGACTGCCGCCGTCCCGAACCCAGGCATCGATTCCCTCGCGGACGTCGGGCGGCAGCCGGGTCGCCGCGCTGCCGCTGATGACGATGGCCTCGACGGCATCAAAACTCCGCCGCGACGCGGTCGCGGCATACGGCGGCGCGTCGGTCATGACCACCGTGGTGCTTCCCCGATCGCGGTCGACCAGCCGGGCGGCTCTGGCAACGGGAGGCAGGTCGCCATACGCAACAATCACGTGGTCGGTCGACACGATCGGATCGACCAGCCGGTCTTCCATCGTCGTGGTAGCCCCTCCGCCGAGAGTGGCCACGTCGATGCGATAACGGCCCGACGGCCGACCGAACCGCACGCACACCCGCGCCTCGATGCGATCGCCCACCTGCGCAGCGAGGGCGGCCGGCGATCCGACCAGCTGGCCGTCGTCGTCCTCGGCCCAGACGCGGACCTCCTGCCCGGCCCTGAGCCCGCCATCCGTAGCCGACACCACCAGCGGCGTCCACGACCCGATCCGCCAGCGGCCGCCGAAGCCTGCCTCCACGTCGAGCCGGCCGGGCTCGGCCCCATGCGTTTGCGGGCCGCCGCCACCGAGCATCAGCATCAGCGCCGCGACCAACGCACCGGGCCACGACGCGCCCCGCCAGTTCATGGCTTCTCCGCGTCGGGGCAGGTGCAGACAAACTGGCCGCATCCCGGACAGCCGGTGCCGTATTTGCGGCGGACGGCGTCGTCGAGATCGACGCCGACGACGTTGGCGATCGTCACCAGCCAGGCGAGCACGTCGGCAAACTCGAGTGCCTGCTCCTCGTGCGTGCCGCTGCGGAGGGCCGTGGCGAGTTCGCCGATTTCCTCCGTGAGCCACATGAACGTACCCTCGACGCCCCGCGAGGCGTCTTTGTCGTGGTACATGGCGCGGATCAGGTCTTGAAACTCCCGCAGCGTCATCGTGGCGGTGGCTCCGGTTGGGTCGGTGATCGGGTACGGCGAGTCTACAAAACCCCGTCCCCGCCGTGCGGCCGGTGGAGCGGGTGCCGGCCGCCATGCCGCCGGCTACGATGAGAGACTCTCCGGCACGCTGGATTTCCCATGACCACACCCCGCCCGATCCGCATCTTCGACACCACGCTCCGCGACGGCGAGCAGTCGCCCGGGGCGAGCATGAACCTCACCGAGAAGCTGGAGGTCGCCCAGGCCCTCGTGCTGCTCGGGGTGGACGTCATCGAGGCCGGCTTCCCGATCGCATCGCCGGGCGACTTCGAGAGCGTGCGCGAGATTGCGAAGGTGGTGAAGGGCTCGGCGCTCTGCGGCCTCGCCCGCTGCAACGACGCCGACATCGACCGGGCCTGGGAAGCGCTCAAGGCCGCGGAGCAGCCCCGGATCCACGTGTTTCTCGCGACCAGTTCGATCCACCGTGAGTTCAAGCTACGAATGACCGAGGCGGAGGTGCTTGCCCGCGCCGTCGCCGGTGTGACGCGGGCGCGGGGCCACTGCGCCGACATCGAGTTCTCGCCCGAGGACGCGGCCCGCACCGAGATCGACTTCCTCTGCCGCGTGGTCGAGGCGGTGATCGCCGCGGGCGCGACAACGGTGAACATTCCCGACACCGTCGGTTACGCCACCCCCACGCACATGCACCGTGTGATCAAGAGCCTGGTGGACCGCGTGCCGAACATCGACAAGGCGGTGATCAGCACCCACTGCCACGACGACCTCGGCCTCGCCGTGGCCAACAGCCTGGCAGCCGTCGAGGCGGGGGCCGGACAGATCGAGTGCACGATCAACGGCCTCGGCGAGCGGGCGGGCAACTGTTCGCTCGAGGAAGTGGTGATGGCGCTGCGCACGCGGGGCGACTACTACCAGTGCTCCACGCGGATCGTCACGCAGAAGCTCGTGCCAACCAGTCGGCTGGTGGCCACCATCACCGGCATCCAGGTGCCGCGAAACAAGGCGATCGTGGGCAAGAACGCCTTCGCCCACGAATCGGGCATCCACCAGGACGGCATGCTCAAGGAGCCGCGCACCTACGAGATCATGCGACCGGAGGACGTGGGACTGGAGCGAACCGACCTCGTGCTCGGCAAGCACAGCGGCCGGGCCGCGCTCGCCGACCGGGCGAAGGCGCTCGGCTACCAGCTCACCCCTGAGCAGCTGCAGACGGTCTTCGAGCGATTCAAGCTGCTCGCCGACCGCAAAAAGGAGATCTACGACGGCGACATCGCGGCGCTCTGCGAGCAGGAGTTCTCCGCACTCCCGGAGCAGTTCGTCTACGAGGGCTACACCCTCACGAGCGCGTCGGGGGCGGCTCCAACCGTCACGCTCCGCGTGCTCCAGGACGGCCAGCCGCAGTCGGCGACGATCACGGCCGGCGACGGCCCGATCGACGGGATCTTTCTGGCGATCGAGAAGCTGACCGGCATCACGACGGTCTGCCGTGACTTTCGCGTGCAGGCGGTGACGGTGGGCAAAGACGCGCAGGCCGAAGTGACGGTGGAACTCGAGCACGCGGGTCAGGTGCAGCGAGGCCGCGGCGTTTCCACCGACTCACTCGAGGCCTCGGCGAAAGCATTCCTCGCCGCCACGAATCGGCTCGCCCTCGGCGGCGGCCCGCGGCTGCATCCGCAGCGTGCGTGAGCGTCGGCGAGCGCAGGTGAAAAACCTGTGCTACGGATGTGGTCGGTAGCGTAGGTTTTCAACCTGCGCTGCCCCATGACACAGGTTGACAACCTGTGCTACGAGGGAACGATGCAGCGAGGGGCTGCCCGTGCCCGGGAGCCGGCGTTGCTGACGAGCGCAGCCAGGATGGCGGAGCGAAGTCAGCATCGAGCGAGCCGAGG
This sequence comes from Candidatus Kuenenia stuttgartensis, assembly GCA_945870505.1. Taxonomy (GTDB): domain Bacteria; phylum Planctomycetota; class Planctomycetia; order Pirellulales; family UBA1268; genus QWPN01. Next base: position 5,971 of record CAMBSN010000028.1, on the reverse strand, counting down.
GCCGGATGCTGGGAGCCGGGCTGCGCCCGGCGACCGTAAGCCGGAGTCGACGCCGGGACGGCGGCGACGGCGCGACAGCCGGAGGCCGTAGCGAGCGTCCGGCGATGGGCATGGGCAGCCCCGAGCCACCACGCACCGACGGTCCAGACACACAGGTTGAAAACCTGTGCTACCGACAGACACCAATCTGGTCTTCCCCCCGGAAATCGCGGTCGCGTACAAGCCCGCCGCCCGTGGGAGGGCTCAACCAATGGAGACATCGTGATGCGCACGCAGTTCGAGCAGAAGACGGGACGGCGCATGGCCGTGGTGGCCATCGCAGCAATCATGGTGGCCGCCACCTCGGCCCAGGCCGGCCCCCCCTCGCTCAGCAACAATCCCGGCAACCTGGCAATCTTCCCGGCGCGAAGCCAGACCCCCGAACAGCAGCGGCAGGATGAAGCCGCCGCGTACGACTGGGCGACACAGCAGACGCGTTGGGATCCCTACCAGGCAAAAGCGCAACTCGATCAGCAGAGCCACGCCGCGACCGATGCGGCTGGCGCTGCTCGCGGTGGCGCCGTGAGGGGCGCGGCAGGTGGCGCTCTGCTGGGTGCCGCCGTCGGTGCCATTGGCGGCGACGCGGGCAGAGGCGCGGCCATGGGTTCCGCAGCTGCGGGCCTGACCGGCGGAATGCGGTCGCGGCGGGCCGTGAAAACAGCAGGCGGTTCCGCCGATGCAGCCACGGCGGCCTACCAGCAGCAGTTCGCGGTGTGGAATAGGAACTTCATGGCCGCCATGGAGGCGAAGGGCTACACGGTGCGATGAGGCCGGAAACGCGATCGGCATACGGCCCGGCGCGCATTGCCTCCGAGCAGTGAATCCAACAATCCATTTTCAAAGGAGTAAAGAGCGTCATGACGAAAGCGACATGGATGGTGCTGGTGGCCTTGGCGGCTAATCTGGCGTGCGGCAACGCGTGGGCCGGCCAGACGTGGATTTGTTCCGTCACGTCGGGCGTCGCGGTGGACGAGGACGGTACGGTGGGTCCTCCCGACACGGGCGATCGGGAACGTCCCACGTTCTTTCGCTTGGACACGTCCACGAAGGAACTGACGCTCCTGGCGCCCAAGTCGCGGCGCGGCGAGGTCACAAAACTCGATACGGCTCATGAGTCGGAGGGCCAGTGGCTTCTTTCTGGCGTGGAACACGGCCGCGGTTTGAGCGTGATCGTGACCGCGGAGGGCCGCATGTCGCTGTCCGTCGTCGGTGACGGCGTGGTCTGGTCCGTATTTGGCAACGCACTGCGGGAGGGCGAGTCGCTCGACCTGGTTGAGAGCGAGTCGACCCCGGCACCTGAGGATGAGTCGGCGGACGATTCGGAGAGCGACTCCGAGGACGAGGCGACCGAGGCGTCGGAACTGTCCAAGGGCGAGTCGACCGAACCTTCTGAGGGCGAGTCGAACTAAGACGGGTCACACGTGAACGTCGTACCTCGTTGAGCCAACGTTCGTGGTTTTTTCGGTGAAACCCGAGAGGAAGACCAACGCAACGTACCACCAAGAGCCCGCGGCCTTACGGCCGTCGGCTTTCACGACACGGGGGATCAGCGAGGGGCTGCCCGGGCCCGGGAGCCGGCGTTGCTGACGAGCGCAGCCAGGATGGCGGAGCGAAGTCAGCATCGAGCGAGCGGAGGGCCGGAGCCCGTAGCGAGCGTCCGGCGATGGGCATGGGCAGCCCCTCGCGGTGCGGCACAGAGGTTGAAAACCCGTGCTACGGCAAACCAGGATGGCCCGGCAGCCGTGACGCCTCACGGCAGGATGCCGTGCCGTCGGCCAAGGCAACCCTTGGCGTTGCCCTCGGCCGACCCAAGGCTGCCGGGGCCAGGATGGCCCGGCAGCCGTGACATTCAGATCGCCTCGCCGCCCCGCTCGCCGGTGCGGATGCGGACGCACTCGTCCATCGGCAGCACGAAGATCTTGCCGTCGCCGATCTCGCCGTGCTCGCCGGAGCGGCTCCCTTTCACGATCGCCGCAATCGTCGGCTCGACAAAGTCATCGTTGACCGCGATCTGCAACTGAACCTTGCGGATCAGGTTCACCGAAATCTCGTGGCCGCGGTAGGTCTCCGCGTGGCCGCGTTGTCGGCCGAAGCCCTGGACGTCGAGGACCGTGAGCCGAAACACCTCGACCTCGGAGAGTGTCTGCTTCACCGCCTCGAGTTTGGCCGGCTGGATGATGGCGATGATCAGCTTCACGGGGGGCCTTCGGGGGAGGGGTGAACGCAAGGATCTGCAAGGCTACCCCCTTGGGAGCCGCGTCCACAAGGATGTGCCGGAATGGATACGGGCAGGCGACGTTCGCGCATGCCCCGGCCTGGGCGAGTGTAGGCGGAGCACTCACCCAAGCCGTGGTGGGGCATCCTTCCGGACGCTGTGCCGGCGCGGCGGGCAAGACCACATTGGCGGCCTCGAAGGTCGGGCCACCCGGCAGTGAACGGTGTTTGTCGGGAACACCCAGCAAAGGCCGTGCCGCAATGGGGTCGACTCTCAGGCCAGACCGCGTCCATGCTGTTTTGCCGGGAAAAAAGCGGGCACGAGCGCCGCGGGAGAGATCTCGCGTCGCAGCCGTTTGGTCCCAGAGCGCGTTTTGCTGGCACGGCACTGCCCACCGCCGCAGCAGTGGCTACCGTGTTCCGAGGACATCGCAACACGGATCCGCATCCCCCAATGAAGCATCTCACCCACCTGCTGTCGCGGTCGCGGCACGATCTGATCAGTGAACTCCGCCAGTTGCTCCCAGAGGTGGCCGTGGGGGCGGGCCGCGGCGTGGTGCCCGATGGCTCTCATGCCGGCGGGCGGGTCGCCGCGGTGCGGCACCTCGAGGTGATCGACCCGCTCGCCTACGGCCAGACCCGCAACCACGTTGCCGGCGCCGTCACCAGACTTTCGCCGTGGATCCGTCACGGCGTGCTTTCGCTCGCGGAGGTTCGCGACGCGGCCGTGGCCCGCGTGGCCGATCCCGCGCAGGCGCTGAAGCTCGTTTCCGAACTCGGCTGGCGCGACTACTGGGGGCAGGTGTATCTCGCGGTCGGCGATGGCATCCACGAGGACCTTGAAGCCCCGGCGGCACGCTGGCGACGGCCGCGGCTCGACGTGGTCCCCGACGACGTCCTGGAAGCCCGGACCGGGATGGCCTGCATCGACGCCTTCGTCCGCAGGCTGCACGACACGGGCTGGCTCCACAACCACGAGCGGATGTGGCTCGCCTCGTGGCTGGTGCACATCCGCGGCGTGCACTGGCGGGCGGGCGCCGACTGGTTTCTCGAGCATCTCCTCGACGGCGATCCGGCGAGCAACCACCTCTCGTGGCAGTGGGTCGCCGGCACTTTCTCCGCCAAGCCCTATCTGTTCAATCGCGAGAACCTGGAAACCTTCACCTCCGGCATTCACTGCCGCGACTGCCCTGTGCTCGGCCACTGCGACGTCGAAGGCAGCTACGACAATCTCGCGGCTCGGCTGTTCACCGACGCGAGCGAGTCGGCGGCACGACCGCCACTGCGGATCCGCCCCGCTGCTCCATCACCAACCTCCCCTGCCCCGACGCGACCGCTCGTCTGGCTCACGCTCAACTCGGTATCGGCCGCGAGCCCCGCGGCAGCGGCCTTTCCCGACGCCCCGCGGCTCTTCGTGCTCGACCCCGCCTGGCTTGCCGCCGAGCGGCCGTCGCTCAAGAGGCTGGTATTCCTCTGCGAATGCCTCGCCGACGTGCCGCGTGTCGAACTGCTCCTCGGCGACCCGCCAACCGTCGTGCCCGCCCACGCGGCGGCGCTCGGCTGCGACGGCGTCGCGATCGGTGAAACACCTTGCCCGCGAACGCGTCATGCCGTCGCCGCGATCGCGGCGACGCAGCAAGTCGCCACGGTTCCCTGGCCGCCGTTCTGCGACCGCTCGCGGGTCCGCGACCTCGGCCGATTCTCCCGCTACTGGCAGCAGGTCTCGACGTCGGCCCTCAGGCCGACCGCTTCGTGAGCCGGTTTCGCCGCGCGATGGGACCGATACGGGTCCTCCAAGAGCCTCGCGCGGCCGCCGTCCAAGCCCAACGCCGTGAGGCGTGGGGTGAACCACCACACGATGCAGCGTCCAGCGTGATTCGCCCGCGGCCTCACGGCCGGTCGGCTTTCACTTACCGTGCACTCGAGCGCGAGGATCAAGTGTGAACCGTATGAGGCATCCAAAGACCATCGACGGAGCCTACGCATGGCCCGCCGGCTGGGCGAGGATGCGCCACGGAATTGCGTCGGGCGGCGGGCAGGTCAGCGACAGGCGGTGGCCATCAGAGGGATGAGGCAGCGTGATCGCCGTGGCATGCAGAGCCAGTTGGAACTGCGGCCGGTCGGTCGGTCCGTAGAGCCGGTCGCCCACGATCGGGCAGCCCAGCCACGCGAGATGCACGCGAAGCTGGTGCGACCGGCCAGTGAGCGGCTCAAGTTCCACGAGCGTCATCGCGTCGCCGCTGGTGGCCACGTCGATCACCCGCCATCGCGTCACCGCCCGGCGGCCCATGATCGGATCGACTCGCTTGCGTGGCGGGCTCGCCACGTCGTCGGCCAGCGGCAGGTGAATCTCGCCGGATCGTTCTGAAGGCGTGCCATGCACGACTGCCAGATACCGCTTCTCCACGAGCCCCTCCTCAAACGCCCGGCCGAGTCCCGATCGTGCTTCCCGCGACCGCGCGAGCACGAGCAGCCCGGAGGTGTCGCGATCGAGTCGATGCGCCGCCTCGAGCGGACCAAAACGCCCTGCCAGCACGGCGACCACGTCGGGCGGATCGAGCGGCGTCCGCGCCGGCACACTCGGCATGCCGGACGGCTTGTCCACCACGACGAGATCGTCGTCAGCCATCACGATCCGCAGCGCTGCGGGCATGTCAGAGCAACCCGAGCATCGCCGCCCAGCGGCAGAGGAGAGCTGCCGGCGGCCCGCCGTCACCCGACTCCGGCAGCGTGCCCACCGCGTGGCCAGCGCGGGCCAGTCGGTCGCGGTCGGTCGCGAGCCTCCGGGCTGCATCGTCGTCGCGACTTCTGCCCAACAGTATCCACGTGGCCGCCCCTGGTTCGGCATCGTTGATCTCAAGCCGGCGCGGGAGCGGCGCATCGAGCACAGCCACCCCGCGGCATGCGGTGCCCAACCGCTCCGCAACGAGCCAGGCAAACACGCCGCCCGGGCCACGGCCGGCGACGGCAACGCGGGATGCATCGAGCGGTCGCAGGGCATGCAGCGATTCGATCGCCCGCGTCACGCCGCCGATATCGTCGCCACTCCATTCGCGACGGTCGCGCGATCCCGGCAGGATGACCGCCACACCCGCGGCCGCAGCCGCCCCCTTCCACGCGGTCGCCTCCGCGTCGTCAACGGCGCCGTGGGGCGAGCCGAACCAAATCAGGAGAGGCGCCGGGCTCCGCCCAGCAGGAATGATCGCCAGCGGCGGCACAGCGACATCCGCGCCGCCGAGCCGCGCCACCCGCACGGCATCGACACCGCCACCTGCTCCACCGCCTGCTGCTGCGCCACTGGCCGGCGGCGGCACCTCATCGGGCACCTCGCGGATCATCTCGTCGAGAGCGATGTCGGTGGCCGTCACGTCGTCGCCGCGTCGCAGCGCGAGGCGGACCTTCCGCCCGGGCTCCAGGCCAGCGAGCGCCCCCGCGAGTGCCGCATTCGACGGCGCCTCAACGGCATCGCCGCCGGCCGAAGCGTCGTCGAGTGGCACGACCGAGGCCACACGGCAACCGGCGGCGATGCCCGCACGGTCGGCGGGCCCGCCGGGCAGCACCCAGTCGATCCGCGCCGCCTCTTCGTCATCCTCGTCGCCGGCCGCGACGACGACACCGAGAATGGCCCGCCGCCACGGCGGCAGCGTGGCGGCGAGTGCGGGCCGCATCGCGATGCGGTTCATCTCGTCGCCCCGGCCGCGCTCGACCTCGACGTCGA
>CAMBSN010000027.1 GCA_945870505.1 Candidatus Kuenenia stuttgartensis | reverse complement strand
GGACGGTCGTTCGGCGTCGGGGCGGCGAGGGCAGAGAATCGGTACGACGTGCCAACCGCAGACTGGCTGACGCGATCGCCGTAGGCGGTGGCCAGCGCATGGACCGCCCGCCAGCCGGTGCAGTGGCCGGGAATCAGAAACGCGACGTCGAACGGCCGCAGACCGGCGACCGTCTCGGGGATGATTCGCTCCATCACGCCGCCGAGATGAAGCCCGCCCAGGACGGCATGAATCGGAACGCCCGGAAAGAGCCGCCGCACCTCGGTGCAGACGTTGACGATTCCCGCGTGCGAACAGGCGCTGAACACAACCAGCCCAAGATCTTTGACGTGTACGACCACCATCCGCTCGTCCATGAGCAGTGGATCGGGCTGCCAGTCTCTCCCCACCGGCCTGACGAGATGATCCGTGCGCCCCTTCTCGAACGCTGTCACACGGGGAATCTCGCCGCTGTAATGGAAATGCCCGTCGAGCACCGAGCGGGCCTCTCGCGAACTGACGACCGTCGCCCCCGCCGCCTCCATCCGCTCCGCGGAGATCACTTTCTCGGCTGGAACGATCTGGCCGTCGGGCAACCTGAGGCCACGCTCGACGAACATGTCGGGATTCACGTGCACTGCAACCCGTCCCCGGCCGCGTTTGCCGACGATCACCGGCAGCGCCTGCGGCAAAGCGCCCATGTGGTCCCAGTGGCCGTGGGTGATTGCGATCGCCTCCACCTCGGCCAGGTCGACCCCCAGCACCCTGCAGTTGTGCAGAAACGCGTGCCCTTCCGTGCCCACATCGAACAGCATCACGTGCTCGGTGTCGGCCACCCGGGTGCGGAGCCGCAGGCCGTAGCCGAGGTTGGCGATGCACAGCGTCTCGCCCGAGACGACCGTGGCGCCGGCGGCGACGACGTTGGCCAGTTCCGACGTCGCGAACGACGTCTTGGAAACGTAGGGATCGCTGACGTCGTCGGAGAGCACGTCGACAACGAGCGAATCCACCGCGACGAGCGGAGGGCGATCGCCCTCCACCGGTTCGGCCGCCCGCGTCGGTGTGGGGACGACGGTCACGGCCGCCAAGCAGAGCGCGAGGACCATGATGCGTCGAAGTGTCATCGTCGATATCGACCCCGAAGGATTCGCTCCCAAAGGACTTGATTGCAGACTGGACTGCTGACGCTTAGTCTACTTTTATCCAGCAGGTGGTATCGAGTGCCTGCGGTTCACCTGGGTCGTTCGTGATGGCGGATCGACGGGCCATGAAATCACCCCTGGTCGTGGCAGCTGGAGGCGCTGCGTCGCTCGTGGTCGTGGCCGTCGTTCTCGCGGTGCGAACCGCATCCTCCGGCAGCCCGGGGCCAGCCATAATGGAGCATTCCGCGCCCAAGCGGCAAAGCATCCACGCCGCGCCGGCGGGCGATACGGCGGCCCTCAATGCCGACGTCGTGCGGCGGCTACCGCGTGCGCTCGCCAACGAACTCCTGCCGGACGGCCGTTGCGGAATGGTGATCTTTCTCAAGGCCGACTGCGACTGCAGCAAAGGATTCGCCGAAATGGTTTCGGCCCTCGCGCCGCACCTGCAGCCGCATGCCGCCTGCACCGCGGTCATCGAGGGCACGGTGGCGGAGGCCGACGCCTTTGTCGCGGCAACCGGCCTGGCGATCCCATACATCGCCCAGCTGGACAGCCGGCTCGCGCAGGAATGGGGCGTGCGCAAGGCGGGCTGCTTCGCGCTCGTGGAGCCCGATGGCGTGGTCGAGACGGTGTGGTCGGGCGTCTCGCGCCAGGGCTTTCGCGACCTGGCAGAGCGCATCGGCGTCGAGCCGACGCTGCCCGACGAACTGCTTAACGACGTTCCAGGCGCTGCGACGGCAGGTTGTCCATTAGTGTATGGTGACCCGGTGAGCCCGGCGTCGCATCCTTCTCCGGAAACGAGTCCATGAACCGTGCATTCACTGCCAAGTTGGGACGGCGGCGGCTTTTTCAATACGGCACGGCTGGTTTGGCTGGTGCGACCACCCTGGGCCTCTACCGGGCGTTCACGACTGAACGGACGGCCGAGGCGGGTGCGACAAGCCTGCCGGCCGATGGCATCCTCGCGGAGGACGCGCGGGCCGAACGCCTCCAGGAATCGCTGAGTCGCTACATCCTGCTCACGCCCCAGAAGCTTGGGGGCGGCACGCACGTCGTCGATCTCGCCACGCAGAAGACGCTCGCCTGGATCTCGTATTGGAACTACGGCGACAGCTGCCCGATCTCCCACCACGTCGCTGCGTTTCCCGCCGACTCCGGTGATCCGTACAAGGGGTTCGAGTTCATCAACTCGACGCAGGGGGGCGACAACGTCCTGATGTACGGCCTCAACACGCGGATTCGCGAGAATGGGATGCTGGGCACCGCGGGTCAGGGCAACCACATCTATCGCGTGGGCTACGACGGCAAGACGGGCCAGATGGAGCTGCTCGAGGACGTCGCCGAGACGACTGGCATCGGCCTCGGTGTGCACACCGTGGCCTTCCCGGATGGCACCGGCTTCGCGTGCGCCGACGGCCAGAAGGACGTGGTCGCATTCTTCACCCGGGCCCGGGGGGAGGAGAAGACGAAGGTGTTGAACGCCTTCCGCGCCGACTGGGTGCCGAATGCCGCCGGCCTCGCCGAGACGTGGACCAAGGGCGGGCGGATCATCCTCACCCGCCTGACTCCGAGTCTCGACCTGGGCCGCTACGACCTGCAGGGCACGACCGGCAATAAGATCAACTTCGAGATGGCACCGATGGCCGAGCTCCGCGTCGAGCGGGGCCAGGTGCCGGGCAACGATCCGCGCGGGCTCACCGGCCTCGACTTCTGCCTCCACGACCCGCGCGGCCGCTATTCGCTGATGGGGCTGCGGATGTGCGGCGGCGGGTTCGTCGTCGACCGCACGACTTTCGAGCCCCTCTGCTTCCTGCAGGCCAACGAGGGAATGCAAGACAACTGGAAGCTCGAGAAGGTGTCGAGCAGCCCCGATACCTGGGTGGTGGATCTGCCCGCCGTCGGCAACCCGATCCACGAAACGGGCTTCAATCCCGTCGGCAACCACCTCTGCATGATGAACAATCTGCGGGCAAACAACATCGCGGTCTTCGACACGTCGGCCGCCGATCCGCGGCAGTGGAAGCGGTTCACGTTCATCAAGGATGCCGAATGGAAGGGGGAATATCCATCTCCGTTCCACATCAACTATTCCATCGACGGCACGAAATGCTTCGTCACCATCCTGCGGCCGAAGCCGATGAAGTCTGATCTGGTGGTCGTCGACACGAAGACCTGGAAGATCATCAAGAAGTTCCGCAACATCGGCGTCGATGCCCAGACATCCTGCACGACCTACGACGGAAAGTATGCGATCGTGATCTTTTCCGGGTTCCAGCGGATGGAGGCCGGGGCCTTCGTGTTTCGGCAGGACACGCTCGAGCAGGTGGGCTACATGCCGAACTTCGGCGGCCATCACGACTGCGTGATCGTCCCCTCTACGGTCGAGCAGCTGAAGTTCAGCCGCAGCTGCACCGTGTGATGGCGACGATCACCCGTGGTTACCGGTTCACGCTGGCACGGATGGCGGTCGCCGACACCGTCCGTCGGCCCTGGCGGCTCGGGCTCCTCGCCGCCGGGATCGCAGTCGCGGGGGCGGCGACGTTCGCGTCGCTCGTGTTCCAGACGTCCATCCGCCGCTCACTCGATCAGAGCCTGTTGCGGCTCGGCGCCGATGCCCTCGTCCTGCCGGCGGGAGTCGTCGCCAACCTCACGCCGGTCCTTCTGACTGTCGAGCCGTCGCGGGCGACGCTCGAGACAGACACCATCGACCGGATCGCCGGCCTGCCGGTGGTGGAGCGAGCTGCTGGCCAGCGGACGCTGCAACTCGCCGACGCGAGTGGGCATCTCCCCGTCGACGTGGTTATTTTTGACGCGGCGACCGACTTCACTGTGCGGCCGTGGATCGTGGAGTCGCTCGACAGGCCGTTCATGGGCGGTGACGTGATCGTCGGCGGACGGAGGCCGGAGCGGCTCGGCGAACGGTTCACGATGCAGGGGGTCGAGCTCGTGGTACACGCCCGGCTCGGACTCACCGGCTCGGGGCCGTTCGAGCGATCTCTGTTCATGACGGGCGACACGGCGGACAGGCTGGCTGACGCCGGTTGCGTGGATGCCGCCGGTGCGTCACTTACGCGCGGGGCCATCACCGCACCGAGCGGGGTGCTCATACGGCTGGCTGCAGGACGTGGTCCCGACGAACTGCGATTCGCGATGGCGACGATGTCGGATGTGGGCGTCTCGACGGGCAACGGCAGCCAGATCGACGTCCGGCAGTCGGTCGCTGCGCTCGCGCAGAGTTCGCTCGCGCTCCTCGTCGTGTGCCTGTTGGCGCCGGCCGTCCTCGAGGGCGTGGCCTACACCGGCATGCTCGCCGAGCGGCGGCGTGAGCTTGGCCTGATGCTGTCGCTCGGCCTGCGACGCCGCGACATCGTGATGGTGGTGGCGGTCGAGGCGGCCGTGGCGGCTCTCGCCGGTGGGCTCGTGGGAGTGGTGGTCGCGGCCACGGTGCTGGCGGCGTTCATGCGCACGGTGGGATTCGTGCTCGTGCGCCGCGAGATTCCGTTCGTCGCGCCTGACATGACGGAATGCCTGTGGTACGGGGTCGTCAGCCTGCTCCTGGTGACCGCGGCCGCCGTCGTGGCGGCCATGGCGGCAGCGGCACTCGCCGCCGGCCGGGAGGCGTGGGCGCTCGTCCGCGACGAGGGCTCATGAGCGGCCAGCCGGTGCTCGAGACGCGGGACGTGGCCCTCGCCTACGCGACCCATCGCGGCACGATTTCCGCCGTCGCCGGAGTGTCGATGCAGGTCGCTCCCGGCGAGTGCGTCGCGATCTGTGGGCGGTCGGGATCGGGCAAGTCGACGCTGCTGGCATTGCTGGGCGGGCTCTGCGCGCCGACGAGCGGCACCGTTCTTTTTTCAGGACGCCCGTGGACGAGTCTGGGAGCCGTCGAGATTCAGGCGGCCCGCGCGGAGCAGATCGGCTTTCTTCTCCAAGAGAGTGTCTTGTTGCCCGGGCTGCGGACGATCGACAACGTGATGCTGCCGCAGCTCATCGCGGGCCGGGACCACGAATCAGCCTTCGCCGAGGCGCAGGAGATGCTGGCGCGGGTTGGCCTCGCGGAACGGTGGGATGCGTATCCCGCCGAACTCTCGGGCGGCCAGCAGCGACGGGTGGCGCTCGCCCGCACGCTGGCGACCAAGCCCCGCGTGATCCTTGCCGACGAACCGACCAACGACCTCGATGCCTACGCGGAGCAGGAAATTGTCCGGATCCTCGCCGAGATCAAGGCGGCGGGCTCGACGGCCATCGTCGTGGTGACGCACGATCCGGCGGTTGCCATGATCGCCGACCGTCGCCTATGGATGGAACAAGGAGCCCTCGTCGACGCGCCCGAACTGCCAGCATTCGATCGCCAGGCGATCGGTCTCGCCACACGTGCAGACAGTGCGGCCGCTGCATTCGAACCGGCACCCGCCGATCTCGTGCCGCAGGTGGCGACGCCGGTGACAATGGACTGGTGGCGGATGCTCGTGCCATTCGCCGTCGGACTCAGCGTGGCCGCGGCAGTCCTGGGAGGCATCGACTGGTTCGTGGCGAGTCGCCAGCGGCAGGCCGTGAATACGATCCGGCAGCAGCGGCGGGTGGCCGAGGAGATGGCCCTGCAGGACCTCCGGGCCGACATCGACGACGTGGTGGCCAACGTCGATGGCAGCTTCACCGCGGCGCTCTTTCTCGACAACGTGCGTTCCGACAGAAACCTGTATGTGCTCGGTCCGGCGACCGGGATGGCGGTGCAGCGGGACGGACGTTGGGAGAGCCTGCCGACGACCTCGAGCCCAGAGACGATGAAGGAGATTCGTGAGGTCGGGGCGGAGCGCGTGTTCATTCCCGTCACGTTCAGCGTCCCCGAGGGGCGGTACGACGAACTCCTCCGCGGATATCTCCACGTCAGGATCTCGGCGACGATGGTGGTCAGCGACCGGAACGACGGCACAGGGGATTTGTTCGAGCGGGCGGACGCCTACTACGTGTACCTGCGCGATCCGAAGCTCACCGAGGACGAAATCCGGACTGCCAACGGCTGGGCTCCGAAGGCGACCGTGCCGCGATGGATCGCCATGCCTGCCCACTGACCCGACCGCCACTGAGCTCGGCACGTCGCGGTCGATGAGCGTGACCCGCACGCTCGCGTCTACCGAAAACCCGCCGTGCTCCTAGGCGAGCGTGTCGGCGTGACCTTGACCGTGCCCGCAACCCTGGTCCTCACCGTGCCGTCGCTATGCCCTTGCCGATAAGGCTCACGAGGACGTCGTCTGCTGCCAGCATGGCCCGAGACTCGAGGGATTGGCCCGGCCAAACGGCTTCCGCCGAGCGGCTGGCATGTCGGCGGGAAGTGCACGCAACGCGGCGACGCATGCCACGAGCGGTCGCTGCACGGGGTACTCGGGGATGGATTCCAAACAGCGATCGCAGCAGCGTTGTCATCGAGCACTCACCCACAAGAAGGCGATCGCTCCATCCGGCCATTCGGCATGGGTAACACCCACGATTTCAGCGGTAGATCTAGGTTTGAAATCGCCCCTCCACAACAAATCGGCGAAAAGCCGAAGCCGCCTCTGCCCCGTTCCTTTTCACCGACGTGTGGAGAGCCGTTCGAGGTGGGCGTTCGCAAGCCGAAGCCTGAAGGCCAAAAGGGCAGGACGGTCAACCGCACGTCCGCAAGCGAGTGACCCGCGATGGGCGGTCGATGGGGCGCAGCGCCGGGCCGTTCACGGCACCGAAGGCTGTGGTTTGATGTCGGCAACTCCTCGCAACTGGCAGTTGTGGAAGAGAGTCGCGGCGTGGCGAGCGTTTGACCACCAGTTTCCGGGTTGCTAGAGTCCGACTTCCACGTCAGGAGTTCAAACCAAGCAGAGGCGCAAGCCATCCTGCCCCTCGCGTAAGGAGCAACGTCGACCATGGGTGCAGCCCAATCCGCCATCGTCACGGGAGCGAACGGCTTCATCGGCTCGCACTTGGTGCGGATTCTGCTCCAGCGGGGATGGACCGTTCACGCCCTCGGCCGCTCCAGCAAGGGCGACGCCTGGCACGACCGCGTTCTGAAGTCCTTGGCTGAAGCCGGCTGGGCCGCGTCGCCGGCCGACCTCGCCAACCTGCACTGCCACGAGGCGGACCTGGCGCGGCCGGATTTGGGGTTCCCAGGCGCCCTGCCCTTCCGGCCCGCCACCCCTTCGGTGCTGGTTCACCTGGCCGGGGACACGCGGTTCGTGCCGCCGGATCCGGTGGCACAGCGGGCGACGAACGTCGATGGCACGCTCAACGTGGTGCGGGCGTTGCGGCCGGTGACAGCGCAGATAGTGCACGTGAGCACTGCCTACGTTTCAGGCGACCGGACGGGACTGGTGCGCGAGTCCGAAGCGGACGTCGGACAGGGCTTCCACAATAACTACGAGAAGACCAAGCTCGAAGCCGAAGTCGCCGTGCAAGCCCTGTGCCGCGAGTACGGGTTGCCGCTGACCATCACGCGACCTTCCATCATCGTCAACGACACCGTGACCGGCAGCTCCTCGGCGTTCACGCACCTGAACGTGCTGGTCGAGGTGGCGAATCGAATCCAGGAGTACTACGGCATCGGCGACGGCGAGGTGGTGAACCACGAGATCCGCGTTCCCGTGAACCCCGCCGCGCGGCCCAACGCGGCGCCGGTCGATCCGATCGCCGCGGCGCTGGCCCTGATCATGGAATCACCGGCCGCGGCGGGGAAGACTTTCCACCTGTGCCACCCCGTGCCGCAGGCCAATGCGGACGTGTTCGACATGGTCATGGCCGCCTTTGGCATCAACGGGAAGATCAACCTGAGCTACGTCAGCCAGTTGCCTCCGCCGCTGACGCGCACGGAGGAGATGATTGCCCGGGCCTTCCACGTCTACCTGCCGTACCTGAACCAGAGCGCCACGTTCGACTTGGCGAACACCCGCGCCATCATCCCCGACTACGACCGCATGTTTCCCGCCGTTACGGTGGACTACCTGCACAAGGTCATCGCGTTCGAGCGCGCCACCCGCAAGCGGGATGCCGCCGCCACCCCCAGGCATACGTGAGCAGCCGGCGCTTTGTCGCATCCTCCCTGAGTTGCGACCACATCCGGATTCTCGCTCCGAACGCCGCCTCGTTGAAGGGGGGCAGGTCACTCAACGATGCTGGTTTCTGAATGGGGACATCATTTCGATTCTTGCAGTCGCTGCATGGCTGCCGCGTAGCGGGTACCAAATTCCCGCCCCATCTGCGTCAACCGATCGCCATAGGTGCGGGCGCTCTCTTCCCGCTTGGAATCGTCTTCCCCCTGATGCCAGAGGATGCCCTTGAGGGTGCCGTCGCGCAGCGCCTTGCGTGTGCGATTGACGGCCTGCTCGTAGAGATCGCCCCCCTTCCTCCAGCGGGCCAGCGGCGTGCCCCCAACCGCACAGGGAATCAGACCGATCGTCACGTCGGGCTCTGCGTCTGCCATGGCCCGGGCGAAGCTTGCGGCCAGTCCCGCACCACTCTTGCCTGACTTGGAGGCATGGAGCGGTTCGGTACCGGGAGCCCAGCCCTCCTCGGAGGTGTATTTCAACACCCGATTGCTTGAGACTGCCGTTGGAGGGTCAAGCATGCCCCGGCCCGCCATGTTCGACTGCCCGATGAGCAGATAGAGGTGGAAGCGATCTCACGGTGGCAGAGCCCGGGCTGACTCAGCCGCTTTATGGGGCACGACCGTTCGGAGCTCCTCGATCCTCCCGAGCTCCGCCGGCTCGGCATCCGTGCTGGCGGCGCCCGTCGTCCAGCACCGCGGTGCTACCAGCAGATAGGTCTTTCCGGCTTCCGTCGGAAACGTCAGCAGGCCCCCCTTCAGCACGTTCGTCTTCCGCCCCATGCAGAAGAGGGTGGCATCCTCCGTCGGCCAAGGATTACGGATGCGGCATTCTCCGCCCCGCTGGCTCAGGATCTCGACGAAGCGGATCGTTTCGCCCTTCATGGCTGAACTCACAAGAAAACCGCCCTCAGCCTGGAGCTTGAACGAGACGTCCCACTTCCGCGGCCAGCCTTCCATCACACGGATGACCGGTTCTCCGGTCGGCGAGGGCGCGATCGAGAGCAGCAGGGCAGACTGTACCGCCTGTGCAAAGATCCCCATGCCCTGGGATGTGAAGCTCTCAGCACGCGGCATGCGAGCCGTCTCAGGCGCAAGGGCCATCTGCCTGGGCAGCGCACGCTCGACCAAGTCAGGCCGCCCCATGCGGCCCGGCAGAATCGGATAGGAGCCGACGCCGCAGCCGTGGCCCTTGACGGTGCCCGGATGCTGGTCGAGCGTGGCCATCGCCACCGCCCATTCGTCGGTGTCGGCCGACTCAAGCGTCAGCACGTCGAAATCGCCGCGAACGGAGCCCATGCGAGGGCTCTCATCGCCTTCGTTACCGCGCAGTTTTCCATGCGGCGCGAGCCCCTGGGCCCACGTGCCAGGGCCCAGGCCGGCGATCGCTCCGGCCATGTCCGACCGCGGGTACGGGGCTAGGTTGTCCAGAACCTCCTGCCATTCCGCCCGCTGGTCGGCATCTACGCCGTACTTCTCTGAGAGCGCAATGGCGAGCGGGAACACGCCGCGGATGCCAGCCAGGTCTTCGATGATGTCCTTGCCCCACCAGATATGCTCGTGCAGCTCCGTGCCGTAAAGGTGGTACTTCCCGTCCGCGTCCTTCTTCAGAACGGCGATTCCTTCCGGCCCGTTATCGTCGCCGCCGGCATCCTGGCAACCGGCTTTCAGCCCGCAGTAAAACTCGGCGGTCGCCCTGGCGGCCGGATAGACCCACTCCTTGAGCCACCGTTCATCGCCCGAATACAGGTACTTCTTGTAATAGAGGCCGGTGAACTTTGACATGTTCGAGGTATTGCGGGTGGTCCACCCGCCGCCCACCAGGGACATCATGGGTTGCCGCTGCCCCTGCGGCTTGTGCACGCCCTCGGGCAGGAGCTCCGGTCCATCCCAGCAGGAGGTCTCAGGGATATACCAGCCGCGGCTGTTCCAACTGCGCCGAGCGGAGTTGGTGTACGCATCGAAGTTCCGCATATTCCAGCGGAACACAGGCTCCAGCAGTTCTCCGTGGTTCGCCGCATACTCCCAGCCATGCTGGCAGCTCTGGTTGAACCACCAGAAGTTCTGTCCCCAATCGCGCACGTCGCCTGCCGACACAAAAATCAGACCATTGAACTTGGCGGGGAAGTTCCCGCGTTGGCAGCTTCCGGCGATGGAGAGGTTCCAGATATAGAGCCGGGTCATCTCTTCCAGCTCGGGCGAGCCCGACATGCTGACGAAGCTCTTCGACCAGAAATCGTGCCAGTAGGTCCTGTTGTCGTCGAGCAGCTTCACGAACCCGGCCGTGGCGGCCTCCTCAAGATCCGCTTCAGCTGCCCTCTTCACCTGTTCCAAGGTGTTCTCTTTGCTCTGGCCCAGCGAGAACAGGACGGTCAGCGTTCCCTTGCCGGCTGGCGCGGTCAGCCGCATGGTTCGATCATCCACCTTGCTGGCAGCGGTCGCGCGGCCGATCACCCGGGCGCGCAGGGTGGTGAAGGAGTTCAGATCCAGCGCGAGGGGCTGATCGGCTTTCTCGCGGAACTCCTGCGTCAACTCGATGTCCTGGCCGATCGCGGCCACGGAGGAGATCGCGGAATGCGGACCAGACTTCACCTCGGGCGGACGCAGCATCCGCAGGTCAACCGAGATGGGCCGGGGCTCGTCGCGATCGTCCGTAATCTCGACGGCAATCACGTCCTTCTGATGCCACGCGAAGGCGCGGATGCGGACGCCCCTGCCGGAGACCTCCGCGACTGCATCGTAGACGGCCAGGTGGTTGCTCGTGGAGTGCTCCCCGAAGACGTCGTCGCCTACGTCGATATCCACGAACCCGCAGCCATTGCAGTAGAACGCGTGGGCATCGAGGGTGGCAGCCGAGGAATTCCGAAAGGCGAAGACGTCGGTATGGTTGAGCTGCATGTGCAGCTTCGACTGCTCCGGGCGGGTCCAGAGCAGAGTGCCCACGCGGCCGTTTCCGATCGGGAGGCCGCGCTCGGCGCCGGGCCCCAGCGGCACCTTGAAGTCCAGGTCGGCCCCGCCAACCAGCGCGGCATAGTCCACTGTAATGAGAGAGCCCGCGGGCTCACTTGCGATCGCCCCCGGCAATGGAAATGCGAGCCCCGCCAGGACGGCAAGCATGAGGCAGCCAAGGGAGCCTGCAACTCTTGTGAGCAACGGCATATGATCGGGCGTCTTCATTCAAACTGGTACCAACCCACCGACCGCACTTCGACGCCGGGAACAAAGCAGAACCAAAAGGATAAGTCGGCAAACGCCACTTCGGCAACCATCGATGCGGGCAGCCCGCTACAGCCGATTGGCGAGGCCGGTCGCGCGACGGATCGGACGCTTGATCGCGGCCTCGATCACCTCACGGGAGCCGATCACGGTCACTCGCTTCGCGGCCCGCGTCACACCCGTGTAGAGCAGTTCGCGGGTGAGCAGGCGGCTCCTCGCCTCCGGAAGCACGACGATCGCGTGGTCGTATTCCGATCCCTGGCTCTTATGGATCGTCAGCGCATGCACGGTGGCCACATCCTCGAGCCGCGTCACCGGCACGCGAACGATCTCATCGCCCAGCGGAAAGACCGCGTCCTTGCGGTCCTCGTCGGCCGGCACCACCAGGCCGACGTCACCGTTGTAGAGCGCGATGTCGGGGTTGTTCTTCGTGATCATGATCGGACGCCCCGCATACCAGCCGCCCATAGCGGCCGGTCCCAGCCGCCGCTCGATTCGTTGGTTCCAGCCCTCCACGCCCGCCGGGCCGGAACGTCGGGCGCAGAGCACCTGCAGCCTCGCCTGCGCCGCCACCGCCGCCTGGGCCCGCTGCTCGGCCGTTCCCGCCATGGCCTCGGCGAGTTCGCGCAGCCGCGTGGCATGCGCCGCGACGAGGCTCGTCGTTGCTTCGATCCCCGCGGCGTCGCCAGGTTTGATCCAGGCCACGTCGGCAGTGCCGGCGTCGAGGGCGGCAAGTGCGCCTCGCACATCGCCGTCGCGGATTGCTACGGCGAGCTTGGCGATCGCGGATCCGGGTCCATAGCGGTGCTGACCGGTGAGTTCCGTCAGCCGGGGATGGAGCGGAGATCCGGCGCGGCGACAGGCCGTCGCGATGTCTGCCAGCACGGATCCCGATTCAACGCTCGCCAGCTGGTCGGGATCACCCACCAAGCGGATCGCCGTGGTGGGCGACAGCGCCGAGAGGAGCTGCTGCAGGAGCGAACTGGAGATCATCGACACCTCATCGACCACCACGAGGTCGTAGTCGAGCGGGTTGCCGGGGCCGTAGGCAAACCGCGGCGTGCGATTCGGCGCGAACTTGAGGAGCCGGTGGACCGTGGTGGCCGGCGCCGCCCGCACCGCCGCGAGCACCTCCGGCGACGCATTCGCCTTCACGCAGCGGTCCTCAAGCGCTTTCGTCATCCGTGCCGCCGCCTTGCCTGTGGGGGCGGCCAACGCGATTCGCGGCGGCGTCTCGGCCGCGGCGAACGTGTCGATCAAGTCCTTGGCGAGCGTGTAGGTCTTGCCCGAGCCCGGGCCGCCGAGCAGCACGCTCACGTGCCGCGCCCCATCGCGGAGGAGCGATGCGGCGATCGCCTGCTCCTCGGCCAGCGATCGAGCGAGATAGAGCCGCACGTCGCTGCCCGCGCCGTCGAGGATGAACGGCGTGCGGTCACCGGGCCGACCCACGAGCGGCGCCACGCTGGCCAGCGCCTCAATCCACGCCTGCGGATCCAGCGGCCACGGCAGGTGGTCGGCCTGATCGAGATCGATCGTGCCGGCCCATTCAGCGATCGCGGCCAGCGGCACGCAGGTATGGCCGTCACGCGGCGCGCGGAGGGCCAGGCACATCGCCACCCAGGCGAGGGTGGAAGGCTCGACCGGCTCCACCCGGCGAGCGATGCCAACGAGCATCCGCGCGGCGGCGAGGTCCTCGGGCGCGATCACGCCCGCCTCGCAGTAGGCGGGCAACTCCTCCGCAAGGCCCGGCGATGGTACGACGGCGGCGGTCTCACGGAGGACGGTCATGGACGGTCTCCTGCAAACAGGCGGCTGAGCCTCGGCCAGAGGTCGCGCGGCGGCTGCCAGACAAACATCCCATGCCGCCGGCCGGCGGCGTCGGCCGGCGCGTCGGCTCCGCGGGTGCCGCGCACGAACGCGTAGACGATGCCGGCGAGGCAGTCGGCAGGGTCGGCCTGGCGAAGCCTCCAGCGGAGCATCCGGTAGACGGCCGTGCCGTAGACGACGGCCTGCAGCGGATAATGGTGCTCCGCCATCGCGGCCACGAGTTGGTGGGCCGCGTACGCCTCCTCGGGCCGGGCCATGTCGGCCGAGTGAAGTTTGTTGGTCTTGTAGTCGGCAATCACCAGCCGCGGCGACTCCCGCGTGCTCCCCGGCAGCCGCACCACGGCGTCGATCGACCCATTGATCAGCCCGGCGAGCGGGATGTCGAACGACGCATCGCAGAGTTCGCCCACATAGCCCCGCAGCGGGTCGTCTGCCGGCAGAAGGCGGTCGAGCACGCGGCCCACGTCGCTTGCCATCACGCCGGAGTCGATTCCAGCCAGCGCCATTTCGAAGTCCATCTCGGCCAGACGGTCGGCGGGCGGGATGTCGGCGAAGCACGTGGTTCCGAGCGGGCCACCGAAGGGCGTCTGCATGGCCCGCACGATCGTCTCCGCAAGCACGTCGTGCCGCCCGTCGAACATCTTCGACGTGGCGGTCGCGGCGACGACGACCCGCACCTCCTCCACCAGTGGCCGGCTGGTGTCGATCCGCTCGAAGATCTCGTGGACGACGCTGCCGAAGGTGGTGCCGGCCGGTAGGTCGGGCAGGGTGAATGCCCCGGCCACCGCCGGCCCGTTCGCCGGATCGCGCTCGCCCGCACTCGCGTCCGTCGCGGCACTGCCAGGCTCGTCATACCCCGAGCCGGGAGGCCCGAAGTCGTTGAGTTTCCGCTTGGCCTGCTGAGCGGTGATCCCGCTAAAAGACGTGCGGCGGTAGGTCTGTCGAACGCCTTCGGCAGGGAGTGGGGCGATGTCGGCACCGTCGGTGCCGCGACGGCCAACGCTCACGCGGGCCGCCGGCAGCCGCGGAAGGCTGGCGACCAACCGGGGTGGCACCACTCCCTCGTTGCGGAGGACATCGGGCAGCACCGACTCGTCGCTGGTCGTCGCCGTGATCACGGTCAGGTGGTGCTTGGCGCGGGTCAGGGCGACATACAGCAGCCGCTTCACCTCCTCGCGATACAGCCTGGCGACCTCCCGAGCGGCGGTTCCAGACGTGATCGCCCGTGCGTAGGCCACGTCGAGCACCCGCGAACCATCTGCATGGAAGATGCCCGGACTGTTGTGGTTGCTCGTGCCCTTCCAGAGATCGGCGACGATCACGCAGGGAAACTCGAGTCCCTTGGCGGCATGCACCGTCATGATCTTCACGGCGTTGTCGTCGCTCTCCACGCGACGGCTGACGAGTTCTTGATCGTCGCGCAGCGCCAGGAGCCCCACGAACGTGGTGAGCAGTTCGTCGGGCCGGCAGCCACGGCCCGGCCCGTGCTCGTGCAGCAGCTCCACGATGTGGGAGAAGTCGGCGAGCTGCCGCTCGCCCTCCGGCCCCGCCGTGATGCAGGTCATGATCGCGGTGTTCGCGGCGATCTCGGCGGCCACAGCGGCAATCCCTCGATGCTGCACGATGGCCGTCAGCTTCGCGACCATTTCCTGAACCGGCCGAATCGCCTCCTCCGCCAGCGTGCCAGCATCGCGGAGGGAATGATCGCCGAAGAATCGCGTGACCGCCGCCCGGCGGATCCGGCCGGGGCTGGACGGCCTCTCCATCGCCTCGAGCAGAGCCCGGATGTCGCCAGCCATGCGCCCCCGCATGACGCTCGCCGTACCTGCCGTCACGGCACGAATCCGGAGCTTCGCCAGTTCCGCGGCGATCTTGGCGCCCACCCAGTTCGCCCGAACGATCACGCAGATGTCGCCGGGTGTCACGGGCCGCACACCGTCGTCGGTCTTCAGCGACGAGGTCGACGGATCGAGCAGTTCCACGATCTTCCGCACCGTCGGGATCGCGACTGCGGTCTGTTCGTTGACCTCCCCGAGATCCAGTAACTCCAGGGGCGCGGACCCGACGATCCGCGACTCGCGGTTCCTGTCATCGGCACCGACCTGCTCATAGGCGACCGTCTCGCCGTAGAACGTGGCACCGTCCATCATCGTGTTGAGGGAGTCGATCAACGGCCAGTCGGATCGCCGGTTGACCGGTAGCGTTCGCCGCTCCGCCGTGCTTGTGAAATCGACATAGGCCCCGACATCGGCCCCGCGGAACCCATAGATCGCCTGCTTCGGGTCGCCGACGGTGATCAGCCGCCGACCGTCCGTGCCGGGAAACAGCGCGGCAAAGAACTTCCACTGCAGCGGAGCGTTGTCCTGGGCCTCGTCGACAATGGCCAGTGCGAACCGTTCTCGCAACTGCGCCACGACCGCGGCCCCGCCCGCACCGGACACGACGTCCCAAGCCAGCCGCAGGAGGTCGTCAAAGCCGGGCTGCGACCGCATCGCGTCGTGCACCCGGGCGACGCACCGCTCGATCAGGTGGGCGACGAGACGGTCGTCTTCCCGCGCCGCATCGTCGATCTCCGGCTCGATCCATGGCTTCATGAACGGGTCGCCCGCCGCGGCATCGACCAGCGTCGTGATCCTGGCCTCGTCCCACTGCCGACCCGCGACCGACTCCTTCACGAGTTCGTCGTTGACGACCTCGGCGATGACCCGCGTGCGAACGTCCTCCCGCCCATTGGCGTCGGTGGCAAACCCGGCGCAGGCGAGCACCTTGGTGCAGACGCCGTGGATCGTGGCGATCGTCGCCGTGTCGAACTCCGCCGCCGC
Organism: Candidatus Kuenenia stuttgartensis; assembly: GCA_945870505.1. GTDB lineage: Bacteria > Planctomycetota > Planctomycetia > Pirellulales > UBA1268 > QWPN01. The sequence continues at coordinate 17,616 of CAMBSN010000027.1, read as the reverse complement.
CCTCTCCAGGCGAGCCGCGACCGCCTTCGGGTCGCCAGCCCGCCCATCGAGCAGGAATTGGTCGAGTTCGTCGAGGCGTTCGGCGGCCGCGCCGCGGAGCATGGCCGCCGTGGCCACGAGCCGCCGTCTGACGCGGTCGCGAAGCTCCGCCGCCGCATTGCGGGTGAAGGTCGTGATCAGGATCTGGCCGATGGACAGATTCTCATTCATCGCCAGGGCGAGCGTCACGTGCGACGCCACCGCGTAGGTCTTGCCGGTGCCCGCGCTGGCGTCGACGACCGTGCCCACGGGGAGCGGCCACTCGGTGTAGTTGAAGGGCTGGTGGGGCACAGCGGTCATGACAGCACGTACCTTCCCGTGATCGCGAACAGCCGCTCGAAGAGAGCATGAAACGCCATCTCGGGCGAACCTGAAGCGAAGACGTCGTCGAACCGCGGCGCGGGACCGTAGACAACAGACTCCTTGGACCGGTCGAATCCCCACCCCACCTGCCTCACGAACGCGGCGCGGCCCTTCTCGCGGTCCTTGACGGTGGCCGCCGCCGCGCCCCCAAATCGGCCGCAGGGCGAGGCCAGGGCGCGGGGCACAAGCCCGCAGATCGCGGCGAGTCGCTCCGTCGCGGCGACGCGGTTGCGCAAGGCGTCGGCAAGCCGCACGGTCCGCACGGCCAGCGTTGGACCAGCACCGCCCACCTTCCAGTCTTGGTGTCGTGCGACCACAACCGCACGCTCCGCCGGCGTGCCGGCCGCCTGGAGGACCAGCAGGTGCAGGGCCGCGATGTGCAGCGGCATGCCCCAGGATGTCCGGTCGCCCTCGGTGACTCGAACGTGCACGATTTGATTCGACTCCCGATGCAGGTTTGCCACGTGGCCGGCCAGGAGCCCGTCGGCCAAATGAATCCGCACCGGAAACGCCTCGAACCCGCTGAGCGGGATCGGCGGATCCTGATCCGCTGCACCGCGCCGGATGCCGTGGGCGAGTTCCTGGATCTCGCGCAGCGCGGCGTCGCCAAAGCGACCAAAGGGCACGCGGCCCGATGCCCGCACTCCGGCGAGCCATTCGCGGACCCGCGGCGCCTCGTCGCTCCCGCCGGCGACGAGCACGTCGAGAAGGCCCGTGGTGAGATCCCGCTGGTCGCGGTCCGCCATCGCGAGCGGAAACGTCGCCGCCGGAAACTCCTCGTCGTCCCGCCAGGTGCTGATGCCGAGCGTCTTCTTCAGGTAGAGACCGAGTGGATCCCGCACCATCTCCTCGACCATGGCGAGTTCGATCACGGGCATCTCAGGTAGTGAACCGGCCTCGCTCGGGATCTCAGGCTCGTCGCCACCCATCGCGAGCGACGCGGCCCGCGCGGCGGCATCGTGGCTCCAGATCACTCCCGGCTGGACCTCACCCACGTGGAAGTTCCTGTGGCCCACGGCGTGCCGCGGGTGCGTCACCTCGACACCGCCGGCCTGGGCACCAGCCTCCGCAACGCCATGACGCACCGCGAAGTCGATCAGCTCGGCGAGCGGCGTGACCAGCGGCAGCGGCTGGTTGTTCTTGATGTTGCTGCCGTTGCAGGTGATCACGACACGGTCGCGGGCGGCGAGCAGGCAGTCGAGAAGTGCCCGGCGGATGTCGATGCGGGGGTCGCCGTCGCCCGCAAGCGGCTGGCGGGCGACGAGATCATCGCCACGCGACTCGGCCGCGGCCACCGTGCCGTCGTCATAGGCTGCGACACACACCACCCGAAACGGCACGTCTCGCAGCGGCACCATCGAGGTGGCCGTGATCGCGCCGGTGCGGAGCGGCTGGCGGCCCGCCGCCGACTGCAGCGACTCCGACAGGATCTCCCGCACGTCGCCGAACGGCACCGGAGTCTGGGAGGCCGAGTCGCGAAGCTCCCGCACCATCCGCAGAGAATCGGCGAGTTCGCTCGCCTCCTCGCCGCAGAGGTCGAACAGCGCCTGCTCGACCGCCCCGCACCATTCCCCGGCCGGTCGCGGCGCGGCGGTTGCGGCATCGAGTTCGAGCACCACCTCGAAGATGCGCGCCAGCGCCACGATGGCGGAGAGATCGGCGAGTGGCACGTCGGCCAGCGGCACCGTGCCGCCGAGTTCCGGCCTCGGGTCTGCGTCGGGCAGTGTGGCGCCCAGCACCATCCGCTCAAGCCCCGCCCGCCAGGTGTGGGGCTCCGCGGCCTCCGCCGGAAAGTTTTCGCGGAGTCGATGCGCGGCATCGAAGCCCCAGTGGATCCTCGTCCGCTCGATCAACAGGTCCCAGCAGCGGACCGTGTCGTCGTCCGCGCGAAAGTGCCGCGTCACGAGCGGGTGGGCCGCCACCGCCCGGAACTTCTCGACCGAGCACCTCGAGCCGACGAGGCCCAGCAGTTCCACGAGCAGTTCGGCCGCTTCGCTCACCTGGTTGAGACCGCGGTCGGCGACGACCAGCGGCAGTGTCACGCGGCGGCCCCCCTGCCCCTCGATCTCCCGATCGAAGACCGCTTCGAGGTGCGGCGCCAGCCGCTCCAGGCACGGACTGACGATCACGATCTCGTGCGGCTGCAGATCGTCGAGCTCGACGAACGCGTGCAGAATCGCATCGTGGATCGCCTCCGCCTGTCGCGACAGGCTGTAGCAGCGGTGGATCGAGAACGAGTGGTCGTGAGCCGGATCGTGTTGCTGCTTCACGGGCTTGCGGGCGGTGGCGATCGTCTGTTGCATCCGGGCCAGGAGCGTGGCCGGTTCGGCGGATGCGCCGGGTCCGGTCGCAACGCCGGGCTCGGGGATGATGCCCTGCGAGCCGAGGAGCATCTGCGTCTCGCGGGCGCCGTGCAGCCAGGTGGCCACGAGCGGGTCGAGGTCGTCGGGCAACTCGGCGGCCTCGCGTTTCGGTGGCACACCCTCCGACACGGGCGGCAGGCCCGCGGCCCAGCGGGCCTGGAGTGGCGGCGACGGATGCACGAGCAAGACACGGACGTCGCAGACCCCCGCCAGCGTCTTGATCGCGGCGATCTGCTGGAGCGACAGCGACTGCAGCCCGGCGACGAGGATCGGGTCGTGGCTCGATAGGTGTTGGACGCCCATGCGCTGCGGCGGGCTCGGCTGCGCGATCTTCTGGCGGACCGCCTGCCACACGCGAAACTGCCAGGCGTCGCTCTCGGGCAGGGTATCCGCCGCCCACTCGCCACCGTAATCGCGTCCGACCGCCACCGGGCTCAGCGCCGGGCGGCCTTCCTCCCAGAGCCGGATCATTGCCGGCCGACGGTCGTGGTAGGTGTCGAACAGGCCCGCGATCCGGCGCGCGGCAAGCAGCGGCTCACGCACGACGTCGAATGGGATCCCGAACTCTTCGGCGCGAGGCTCCGTGATCACATCGAGCACCGTGAACGTGAGCGGGTCGAACGACCACGGATCGGGTTCGAGAGCATGTGCCGGCTGCAGAAGCGCGGTGATCGTGGCGGGGTATGAGATGTGGACGTTGGCAACGATGCCGTCCTCCCCATCCACGCCGCCAAGCCTTCGCGCCAGCCGGTCCTGCAGCCATGCCTTCGCCCCGGGCGTCGGCACCACGATGCGAGGTCGCGCAAAGAGATCGTCGTCGCGGTTGAGAAACGCGACCGCGTGGTCGAGCACCTGCTCCAACCGCTCGATGAAGGAGACCTTCAGGGGCATCGTGCGCTTCCTTGCTGACCGGCAGCCCGAGGCGCGAAGCCGCCTCACCGACATTCCCTGTGGGGGCCCGGGCCCCCACTCTACGGTCACCGGCCCGTGACGTTTCGGAGGACGCTTGTCGGCCCAGGAAAAAGTGATTGACATGTCGTGACATTACGATATATTATCAATGGTGCGGTCCAGGGGCCGACGCCGCCTTCCCCGCCCTTCCGGAGGATTTTCCATGGTTGCCACGGTCACCCCCGCCACGCTCGCTGATCGTCGCCGCCGCGGCGAGAAGCTGACGCTGATCGACGTCCGCACGCCGGCCGAGTACGGCGAAGTGCACGTCGATTTTGCCCGCAACGTGCCCCTCGACCGGCTCACTCCAAAGGACATCGCCGGACTGGGCGGCGACGGCCCGGTCTACTTCGTCTGCAAATCGGGCGGCCGTAGCCACAAAGCCTGCGAGAAGATGCTCGCCGCCGGCATCGACAAAGTGGTGAGCGTGGAGGGGGGCACGGCCGCCTGCGAGGCTGCGGGCCTGCCCGTGGTCCGCGGCCGGAAGGTGATGTCGCTCGAGCGGCAGGTGCGGATCGCCGCCGGTACGCTCGTCGCCATCGGGGCCGCCCTTGCCGCCTTTGGGCCCGACGCGCCGGTGAACTGGAAGGTGATCGGTGCCGGACTCGCCGGTTTCATCGGCTGCGGCCTCGTGTTCGCCGGCGTCACCGACACCTGCGGCATGGCGATGCTGCTCGCCCGGATGCCGTGGAACCAGGCCGCTGCGTCGTCCGCCACCTTCTGTAGCCGGATGCTCCTCGCAGGCCTGCTCGCTACCAGCCTCTCGGGCCAGGCGTTGGCACAGCACACGAAAGACTCCCTCGACCTCGTCCAGCAAGGCGTCGCCCAGCAGAAGGCCGTGCTCGTCGATTGCCGCGAACCCGACGAGTGGAAGGATGGCCACGTGACCGGTGCGGTGTCGCTACCCCTGAGCACGCTCGAACGAGGTGTGCCACCGGACCAACTGGCCCGCATTCTTCCCAAAGACAAAATCGTCTACGTGCACTGCCTCGCCGGAGGCCGCTGCCTCGCCGCCGCGAAGATCCTGCAGAACAGCGGCTACGACGTCCGCCCGCTCAAGCCCGGCTATCCCGATCTGACAAAGGCCGGCTTCCCCACCGTCGTCGGCCCCTGACCAACGCCCAGCGGATCCTCCTGCCTCCACCGCCCGGAGACCGTGCCTTGAAAATCCAGCAGTATTACCTGGCCTGCCTCTCGCACGCCTCGTACATGATCACGGACGAGAAGACGAAGACGGCGGCTGTGGTCGATCCCCAGCGGGACATCGGCCAGTACATCACCGACGCCCAAGCCGGCGGATTCACGATCAGGTACGTGGTTCTCACGCACTTCCATGCCGACTTCATCGCCGGCCACATCGAACTCCGCGACCGCGCCGGGGCCACGATCCACCTCGGCCGCCGGGCGCAGGCGGAGTTTCCCTGCAGCTCGATGAAGGACGGCGATGTGGTCGAGTTCGGCGACGTGAAACTCGAGATCATGGAGACGCCCGGCCACACGCCCGAGGGCATCTCGATTCTGGTCTACGACCTCGCGAAGTCGGCGACAGCCCCGCTGGCGGTGCTCACGGGCGACACGCTCCTCATCGGCGACGTCGGCCGCCCCGACCTTCTGGCCAGCATCGGCGTCACGGCCGACGAACTGGCCGACATGCTCTACGAGAGCATCACCACCAAGCTCATGAAGTTGCCCGACGCCACCCTCGTCTATCCCGCGCATGGGGCGGGGAGCATGTGCGGCAAGAGCCTGTCGAAGGAGACGGTCTCGACGATCGGGGAGCAGAAGAAGTTCAACTACGCCCTCCAGCCAATGAGCCGCTCGGAGTTCAAGGCGATCGTCACGGCCGATCAGCCGGAGGCGCCGGACTACTTCGCGCACGACGCGATCCTCAACCGCAAGGAACGGGCGTCGCTCGATGAGGCGATGAAAACGAATCTGAAGGCTCTCTCGCTCGACGCGGTATTGGCGATGCAGAAGGCCGGCGCCCAGTCCCTCGACGTCCGCGGGGGTATCGACTTCGAGGGAGGCCACCTCAGGGGCAGCCTCAACATTGCCCTCGACGGCAAGTACGCCACCTGGGCCGGATCGATGCTCTCCACCGACCGGCCGATCGTGGTGATCGCCGAGGAGGGCGGCGAGGAGGAGGCGGTGATGCGGCTGGGCCGGATCGGCCTCGACAACGTGGCCGGCTACCTCGCCGGCGGTATGCACGCGCTGGCCTCCCGGAATGACCTCGTCGAGCGGACGGAACGGATCACGGCCCCGGCCCTCGCCGAATGGCTCGCCGGCGGCCGATCCGACCTCGGCGCGAAGCCGGTGATCGTGGACGTGCGGACCGCGACCGAGCATGCTAGCGGCCACGTGCCTGGCAGCCTCAACATCCCGCTGCCCCACCTCCAAGACCGGATCGCCGAGATCCCGGTTAGCCGTCCCGTCGTGGTCCACTGCGAGGGAGGCTATCGATCCGCGATCGCCGCCAGCCTGCTGCAGCAACGTGGCCGCTCCGACGCCCGTGATCTGGTGGGCGGATTCAAGGCGTGGCTGGCCGCAAAACGGCCGATGGCGACGTAGCGGGCGGCCTTGCAAACGTTGCAAAATGCAACGCCAGCGTTGCAAGTTGATACACCCCTGCCATTCCGGCGGTCGTTGCCGGCGGCCCTCAATCTGGGTTTCTGAGGCGATTTACCAGGTTTTTCGGATTGCGTGGGGCGGTTGTCGGTTTGGCACGGATCGTGCATGAGAGAAAAGATGCCTTCGGACTATCCGGCGCCGCCGCGATTCCCCGAAGGTTCCACCCGTGCAGCAGGAGGGCCGGGCCATGGCACGTTCCGAATCCGAGACCGAGACCGAAACCAAAACCGACGAGGATCTGATCCGCAGGATCCGAGTCCGCGACGATGCCGATGCTTTCGAGACGCTCGTCCACCGCTACGAGCACGAACTCTACGGCTACCTCCGCCGCTACCTCGGCGGCGACGCCCAGTTGGCGGAGGACGTGTTTCAGGCCACGTTTCTCCGCGTCCATCAGAAGAGCAGCCAGTTCGCCGACGGCCACCGTTTCCGCCCGTGGCTCTACGCGATCGCCACCAACCAGGCGATCGATGCCCGCCGGCGGAACCACCGCCACCGGATGGTGAGCCTCGACCGCCCGGCGGATGCCCGCCCGGAGTCGGGTTCGCTGGCCGAGACGATCGCTGCCAAGGGCCAAAACTCGACCGAGATGATGCAGGATGCTGAGTCCGTCGCCTGGGTCCTGAAGGCGGTCTCAGCACTACCAGAACCGCTCCGCAGCACGCTCGACCTCGTCTATCGTCATGGGCTCAAGCACCGCGAGGTGGCCTGCCGCCTCGGCATTCCGGTGGGCACCGTCAAGAGCCGGCTCAACACGGCCCTTCATCGGCTCCAAGCCTCGGCCCTCCGAACCTGCTGACCGCAGGCCCAGCCGCCCAGGCGATCAGGTGATCGCCTGGGGCTCGGTTTCGAGGTCGTCTTCGGTCTCGGCTGCCGTGGCCAGCGATTGTGGCGGCCAGAAGGCGATCGCGAGCGCCACCGCAGCCGCCAGCGCCATGAACGTCGGCACCAGGAACAGCCGGCGGTAATCGATGCCGTCGGCTCCCTTCAGGCTCTCCTGAAGCGGGATGAAGAGCCACTTGGCGGCCAGGTCGCCGAGGCCGAGGACGAGCAGGTTGAAGAGACTCTGGGCACTGCTCCGCACATCCTTCGGGAAGGCGGCGTCGATGAAGATATAAAGCGTGGCGAAGAAGAAGGCGTAGCAGATGCCGTGCAGCACCTGCACCGCGATGATCACCGCCTGGTTCTGCGGCATCAGCGCAAACACGGCGAACCGAGCCGCGTGGCCCAAGATCCCGAGGATCATCGTGGTCTTCCAGCCCAGTTTCGCAAGCACCGTGCCGAGGACCGCCATCGTGGCGATCTCCGCCACCTGGCCGATACTCATCACCGGCATGATCCACTTTGGCGCGAGGCCCACCGCCTTGCTCCCCAGGAAGTCGCCCGCCATCACGAAGTAGCCGTTGTGGATCACGGCGTCGATGAAGGTCACGAGAAACAGCACGGCGAGATAGGGCTTGGCGAGAAACTTCGCCGCCTTCAGCCAGGCGAAGCCCCCCTCCCCCGCCTTGGCCGGCTTCGGTGGGGTGTGCGGCAGGACGAGGCTGTAGACGGCGAGCACCAGCGAGAGGCCGCCGGCGATCAGGAAAATCGTACGACTCGCAGACATCGCCTCTGCGCCCGACTTGCCCTCGAGGATGAAGTACAGCGGCCAGGCCACGAGGATCCAGCCGATCGTGCCACCCATGCGGACGATCCCAAACTCCTTCTGCGCGTCCTTCATGTGGGCGAAGGCGAGCGAGTTTGAGACGGAGATCGTCGGCACGTAAAACAACGCGTGCACGAGCATCAGCCCGAAGAAGGTCGGAAAATCCTTCGCCCAGTAGAGCCCGAGCATCGCCAGGCCGCCGATCAGGTGGCTGGCCGCCATGAACCGCTCGGCCGCAAACGTCCGGTCGGCGAACTGGCTGGAGAAAAAGATGCCGACGATCGACGCGATCGCAAAGGCGCTGCCCACCCAGGCGATCTGCGAGCCGCTGAAGCCGAGGCCGCCGTCTTCAATCTTCGCTCCCATGTAGCCCCAGATCAGGGGTAGCCACGCTCCCCAGATCGCAAACTCCAGCACCATCATCAGCCAGAGGCGGAACGTGGGGGCTGGCGGGGAAGTAGAATGGGAACGGTTCATGGATGGCCTCTGGGGAAAAAAGGGATTCGTTCAGTTCGGTACGTTCGAAAGATCGCGGAGCCGGATGTTGCGGAAGTGGACCTCGTCATGATGACCGGCAAATCCAAGGTGCCCCTTCGTACGGGCGAGGCCCGGGTGGGCCTGGCCGTCGGGCGTGGGCTGACCATCGCGGAAGGGAGCGGTATCGGCGTTGACGATCGTCTTGCCGTTCACCACGACCTTGATCCGTGAGCCCTGCACCGTCACCTCCTCGGTGTTCCACTCTCCGGCAGGCTTCAGGCACGTGCCGCGCTCGGCAGCCACGACGCCGTAGATCGAGCCGTGCGCCTGCCAGGGCTTGATGTCTTTGTACTTCTCGTGGCCGTCATCGAGGATCTGGAGTTCGATCCCCTGAAACGCCGCATCCCCCTGCGGCGGTACGCGGATCGCGAGGCCGTTGTTGGCGCTGGGCGTGAGCTGGAACTCGAACCGTAGTTCAAAGTCGCCGTACTCGCCCGCCGTGAGCAGATTGCCGCCCACGCCCGGCTTCGAGCGGATCTCTCCATTCACGGCCTCGTAGCCATCGACCGCCCCCTGCCAGCCGTCGAGCGTGGTGCCATCGAACAGCTGCACGAAGCCCTCCTCTGACGCGGGCGAACCCGTGGCGGCGATCTCCCTGATTTTCATGCGGCGAAACTCCACCGGGGCCCCTTCCGACTCGAGGCAAAGATACCCGCTCGATGGGCTGCAGTCGGAGCCCCCTGAGACCTCGTGGCCGTTCACCCAGAGCCGCACCTCCCCCTTCACGGCCCGGATGAAGTAGTGATTCCACTCGGGCGTGCCCAGCGAGTGCCGCTCCTTCGGGAAACTCCGCGATCCACGCGGGGCGGTGGGCGGGAAAGGCTTCATCGTGGACGAGCCCACCGGAAAGACGTCGCCATCGGTCGTGAACCAGTCGGCCTTCTTACCGCTCGATGCCTCGTACTGCGCCGTGAAGGCGTGGTCGAGCACCTGCACCTCGATGCCACCGGGGGGCAGCTGGCCGGGCTTGATCGAATCGAGCGCCGCCTTCGGCGCCCAGAGAAACACCCCTGAGTTACCGCCGTCGGAGAGGTGCCGCCATTCGAGCGACATCTCGAAGTCGGCGATCGGCTCCTTGGTGCGAATCACGCCCACCGGCTGCCCGGTGCACTTCACGCGATCGGGCGTCCACGTCCAGGTGTCGGCCGCACAGTTAACGTTCGTAAAATCCACCTCGCCGAGATCCCGCCAGTCAGTTTTCGAGAGGTCAAACGTGCCGAGGTCGCGGACGAACACGTTACGAACGTGCATCGGCGCCCCATGGGTCTGAATCTGGATCGGGCCCCGTGCAGGCAGAGGCTGCCCCTTCTGAAAGTAGTTGGCAAGCGGCGCGTCGTTCACCACGACCTGGCCGTTGAGCACCACTGTCACTCGATCGCCCTTCATCGTGATCCGCGTGGTGTTCCACTCGCCGATCGGCTTGTCAGCCTTCACGAGCGGCCACCTGCCTGGCGCGTCGGCAGGGTTGTTCCAGAGGCCGCCCGACCCCTTCTCGCAGCCGTGCTTGAAATCCCTTTCGCAGGCTGGGTCCCAGATCTGCACCTGCGGATTGCCGCGGAGATAAATCCCGCTGTCGGCGCACGCTGCCGGCAGCATCCACTCGAGGTCCAGTTCAAAGTCGCCGAAGTCGCGGTCGGTGGTGAGAAACACGCCGTGGCCGTCGCTGACGATCACGCCGTTTTCCACCGTCCAGTGCTGCCGCATGTCGGCGTCCCACTCAGCCTGCCGCTTCGTCCGCTCCTCGGGCGTGCCTTCGGCCTCCTTCGCAGGATCGAAGTGAGGCCTTCCCCGCCAGCCGGCGAGGTCGCGGCCATTAAAAAGCGCCGTCCACCCGGCGGGAACGACGGCCGGCTGGGCGACGGCCACGGACGCAGCCATGGTGACAAGACAGGCTACAAGCGCCGACAAACGACACTGAGTCATAAAGTTCCTTGCGATGGTAGAGAACCTATCCTGGCCGCAACGCAGCCGGCGGTGACATGCTCGAACTGCAAGACACGGGTTGGAACTCAGCGAGGGGCTGCCCATGCCCCGCGAGCCGGCGTTGCTGACCAGCGCAGCCATGGATGGCGGAGCGCAGTCAGCATCGAGAGAGCGTAGGCCCGGAGGGCCGCAGCGAACGTCCGGCGACGGGGCGTGGGCAGCCCCGAGCCGCGCGAGAGCTTGATCCACGCTCACTGAAATCCCCCGTTCATTCCGAAACCAGGCGACCTGTTCATCACCCCAGCCGCACCGGCGTGCCGCCGTGAGCCGCGCTCGTGTCGGCCGCGAAGATCACGTCGAAGGTCTTCTTCGCCTCCTTGAAGCTCGTCAGCGGCATGTCTTCGCCCCGGTCGAGGGCATCGAAAAAGGCCTGGAACTGCGCCTGGTAGGGGTGGTCGCTGACGTCGCCCGAGTCGAGCATCTTCATCGACAATTCACTCCAATGCCCCTTGTCAGCCTTGAGCTTCATGGAGTGAAACTTGTTGTCGAGCAGGCTCCCCTCGCTGCCCACCAGGTGCGTGTGGAAGTAGTAGGGCTGTAGGCAGTCAACGATGGCTGCCGTCTTGCCAATCGCGCCGTTCTTGAAGTGGAGGATCGTCACGCTCGACGTGTCGTATTCGTATGGCTGGAAGATGTCGCTCGCCGACTTCGTGCTCAGGCTCGTCACGCTCGCCACATCGTTGCCCATGAGCATGAGCAGCGCGTCGAGCGCGTGGCAGCCGGCCGTGAGCAGGGCGCTCCCGCCGTCCTTCTTGCCGGTGTTCCAGCGATACTGCCCGTACCACGGGCCGATGCCGTGGTAGTAGTCGACCTCGCCGTAGTGCAGCTTCCCAAGCAGACCCTCGTCGAGCAGGGCCTTCGTGACCTGAAACTGGTTGGAGTAGCGGCACTCAAAGCAGACGCAGCCCTTCACACCGTTGGCCTCGGCAGCCGCCACGATGTCGCGAACCTCATCCGGTGTGTTGGCCATCGGCTTCTCGAGGATCACGTGCTTCTTCGCTTTTGCCGCCGCCACCGCCTGGTCGCGATGCTGGCTGGGATAGCTCGTGACGTCCACTACGTGAATGTCGGGGTCGGCGAGCATGGCGTCGAGTTCGCGATAGGCCTTGATCGTGCCGCCGTGTTTGGCCGACAGCTCGCTCGAATCGAGCGGTCGCGACGACCAAACGCCGGCGACGCGCCCCTGCGTGGTGGCGTTAATCGCCGCGATATGGGCGGTGGCCGCCCAGCCGTAGCCGATGATCCCGACGTTGTACTTCTTGGTCATGGTGCCTGCGCTTGAGTGTCAGAACGTGTGCCGCACGAAGCCCTCGATGGCCTCGTACTCCGGAAGCCCGAGTTTGTCGTAAAGCCTGGCGGTATCACGGTTGCGATCCTCCGCCCGCTGCCAGAACTCCCGCTCGTCGGTCGCTCCGGGAAACAGCGCCCGATCCTTCTGGCTCTCATGCTTGAAGATCGCCATCCGCTTCCGCTCGACCTCGTCGGGCGAGAGCGGCACGGCCATCTCGATCTCGTGCGGCCCCCACTCCTGCCAGGCACCGCGATAGAGCCAGAGTTGGCAGTCCTTGGCCCACGGCCGCCCCTTCACCTCCGCCAGCGCCGCGAGGATCACAGCCAGGCAGACGCGATGCGTGCCATGGGGATCGGAGAGGTCGCCTGCTGCATAGACCTGGTGCGGCTGCACCTGCTCGAGAAGTTTGACCGTGATCGCGATGTCCTCGGGGCCGATCGGCTTCTTGCGGACGCGACCGGTCTCATAGAAGGGCAGGTCGAGGAAGTGGATGTTGTCGGGCTTCACACCGGAATACTTCGCGCCGGCTCGGGCCTCGGTCCGCCGGATTAGCCCCTTCACCGCCTGCAGTTCCGGAATGTCCACGGCCCCCGCCGACTTCGTCTTGAGGAACTGCCGGATCTGGTCGGCGATGCCACTCGCGCCTCCCTTCGAAATCGGCGCACCGACGCCGAAGGCCTTGCAAAACTCCTCGACGAAATCGACGTGCCGGTCGGCTGACTCGTCCCAGACGGCGATGTTACCGCTCGTCTGATAGGCGACGTGCACGTCGTGCCCCTGCTCGCAGAGCCGGATGAACGTGCCGCCCATGCTGATCACGTCGTCGTCGGGGTGCGGGCTGAAGACGACCACCCGCTTCGGAAAAGCGTCGGAGCCGCCGTGAGGCCCGCGGCCCCCCGCCTTGCCCCCCGGCCATCCGGTGATCGTGCCCTGCATCGCCTTGAAGACCTCGATGTTGGTGTCGTAGGCCCGGCCGCGGCAGGAGAGCAGGTCCTGGAGGCCGTGCTCGTTGTAGTCCTCGTCGGTGAGCTTGAGGATCGGCTTGCCGAGTTGCAGCGAGAGCCAGATCACCGCCTTTTTCGTGAGCTGCGGCGTCCATTCGAGCCCCATCGACTCCAGCGGCCCCACCACCCACGGCGCCTCAAACCTCGAAAGCCGGGCCGCGGCGGACCGGTCGAGGACGAACCTGGCGTCGGGGTGCCCTTGCAGGGCGCTCGCGGAGACGTGGCTGCACGGCGGCTCCTCCACCGCCTTGCGGACGATCGGCGCTTTGTGCTCACCGAATCCGAGCAGGACGACGCGGCGGGCGCCGAGGATCGTCCCCACGCCCATCGTGATCGCCTGCCGGGGCACGTTCCACTCGCCGAAGAAGTCGCTGGCGGCATCGCCGCGGGTGACGCTGTCGAGCGTGATCAAACGGGTGCGGCTCTCGACCGTGCTGCCCGGTTCGTTGAAGCCGATGTGGCCCGTCCGACCGATGCCGAGCACTTGCAGGTCGATGCCGCCTGCCTCGCGGATCTTCTCCTCGTAAGCCATGCAGGCGGCGGAGATCTGGTCGCGGGAGAGGGTGCCGTCCGGGATGTTCATCGCATCGGCCGGGATGTCGATGTGGTCGAAGAGGTGCTCCCGCATGAACCGGTGGTAGCTCTGCAGGGCGTCGGGCTCGATCGGCCAGTATTCGTCGAGGTTAAAGGTCACGACGGTCTTGAAGGAGACCCCCTCCTCGCGATGCAGGCGGATCAGTTCGTCGTAAACGCCGACGGGGGTGCTGCCCGTGGCGAGGCCGAGCACCGTCTTCTTACCCGTAGCGGCCCGCTCGCGTACGAGGTCGGCGATTTCCCTGGCCACCGCGCGGCTGGCGTCGGCCGGCTGGTCGTAGACGGTGACCGGCAGCCGCTCGACCGTGGTCACGCGCGGCAGCGGCCCGCGGTAGATCGGCGCCGTGGCGAGTGCGGTGCGATTGGCGGCGGCGGACATGAAGGGTGCTCCTGCGAACGAGAAACGACTTCCGGTACTTCAGACGAGTTTGGTCTTCCCCGGCACGGCGAACTGCGGCTTGGGCAGCGACGATTCCCAGGTCAGATCCTTGGGAAACAGGTCGAGCTTCGACTCCTCGGTGGCGAACTTCCAGGTGACCTTCTGGCCCGTGTAGGCCGCCATCCGGCCCATCACCGCCACCAACGAACTGTCGGCCATCTGCCGCAGTTCCACGATCGGCTTACCGGCGCGGATCGAGTCAACGAGGTCCTTGTGTTCCTGCTTATAGGCGTCGGCGATGCTGCCCTCCATCTCCCACACCGTGGCACCGGCGCGGTCGAAAATCCGCGAGCCGGCGTTGGTGGCGCCGATGTGGCACTCCCCCTTCGTGCCGTAGATCACGTTGCCCACGTCGACGGCGGCTCCGGGAATCTGGCGGCTCATGAAGGTCACAATCCGCTCGCCGGGATACTCGTAGTTGATGCTGAAGCTGTCCCACAGTTCGCTGTCTTCGGGACGCGTGAACCGGCCGCCCGAGCCGAAGGCCGAGACGGGGTTGGCGTCCATCACCCAGTTCATCGTGTCGATGTTGTGAACGGCCTGCTCCACGATGTGGTCGCCGCTGAGCCAGATGAAGTGGTACCAGTTGTTCGCCTGAAACTCCGCGTCGCTCATGCCTTCCGTTCGTGGCCGATACCAAATGCCGCCGGTACAGTAGCGGGAGGAGGCGCCGATCACGTCGCCAATCACCCCCTGGCGGATCTGTTCGACGGCCGCCACGTAGTTCGTCTGTCGGCGATACTGCGTGCCGGCCACGATCGCAGTTTCCCTCGCCACCGCGGCGTCGTGGGCCTCGAGGCAGATTCGGTAGCCGGCCGGATCCACGCACGCCGGCTTCTCCGTGAACACGTGCTTGCCCGCTTCCACCGCTTCCTGCAGATAGCCGGGCCTGAAGCCGGGCGAGGTGGTGATCAGCACGAGATCGACGTTCGGGTCGTCGAGGATGCGCCGGTAGCTGTCGAGGCCGGCGGCGATCGTGTCGCTGGCCGCCACCTTGTTCGGATGCGCCTCCCTCATCGCCTTCCAGAGCGAGGCGCACTTGGGTGCATAGAGATCGGCGGTGGCGACGAGCCGCACACCTTCATTGATGGAGAGCGAGTCGTTGATCGCACCGCTGCCCCGCCCGCCGCAGCCGATCACGCCCAGCCGAATTTCCTGGGTCTCTTCGGCGGCCGCCAGGGAAGAGTGGACCATCGTGACGGCAGCCCCTCCCGCCGCCGCGGCGACGAACGCCCTCCGGGACACGGCCTCGCCGGTGGACCCGGTTCCCAAGGCGCTTGCTCCTGACGGCTCGTTCGGCATGTCGGTAAGTCTCTCCGTCTCGGGAAACGGCCAACTGAGGCGAATCTGGCCCAGAACCACGTGGGCTGCCCAGCCCCCCGACATGATGCGCGATGCGGGCATTCCGGCAGAATGCCCAAAAGTGCGGAATACTATCTATTCGTACCAGTCGCGACAGCAGCCGGTCCTTCCGAATGCGGGTCAGGTCCCGGGAGAATCCGCGTCATATGTCGTAGTTGGCCGTCTATCCCAGCGAAATATCCGGGAATAGGATCTTTCAATCATGGCCAAAAGTTCCACTAGCGGCGGGCGGGAGTACTACCGGTACCTTCCGGTCAATCCGGGCGACCACTGCTGGGGCGTGAGCGTCACGGGCGCGGGCTACCAACCGGCCGCCCCGGGCTTCGATCTCCTTCCCCCGCGCCGCCATCCCCCGGGCCACTTCTACGAGTGGGATGCCGGCCGTGTGCTCAGCGAGTACGGGGTCGTGTACGTCACGCACGGTGAGGGCGAGTTCGATTCGCACGCCACGGGCCTCGTCGATCTGCGGGCCGGCGACGCCGTGATCCTCTTTCCGGGGATCTGGCATCGCTACCGGCCCCGAAAGCAGACGGGGTGGGGCATCCACTGGGTGCACTTCCAGGGCGACTCGCCGGACCGCCTGCTCGGCAGTGGCGTGATCCGCCCCGACCGTGCCGTCCTCCGCGCCGGCCTCGACCCGTCCACCGTGCGATCATTCCGCGACGTGCTCGACGCCTTGCAGGCGGAGCCGGCTGGATTCGTGCAGATCGCCGGGGCGAAGACGCTGGAGATCATCGCTCGACTGGCCGGCGCCGCCTCGGCCGTACGGGCGATGCCGCGACTCCAGGAGGTGGTGAGCCGGGCGCGACTCAGGCTGGAGGAGAATCCGGGCAGACTGCCCGTCGTCGAGGAACTGATCAACGAGTTTGACGTCAGCCGGACCCATTTCTTCCGCCTCTTTAAGGAGCAGACGGGGCAGAGCCCTTACAAGTACCATCTGGAACTGAAGATCCGTCGGGCCGGCGAAATGCTTCGAGACTCGAACCTCACCGTGAAGCAGATCTCGATCGCCCTTGGATTCCGGAATCCGTACCACTTCTCGCGGCTCTTCCGTGCCAAGACTGGCGCATCGCCCCGCGACTACCGGCACCACTGGCGAGCCATCTCCAGCGGCGACGGCCCCACTGGATTCTCTCCGCCCTGACGCCCGCCCGAGCACCCCATGAACACACCCGTACGCCCCGGCTGCCAGTTCGCCAGCGACAACACTTCTTCGATGTGCCCGGAGGCATGGGCGGCCGTGGAACGGGCCAACCACGGATACGAGGCGAGTTACGGCAACGACCCGTGGACGACGCGGGCCTGCGAGCTGATTCGCCAAATGGTCGAGGGCCCGGCGGACGTGTTCTTCGTGTTCAACGGCACCGCGGCAAACTCGTTGGCGCTTGCGGCCATGTGCCAGTCGTACCACGCGATCCTCTGCCACGAGGTGGCGCACGTCGAAACTGATGAGTGCGGAGCGCCCGAGTTTTTCTCCAACGGCACGAAACTCCTGCTGCTCCCCGGGGCGGCCGGAAAGCTCACGCCGGACGGCATCACCCACGCCGTCGAGCGGCGGCGAGACATCCACTACCCCAAGCCCCGCGTCGTGAGCATCACGCAGGCCACCGAACTCTCCACCGTCTACTCGATCGACGAACTGGCCGCGATCGGCGAGACCTGCCGCCGGCACGACCTGCGACTCCACATGGATGGGGCGAGGTTCGCCAACGCCGTGGCCGCGCTCGGCGCGTCTCCCCGGGAGATCACGCGTGACGTCGGCGTCGACGCCCTGTGCCTTGGCGGCACAAAAAACGGTATGGGCGTGGGCGAGGCGGTCGTGTTCTTCGACGCGTCGCTGGCCGAGGAGTTCGCCTACCGCTGCAAGCAGGCAGGCCAACTCGCCTCGAAGATGCGCTACCTCACGGCCCCGTGGGTGGGCCTACTCGAGCACGGGGCATGGCTCGGCAACGCGCGGCACGCCAATGCCGCCGCGGCCCGCCTCGAGAGCGGGCTTCGGGGGATCCCTGGTATCGAGGTGCTCGGAGAGCGGCAGGCCAACGCGGTGTTTGCAGCACTCCCTGCCGATATCGCCGAGGGACTGCGGGCGAAGGGCTGGCAGTTCTACAATTTCATCGGCGCGGGGGGCTGTCGGTTCATGTGCTCCTGGGCGACGACCGACGCCGACGTAGATGCATTCCTAGCGGACGCGCGAGCCGCCTGCCGCTGACCATCCCTAGAACCACGTCCTCTCCCAGTAGCACAGGTTGGTAACCTGTGCCTGCCTGCCTGCCTGCCCCCGTAGCACAGGTTTCCAACCTGTGTTCGACAGCCCCGCTCGGGGCTGCCCATGCCCCGTCGCCGGACGTTCGCTACGGGCATCCTGCCAATCCTGTTCGGCACGGGATTTGCGCACCAGAAGGCCGGCAATT
>CAMBSN010000026.1 GCA_945870505.1 Candidatus Kuenenia stuttgartensis | reverse complement strand
CGCGCCGTCGCCGCCGTCCCGGCGTCGGCTCCGGCTTACGGTCGCCGGGCGCGGCCCGGCGCCCAGCATCCTGTCCTTCGCTCGCTCGATGCTGACTTCGCTCCGCCATCCATGGCTGCGCTTGTCAGCAACGCCGGCTCCCGGGCACGGGCAGCCCCTCGCAGTTCTCCCCCGTAGCACAGGTTTTCAACCTGGGTTTGCTCTCGATTCGCATCATCCTTCTCATGGGATTCCGGAAGGGGGAGCAGCCGGATCGGAGGCACGCGCAGAAGCCGGTGAGACGTGTGCCACGCGGCGGTCGCTCCGAAGCGTTTGAGCAGAGAACTCACACGTCCCGCCGGCGCCGAGCATGTCGCCGGCCGGCTGCGGAATCGCAACGATGGGTGAGGCTTCCTTCGAGTGAGCGAAGGGCAGGATGCCCGAGACGAACGTCCCGCGATGGGGCACGGGCAGCCCCGAGCAGTCGCAAGACCTTGTGCAGGTTGACAACCTGCACCTACGTGGGAGAGCCCCGAGCAGCGTGCCGCACCGCCGTCACGCCTGCGGCGGGTCGTCCTGATACATGCGATATTTCTTCGTGACGATCGCCCCGCCCCGCTCGAGCGTGCGGCGCGAGAGGTAGTTGCTCTCGAGCACCCACGAGAACTCCACCTCCTCCAGGCCCCAGTTGATGAACCGCTCGTAGAGTCCGCTCATCAACACCAGCCCGATGCCCCAGGCCTGATACTCAGGTACCACGTTCGTGCTGATCGCCCGCAGCCGCTTGATGGCCTTCTTGTTCCAAAGCAGCTTCAGGAAGCCAAACGGAAATAGCCGGCCGTCGATCGCCTTAATCCGCGGGTTGTAATCGAGCAGGCAGAACACGGCCCCGACCGGCTTGCCCCCCACCTCCGCCACGATCGCGAGCTCCGGCTCGATGAGATACTTGAGGCTGGCCGCCATGTGATCGACCTCGCCGGGGGTGAGCGGCACGAAGCCCCAGGTTCCGCCCAGGCTCTCGTTGTAGATGTGGAGGAACATCCGCACTTCCTCGGCAAACCGGCTCTTGTCGAGCGGCCGCAGCGTGACGCCGAATCGTTCCTTTACGCCCTCGATCATCGTGGCGAGCTTCGGGTCGATGCCGTCGAGCATCGAGGTCTTGCCGTAGAAGGCGAACATGTCCTCGATCTTGCCGAAGCCGGCGTCCTCGACGAGGTGGGCGTACCACGGCCGGTTGTGCGTCATCATGAAGAACGGGGGCGTGCCGAACCCGTCGATCAACAAGCCACACTCGTAGTTGAGCGTGGGATTCGCCGGGCCACGAATGCACGTCATCCCCTGGGCGTGCAGCCAGTCGCCCGCCGCCTGAAAGAGTGCCCGCGAGGCTGCCGTGTCGTCGTCGCACTCGAAAAAGCCGAAGAAGCCGCGTTGCTCCTTGTAGCGGTCGATGTGGCCGGCGTTGACGATCGCCGTGATCCGCCCCACATCGCGGCCGCCCCGCGTGACCAGAAACGACTGACTCTTCGACCGCTCGTAGAACGGGTGCTTGCGGAACCCAAGCAGCTCCTCCTGCGACATGATCAGCGGGGGCATCCAGCAGGGATCGTCCTGATAGATCCGCCAGGGCAGGCGGATGAACCGCTTCTGCTGACTCCTCATTTCGACCGGCTGGATGGCGATGTCGGCCACGGAAACCTCCCTGTTTTCGTGCATCTTGGGTGGCCGCGGTCGCGGCCGTCAAATCGGCCTACGGCGATCGCGAGCCGCCACGACCGCCCATCATCAGGCCCGGCGGATGGTCGCGAACCACGCCCGGGCCCCGCCGGTCGTGAACTCGGCGCCGGCGATCCCAGGCACCACTTCAAACCGTGACGGCTCGATCGACTCAACAACCCAGCCGTCGCGAAACGCCTCGCGGAGTTCGTGCTCGGCAACCCGCCGCGGGCCGTGGGCTCCCGGCTCATCCGCGGCGAAGCACAGCACAAACAGCCTCGCACCGGGCTCGAGCAGCGCGGCGACCGCCCGCACGTAGGCCGCCCGTCCGGCGTCGTCGAACGTGTGAAAGAGCCCGCAGTCAGTCACCGCATCGAACCGTTCGGGGATCGAGCCGAGGTCGCGGGCATCCATCCTCAAGAAGTTCACGGCGACGGCCCGCTCCGCCGCCTTTCGCCGCGCCGCCTCGAGCGGCGGCTCGAGGAAGTCGACGCCGGTCACGGCGCGGCCCCCCTCGGCGAGCCAGATGGCGAGGTCGCCCGTGCCACAGCCGCTGTCGAGCACGCGGCCCCCGATCCCCTCGGCGGCCTCGACGAATACCCGCTGGGGACGGCCGATGTCCCAGGGCGCGCGCGGGGCGGCATAATAGGCGGTGAAGCGTTCCTCGGCCGGCACGGCGTCGTGGGTCATGCCGGCATCATACCCGCACGACCCGCTCCCCGGCTTCCGGCGCCGTGATCGGGCCTCTTCGCGAGCCACAGCATGCCGCACATTCTGGTCGTTGAGGACGAGCAGCACCTCGCCTTCGGCATCAAGTTCAACCTCGAGGCCGAGGGCTACACCGTGACGACGGCCGGTGACGGTCCGGCGGCGCTCGCGGTCATCGAGTCGGCGCAGCCACCGCTCGACCTTGTCGTGCTCGACCTGATGCTCCCGGGCATGAGTGGCTACGCGGTCTGCGAGACGCTTCGCAGCCGCGGCGACCCGCTCCCCATCGTGATGCTCACCGCCCGGACGCTCGTCGAAGACCGAATCCGCGGTTTCGACGCGGGGGCCGACGTCTACCTCCAGAAGCCCTTTGATTTGGAGGAACTGCTCTCGGTGATCCGCAGCCTCCTCTCCCGTCGCGGCCGCGATGACCGCCCGCCCGAACCGGTGGAGGCCGCCGCATCGGCGACCGTGCGGTTTGGCTCGGCCGAGGTCAACTTCGAGACCTGGGAGGCGACCTGCCGGGGCGAGCCGGTGAAGCTCACGAGCCTCGAAATGAAACTGCTCAAGTACCTCGTGCAGCACGAGGGCAAGGTGGTGACCCGCGACGAACTCCTCACGAAGGTCTGGGGCATGAACCGGCCGCCGGCGACGCGGACGGTGGACACCTTCATGCTCAACCTGCGAAAGACGTTCGAGGACGACCCGTCGCGGCCGGTCCATTTTCTTTCGGTTCGCGGCACCGGCTACAAGTTCGTCAGCGACCGAGCAGCGCCGCCGCGGCCTGCCCCGGATCGGGCTGTTTGAGCAGCGACTCGCCGACGAGCATCGCGGCGATCCCCGCCGCCTCGAGCCGCGCGACGTCGGCCCGCGTTTTGATGCCGCTCTCAGCCACGAGCAGCACCTCGTCGGGCACCTGCTCGCGGAGCCGCAGCACCGTGTCGAGGTCGGTGGTCATCGACTTCAAGTCGCGGTTATTGATGCCGACGAGCGTGGCTCCAAGATCGAGCACGCGGGGGAGGTTCTCCGGATCGTGAAGTTCCACGAGCGGTGTCATCCCGAGATCGAGAATCTCGCGGTAGAGGCTGCGCAAGCGGCAGTCATCGAGGCACTCGGCGATCAGGAGCACCGCGTCGGCGCCGTGAGCCCGCGCTTCGATCACCTGGTAGCGGTCCACCACAAACTCCTTGCGGAGCACGGGCAGCGGCACGGCGATCCGCGCGCTCTCGAGATCGACGAGGCTGCCACCGAACCCGGGGCCGTCGGTGAGGATCGAGAGGCAGCTCGCCCCGGCGGCGGCATAGCCACGCACCACTTCCTCGATCGTAGCCCCCGGGCGGATCTCCCCGGCCGACGGGCTCTTCCGCTTGAACTCCGCGATCAGTTTGATGGGCCCCGGCGCGGCCAGGGCACCGAAGAAATCCCGCACCGCCGGTGCCACGGAGAGCCGCCCCTCGAGCGCTGCCGTCGGCACCCGGTCGCGACACACCGCCACTTCGAGTTTCTTTCGCGCCACGATCTGATCGAGGATGTCAGGCATGCCTGAAGGATAGCCCGTCTATCCTCAATCTCCAGAGGGATTGGCTGCATCGGCCGACTGCCGTACGCCATACGGCGTTACGCTTCCTGTCGCTATGCCACATGGCTCACACGCTGACGCCCGCCGCAGTCGGCCGGCGACATGCTCGGCGCCGGCGGGACGTGTGAGTTCTCTTCTCAAACACTTCGGAGCGACCACAGCGTGGCACACGTCTCACCGGCTTCTGCGCGTGCCTCCGATCCGGCTGCTCCCCCTTCCGGTATCTCAAGAGAAGGTTGATGCAGCGAGGGGCTGCCCGTGCCAATCGAGCGGCGTAGGAAACCGAGCGCAGCCTGGAGGGCGAAGCGAGGTTTCCTTCGAGTGAGCGTAGGGCAGGATGCCCGTAGCGAACGTCCGGCGAGATGGCACGGGCAGCCCCGAGCCTCGTGAACGCCTCAAGATCAACTGCGACCCATAGAAGGCGTGGGGCGAACCGCCACCAGACACCGCATTCAACGTGGCCGGCCCGCAGCAGTTGTCAGACCCGCAACAGGATGCCGCGGCGATAGAGCCAGCGGGCCGTCAGGAGCATCAGAGCAAAGACGGTGACGCTGCCGACCCAGGCCCACTCGGCCGAGAGCGGGCCGACGATCCGCTGATTCACCGTGCGGAAGGCCCCCATGCCCGCTGCGAGGTAAAGCGAGATCGGGTTCGCGCCGACCCACACGAACGGCTCGCACCACCGCCGCCATCCGCGGACATCGATGATCCAATAAAAGCCGGCCAGCAGGATCGCGCTCCAGCCCGCGGTGACCAGCACAAAACTCGACGACCAGAGTTTCTTGACGACGGGAAAGAACGGGTGCCATGCCCAGCCAGCCAGCAGCAGGGCGATGCCCGCCAGCAGCAGGCCGCCGACCTTTCGCCGCGGCTCCATGTCGCGTGAGAGCCAGTTGCCAGTAAGGAGGCCGAGCAGGGCCGTGCCGATCGCCGGAAACGTGCTGAGCATCCCTTCGGGGTCGTGGTCGCCGTCGTACTTCCTGCCCGGGAGCCAGATGCTGTCGAGGTAGTTGGTGAGGTTTCTCCCTTCGGCAAAATCGCCGGCCCCAAAGCCGGGAACGGGCACGAACGACAGCACCAGCCAATAGCCCACGAGCAGCGCAGCCGCGGCGATCGCCAGGCCGCGTACGTCGAGCCAGATCGACAGCAGGCCGGCGACCGCGGAAGCGATGCCAATCCGCTGGATCACCCCCAGCCAGCGGACCTGATCCCATCCTCGGCTCAGCCCACCCGAATAGATCACACCGAGCGCGAAGATCACCAGCGCCCGCACGATCAGGTGCTTGATCACGGCCGTCTGTGTTTCTCGTTGCAACCGTCGCGGCACGGAGAACGCCATCGCCGCGCCGGAGATGAAGAGAAACAGCGGGAAGATGAGGTCCTCGAAGTGCAGGCCAGCCCAGTCCACGTGCGCAAACTGCGTCTTCAGCCCAACTGTAAGCGGACTCTCTGGGAGGAACCGCCCCAGCACGGCCTCGACGGCGGCCGTCAGGCCCAGGATGCAGCACATGTCGAAGCCCCGGAGGGCATCGAGGGAGACGAGTCGCTGGCTCGCGGGTGCACGCATGGAAATCCGTCGACAAACGCGATTCAGTGCCGGAAATGCCGCCGGGCAGTGAACACCATCGGGATACCCGCCGCATCGGCGGCGGCGATTACCTCGGGATCCCGCTTCGATCCACCGGGCTGCACGATCGCCGCGATCCCCGCCTTCGCGATCAGGTCGATCGAGTCGGGAAACGGAAAGAAGGCATCGGACGCGAGTACGCCGCCTCGGGCCTTCGCCCCGGCCTTCTCCAGCGCGATCCGCACGGCATCAACGCGACTCGTCTGGCCGATGCCGGCACCCGCGAGGCTCGTGCCATGACAGACCGCGATGGCGTTGCTTGTCAGCCGGCGGACGAGCGTGAAGGCGAAGTCGAGATCCTGCATGAGGGCAGCCGGCGGGGCTGCCTTTGTCACCACCCGCCAGGTCGCCGGATCATCGCACTCGTCATCGGGACGCTGGGCGAGCAGGGCGCCGGCCACGCTTCGCAGTTCGAGCCCTGCCGTCGCCTCCCACGGGTCGCCGGCAGGCACTTCCACCAGCCGCACGCTGGCCTTCCACGTGGGCCGCGTGGTGAGCATCTCAACCGCCTCCTTCGCGAAGGCAGGAGCCGCTACCACCTCCACGAACAGCCCCGGAGCACAGAGCACCTCGGCACAGTCGCGGTCAAAGACGCGGTTGACAGCAACGATCGACCCGAAGGCACTCGTGGGGTCGGCCGCCATCGCGGCCGCGAGGGCTCCGGCCGCAGTGCCGTCGGAGGCAGCGCCGCAAGGATTGGTGTGCTTGACGACCACGGCCGCGGGATCCTGGATGAGCCCCGCGAGCCGCGTCGCCCCGTCGAGGTCGAGGAGGTTGTTGTAGGAGAGTTCCTTGCCGCAGAGCTGCTTGAGGCCGGTGAGCCCGAGGTGCGTGCCCACCGGGGCATACATCGCCGCCGACTGGTGCGGGTTCTCGCCGTAGCGGAGTGGCAGCCGCTGCTCGAGTTCGAGGGTCACCCGCGCCGGCAGCGGTAGTTCAGCGGCGAGTTCGGCCGGCGGCGCGGCAGCCGACGGCTCCGCGACGAGGCCTGCGTGCCGGGCCATCCACCGGGCGATCACGGCGTCGTAACTCGCGGTGTGCTCGAAGGCCGCGGCGGCGAGTTGCCGCCGCTCCGCAAGCGTTGTGCCGCCTCGGGCGACCGCCGCAATGAAGGATTCGTATTGGGCGGGGCTCGTGACGATGCTCGTGAAGGCGTGGTTCTTGGCAGCCGCCCGCACGAGGCTCGGACCACCGATGTCGATGAGTTCGATCGCCTGGGCCGGCGTGCCATCGGGCTTCGCGATCACGCTCTGGAAGTCGTAGAGATTGACGATCACCGCGTCGAACCGCTCGATGCCGTGCTCGGCGAGCACATCGAGGTCGTCGGGCCGATCGCCGCGGGCGAGGATGCCGGCGAAGATGTTTGGGTGAAGCGTCTTCACGCGGCCGTCAAGCACCTCGGGAAAGCCCGTGATCGCCGAAACGTCGTCCACCGTGACGCCGAGTTTGGCCAGCGCCGTCGCGGTGCCTCCGGTGCTGGCGACGCGCACGCCCGCGGCCTTGAGCGCCACGGCGAGCCGGTCGAGGCCCGACTTGTCGAACACGCTGACAAGGACGCGGCGGATCGGAACGACGTCGACGGTCGGCGTCGTGGGGGAGGAGTGGGTCGTGTGCATGGCCCGATTAGATCAGCGGCACGGACACTGAAAAGACCGCTGTGCTTCTCCACGCCGAAGCCGCCGGGCGTGGTTCACGCGGGAGGCGCCGCCGGCAACTCCACCTCGAAGACCGTGCCCGGTGGCGGCTGACGGCCGCGGACGAGCACCTTGCCCCGCATCTGCCGCACGAGCGACTTCACGAGAAACAGCCCCAGGCCGGTGCCCGGCGTCGACCGCTCCAGTTCGCTGCCGAGGCGGTGGAAGCGGCGAAAGATCAGCGGGCGAAGCGGGATCGGAATGCCCGGGCCATTGTCGGCCACGGCGATCCGCACCCGGCCGGCGTTCGTGCGGCTGATCGTGACTGCGACCCGTGGATCGGGAAGCGAGTACTTCACCGCGTTGTCGAGCAAATTTCGGATCACGATCTCGACGTCGGCGGTTCGGCCCGCAACCACAAACGGCCCGTCTGCCGCGGCTTCGACGGTGATCGCGTCGGCGGCCACGCCGTGCCGCTGCACGACGGCGGAGCAGACGTTGCCGAACACGGTCTCGACGTCGGCCGCATCGCCTCCCGCCTGCGGCCGCCGCTGGAGCGTCTTGGCGGCGTCGAGCAGGTGGTCGATGAGCGTGTCGAGCCGCTCCACGTCCTGGAGCATGATCCGGTGAAAGTCAGCCTGCTGCTCGGCCGGCACGGCCCGGCGGGTCAGCGTCTGCAGCGAGAGTTTGAGCGACGCCAGCGGACTCTTCAGTTCGTGGGTCACGCTGTCGATGAAGTTGCTCTGCCGCTGCGAGAGCGCGATCGCCTTCACCGTGAGCGCGAGGTAGACGATCACCCCCGCGAGCACGACCACGAGGAGCGCCACCCCAACACCGAGAACCGCCCAGTAAAAGGCTGCGTTTTGCGAGCCGAGGGCCGCAGCGATGCTGACGAGCACCCAGCCCACCGTCAGCGCGATCAACGCCGCGATCAGCACCACACCGAGGAGGATCGGCCAGCCGAACGAGCGACGCGGTTCCATGAGCCGGTTTCCAGGCGGTCGGCGCGGGGCGGCCGCGGCTGCCGTATGCTGATGCCCGCCATCATGACCTCTCCACCCGCCGACTGCGAACCGCCTGCCTCCGATCCCCCCGCCCCGCGGTCCCGGCCGCCGGTCGCCCTGTCGGCTGGGCGAACCCGCGTGGTCTTCGACTGGCACGGCGACCGCTGGCGGCATAGCGTCAGCATCGACGGCATACCTCTGGCCATCTCGTTGGAACACACCGCCGGCGGCCGCGATGGGTCGTGGCCAGCCTCGCCGCCACTCGTGGAACTCTCCACGCTCGAAACCCCGAACGGCCCCGCGATCCTCGCCGTCGGACTGGCCGGCCGGTCGCACTACTCGGCGAGCATCTCCCCCCACCCCGCTGAACCTGACGTGCTGCTCTTCGAGATCGCTTGCCGGATCAAGGAGCCGCCAGTGTGGCTCGGATCGACGTACGACATGGCGGGCGAGGCCGTGCTGGTGACTGCGCCAAAGCCCGGCGACGGCGTTCCGGCCACGGTCTGCTGGTCGTACGTCGTGGGCCCCGCCGGCATCCGAGCGGTGCCCCCGGCGGCCGGCGGCCGGGGCCGTTGACGGCCGGTCGCGGCCGCATCTTGCGATCCCCCGGGCCATCGATCACATTCATGGCTCCGCCACCCCGTCCACCCTATTTCCGACCGCGACAGCCCATGTTCGACGTCATCGAGCGACTCAAGGCGGAATGGACCGACAAGTACGTCGTGATCGATTCGCCTGCCCCCGAACTCTCGCGGTTTGCTCGGGCAACGGGCCAGGTGAAGACGGTCAATATGAACGGCCGCTGCCTGGTCGAGTTCGACCAATACAACAACGTCGCCTGGTACGACATTGATCCGTCGTGCTTGAAGATGGTGCCCAAGCCGCTGCCGAAGCCCGCTGAGCCGAAGGAGAAGTCGGCGAAGCCCGCAGCGAAGGCGGCTCCGGCCAAGGAAGCGGCCAAGCCTGCTGCTGCGAAGAAGGCTTCCACCGCCGACATCCTCGCCGCAGCTCGCGGCAAGGCGGCGGCCCCCAAGGCCGCTGGCGACGCCAAGCCAGCAGCCGGTGGCAAACTCTCGACCGCCGAGATCCTGGCCCAAGCCCGTGCAGCGAAAGCCGCTGCCGCGGTGCCGGCAGAACCGGCGACCGAGGAACCGGCCCCAGCCGCCGCCCCCGCTCCACTCAAGGCGGCGGCCAAGAAGGCTGCAGGCGGCGCCCTCCCAACGACGACCGCCGAGAAGATCGCATGGTGCCGGGCCCACGACACGAAGGGCTGACCGCTGGCCTGCGGTCGAACGAGCCCGTTTATCCGATCTGTAACTCGTTCCCCGGGGACTTTCCCATGCTCCATGCCTCGCCGTCCCACGCTCCCCGCTCCCGCACCGCAAACCTCATGCCAGCCATGCCAGCCATGCCAGCCATGCCTGCCATGGCTGGCCTGCTTGTGCTGCTGGCCGTGACGGGCTGTCGACCGCTCTCGCAGCATCCACTCGTGAAGGAGGCGATGGAGGAAGTGCGGGGCAACGCTCGCGTCGCCGAGGCCCTCGGCAGCCCGGTCACCTGCGGGACGGCGGTCCGAGGGACGGCCAATGAGACCGATGGCATCGCGGCGCTGCAGTTCGACGCGTCGGGCTCCAAGGGCAAGGGAGCGATCGCCGTTGAGGGCAAGAAGACGAAGGGCGAATGGGGGGTGACCATGCTGGAACTCCGACCGGCCGCTGGCGAGAAGATCTCCCTCACGGCTGACCTCGAGTCCCGCATGGGCACCGACACGCCGAAGTTTGATCCCACCGCGAAGCCTGCGGCGAACAGTTCGACCCCCCCGCCACCGACCGACGTGGAGATCGTGCTGCCGCCCGGCCCTCCCGGACAGTGAACGACCGCGACGGATGGCGAAACCCTCCGGCTTGGCCGGTTTTTTCCGCGGCTTTTCCGCATTCTTTCACCCGCGATCCAAATGTTTGACTCGCGTGTGGCCGGGTCCATAATGTCGAAGTTCCCGTCGCTCGTCGCGCCCGCTACGGCACTTCCGCCGTCCCGCCCGCGGGTCGCCTGATAACGGTTCCTCGCGGTCTGCCTTCCGGCAGGCTCGTGGCATCGCTTTGGAAGGCCAGCGTCAACCACACGGGAGCATGGCGTCCAGGGCCAGCGGGCTGTTCCGTCTGCCTGATGGACGTCGACAGGACTCGCATCCACAAGGAGTGGTTTCGAACCAATGGCCCGGATCCGCAACGTCTTCGAAATCATCGAACTCTACGGTCACGACGAAAACTTCGAGCCGCAGTGCACGTCGGAATTCTTTCCGACCACCGCCCCAGCCGGTTCCAAGCAGAAGATCGACATCCTCGCCGAGCGCATCCAGCGCGGCATGCCCCTCTGGCACCCGGAAGACTCCACAGAGTCATCCGCGCTCGTGGGCGCCTGTGCCGGCGACTGAGCCGTCGCGCCACACGCGCGTCAGCGACGCACGCCACCGCAACGATATCGACGCCCCCGCAGGCCCTGGCCTCCGGGGGCGTCGGCTTTTCAGCGTTGCCTGCGAAGGGCCTGCTCGATATCTCGCTTCGCCGTATCGGCCTTGAGCTTCTGCCGCTTGTCGTGCGCCTTGCGGCCGCGGGCGACACCGAGCAGCACCTTCACGCGGCCGTTCTTGAAGTAGGCCTTGAGCGGGACGAGCGTGAGGCCCTTCTCGAAGGCGTGGCCGGCGAACTTCGTGATCTCGCGTCGGTGGAGAAGGAGCTTCCGCGGCCGCTTCGGCTTGTGGTTGAGCTGGTTGGCCTTCTCGTACTCCGGGATGTCGCAGCCGAGCAGCCAGACTTCGCTGCCGTCCACGCGTCCGTAGGCCTCGTCGAGGCTCATCTTCCCCCCGCGGAGGCTCTTGACCTCGCTGCCCACCAGCGCGATGCCGCACTCGAGGGTGTCGATGATCTCGTAGTCGTGGCGGGCCTTGCGGTTCTCGGCCACGACCCGCTCGGCGGGCTTGTCGTCCCCCGTCTTCGCCGCCTTGCCCTTGGGCGAGCTTTTCGGCGACGACGAGGTGGGCTTCGGGGGCTTGGAGGCGGACACGTCTTGATGCTCCCCGCGGGTGCGGGACTGGAATCGGAAGACTACACTTTACGGTCTCCGTGCCTCGCCGTCCCTGCCCCCCGGATGCACCCGCATGCACAGCGATTCCCGCCGTCTGTTGGCCAGCCTGCCGCTCGCCTTCCTGATCGTGGTCGTGGCCCTGCCGCTCCACGCCGACCACGGCTTCGTGCCGGGTGAAGCCAAGCCGTCCGGAGACGGTCCGGCGGTGCAGGTGCCCGGTGGCTGGATGGTCGCCTACGACGAGACGATCCCCGGCACGACCGTGACCTTCCGGATGATTCCGCTCCCCGGCGGCACATTCCGGATGGGGAGCCCCGACGGAGAGGCCGACCGGTCCAGCAACGAGGGCCCGCAGGTCGACGTGCAGGTCGCGCCCTGCTGGATCGGGAAGTGTGAGGTCACCTGGGCCGAGTACAAGCGGTACATGGCCGCCTTCGAGATCTTCAAGGCGATGCGGTCGGCCGGTATCCGCCCGGTCACCCCGGACAACCAGGCCGATGCCGTCACGGCACCCTCGGCTCTCTACGACCCGACGACCACGTTCGTCAACGGCGAGGACGACGCGCTGCCGGCGGTGACGATGACCCAGTTCGCCGCCCGACAGTACACCAAGTGGCTGAGCGGCCTGACGGGCCGCTTCTACCGACTGCCGGCCGAGAGCGAGTGGGAATACGCCTGCCGCGCCGGTACGCAGACGCTCTGGAACATCGGCGACGACGCCGAGGACCTCGACGACGCGGCCTGGTTCGCCGACAACTGCGGCGAGGCGCCGCATCCGGTCGGCCACAAGGCTGCCAACGCCTGGGGGCTCCACGACATGCACGGCAACGTGGCCGAGTGGTGCGTCGACGAACTCGTGGCCGGGGGTTACGGCCGCCAGGCGGCGCTGCCGCAGCCGGTGAGCGTGGCCGACTCGATCACCTGGCCGCAGAAGCTCTATCCGCGGCTGCTTCGCGGTGGCGCCTACTACGACGAGGCCGCGCAGTGCCGCAGCGCCGCCCGCCGCGGCTCCCGCGACGCCGGCGGCACCCGCGAAAACCCCGATTGGAAGGATGTCGACCCCAACCTTCCCAAGAGCCCCTGGTGGTACACCGAGGAGCCCGCACTCGGCGTGGGCATGCGGGTGGTCCGCCCGCTCGCGGAGCCAGAACTCGCCGTCCGCCGCCGCTGGTGGGAGGCCGACACCGAGAGCATCAAGGCAGACACCGCCGACCGCGTGCAGCAGGGCCGTGGCGCCCTGGGCATCGTCGATCCGAAACTACCTGCCGACCTCAAGGCCGAAGGGATCACCGAATGAAGGGATCTCGCATGACGATCCGCCGCTTCTGCATCGCCGCGACGTCCGCCGCGCTCCTCGCCTCGGCGGCTTCTGCCGCCGACTGGCCCGATTGGCGGGGCCCGATGCAGGACCGCCACTACGACGGCCCGCCGCTCGTGACCTCGTTTGATCCCGAGGCGGGCACGAACGTGCTCTGGAAGAGCGACGAGGCCGGCGGCATCTCCACGCCGGTGATCATGCGCGGAAAAATCTTCACGCTCGTTCGGCACAAGCCCGGCACAACCGAGGAGGCCGAAAAGGTGCTCTGCCTCGATGCCGCCACCGGACAGAAGCTCTGGGAGAACGTCTTCAACGTGTATCTCTCGGACGTGCCGGCCGAGCGGGTCGGCTGGTCGGCGGTGATCGCCGATCCATCATCGAACACGGTCTTCGCCCACGGCGTCTGCGGCGCGTTCACGGCGATCGATGCGACGACCGGGAAGACGAAATGGCAACGGTCGCTCCACGAAGAGTTCGGGTTTCTCTCCACCTATGGTGGCCGGACGAATATCCCGGTGGTCTTCGAAGACCTCGTGATCGCCAGCGCCGTGGTCACCGGCTGGGGCGACACCGCCCGTCCCGCCCACCGCTTCCTCGGGCTCGACAAGGCCACGGGCGAAGTCCGCTGGATGAACGGCACGAAGGAGTTGCCTGAGGACACCACCTACAGCACGCCGTCGCTCGCGGCTCTGGGCGGCCAGGCGGCCCTCGTCTTTGGATCCAGCGACGGCAGTGTCTGGAACTTCCAGCCGCGAACGGGCAAGCCCGTCTGGAACTTCAAGCTCTCCCGCCGCGGGCTCAACGTCGCGCCCCTGGTGGAGGGTGAAGACGTGTTCATCTCCCAGGCCGAGGAAAATCTTGACAACACGTCTATGGGTTCGGTGACGAGGTTCAAGGCCGTGGGCACCGGCGACATCACGGCGACGAACGTCGTCTGGCAGAAGAAGGGCGTGATGGACGGCCGGTCGATGCCGGTGGTGCTCGGCGACCGCGTCTATTTCGTGGATGACGGCGCGAAGATCTATGCCTTCGACAAAGAGACCGGCGAACCGGTCGGCAAGCCTGTAAAGCTCCTCGGGACGATCGTCCGGGGCAGCCCGCTGGTGGCGGACGGTAAACTCTATGCCTGCTCGACGAGCGGCTGGCATGTGCTCGAGCCGACGAAAGACGGCCTGAAGTTCGTCAACCGCATGCGGCTCAACGACGAAGACGAGGTCACCGCCTCGCCCGTCGCCTGCAACGGGCTCGTTTATCTCACCACCAACGCCCGACTGTATTGTCTCGGCGAGAAGATGGGCGGCTCGAGCGCCTCGGGCCCGGCAAACCCCGGCCCCGGCATCGTGGCTGCCCGCATGGGTGGCGCGCCGGGCGAGCCCGCCTGGGTGCAGGTCGTGCCGGCCGAAGCTCAGGTCGCCGCCGGCACAACGGTGCCACTGAAGGTGCGGCTCTTCGACGCGGCAGGACGATTCGTCAAGGAGTCGGCCGCCGAGTTTGCGACCACGGCCGGGACGATGTCGAAGGACGGCGTCTACACTGCCCCCGCCTCGGGCCACACCGCCGCGATCATCACGGCGAAGGTCGGAAGCCTCGAAGGCAAGTCGCGGATTCGCTCGATGCCTCCGCTGCCCTGGCGGTTCGACTTCGAGGACATTCCCCTTGCCGCCGATCCGAAGACGGGAGCGGTGAAGGGGGAGCCACCGCTTCCGTGGATCGGGATGCGGTATCGCCACGTCGTCCGTGATGTGGATGGCTCGAAGTGCCTCGTGAAGGTGACGACGATCCCGAAGGGGACGCGGAGCCAAGGCTGGATCGGTCCGATCGGCCTCCATGACTACTCCGTGCAGGCCGACTTCCGCGCTCAGGAGACCGGCGTCGAGAAGCCAGGATCGCCGGCCTCCGACACACCGAAGTCGTCCGGCAGCGACGCTGACGCCTTCGCCAAGAAGTTTGGGAATCCCGCGGCGCTCGAGAAGGCGCGGATGCCCGACATGGGCCTCGTTGCCCAGCGGTACACGCTCGACCTGATGGGGGCGAGCCAGCAGTTGCAGCTCCGCTCGTGGCCGCCGCAGGTGGCGACCTACTTCTCGAAGACGATCCCCTTCGCCTGGGAGGCGGGCCGCTGGTACACGATGAAGCTCGAGGCCCGCACGAAAGACGGCTCTGCGGCGCTCCGCGGCAAGGTCTGGCCGCGGGGCGAAAAGGAGCCCGAGGCGTGGACGATCGAGGGCGTCCACGCGGCCGGCAACCTGCAAGGCAGCCCCGGCTTCTTCGGCAACTCGAAGGATTCTGAGATCTCGATCGACAACGTTTCCGTGGAGGTGGTGAAATGATTTCGCGCGTGGAGAAGAAAAAGGTGCCAGCCACCTTTTGCCGGTCGCCGCAGGCGACACGGCCCCGGCCAGAGGCCGGGGTCTTTCAGACAAAAGGTGGCTGGCACCTTTTTCTCTGGCTCCCGCTCGTCGCGACGGTCGCCACAGCGGCCGAGTGGAACCAGTGGGGCGGCTCGCCGAGCCGCAACAACGTCGCCGACGCGAAAAACCTGCCGATCGAGTGGGCGCCGGGTGAGTTCGACCCCGACACCGGCGCCTGGCAGCCCGCGACAAGCAAGAACGTGGCCTGGGTGGCGGCCCTCGGCAGCCAGTCGTACGGCAACCCCGTGATCGCCGACGGCAAGGCGTTTGTCGGCACCAACAACGGCAAGGGCTGGCTGAAGCGGTATCCACCGGCCACCGACCTCGGCTGTCTGCTCGCCTTCGACGTGAAGAACGGCTCATTCCTCTGGCAGGACTCCAGCGAGAAGCTCCCCACGGGCCGCGTCCACGACTGGCCGCTCCAGGGCATCTGCTGCGCGCCGCTCGTGGAAGGCGACCGACTCTGGTACGTCAGCAGCCGCGGCGAGGTGAAGTGCCTCGACACCGAGGGTTTCCGCGACGGCGAGAACGACGGCCCCTTCACCGCCGAGAAGGAGCAGGGACAGGACGAGGCAGATGTCGTCTGGGTGCTCGACATGATGAAGCAGCTCGGCGTGTCGCAGCACAACATGTGCTCGTGCAGCGTGACGAGTGCCGGCGACTTCCTATTCGTCAACACGAGCAACGGCGTGGACGAAGGCCACCTCAACCTCCCCAACCCCGACGCACCGAGTTTCCTCTGCCTCGACAAGCGCGACGGCAAAGTGCTCTGGGCCGATGGCTCGCCCGGCGCCTACGTGCTCCACGGCCAGTGGTCGAGCCCCGCCTACGCGGAGCTTGGCGGCGTGCCGCAGGTGCTCTTCGGTGGCGGTGACGGCTGGCTCTATTCCTTCGATGCCCGTGGCGACGCAGGCAAGCCGAAACTCCTCTGGCAGTTCGACTGCAATCCGAAGGAGTCGAAGTACACGCTCGGCGGCCGTGCCGACCGGAACCACATCATCGGCACGCCGGTGGTCCACGACGGCCTGGTGTACATCGCCGTCGGCGAGGATCCCGAGCACGGCGAGGGTGTCGGCCATCTCTGGTGCATCGATCCCACGAAGCGGGGCGACGTGTCGAGCGAACTGGCGCTCTCGCTCGCCGACCCCACGAAACCCCTCCCCCGCCGCCGCGAGCAGGCGGTAATCAAGGAAGAGGGAGAAGTGGCCCGGCCCAACCCCAACTCGGCAGCCGTCTGGCACTATCCCGGCTTCGACGCCGACGGCAACGGCAAACTCGCCTTCGAGGAGACGATGCATCGCACCTGCGGCACCGTGGCCATCAAGGACGGCCTGCTCTACGTCGCCGACTTCAGCGGCCTCTTCCACTGTCTCGACCTCAAGACCGGTAAGCCCCACTGGACCCACGACATGCTCGCGGCCAGCTGGGGATCCCCGCTGATCGCCGACGAGAAGGTCTACATCGGCGATGAGGACGGCGATATCACGATTTTCAAACTCGGCACAGAGCCCGAAGTGCTTACCGAAATCAACATGGGCAACAGCGTCTATTCGACGCCGATCGCCATCGGCGACACCATCTACATCGCCAACAAGAGCCACCTGTTCGCCATCCGGGAGGGCGCCACGCCGGCGCCATGATCGCCATGCACCGCGCCGCCCCGTCACTCGCCGCTTCCCTGCTCGCCGCCGCTTCCCTGCTTGCCGCCGCTTCCCTGCTCGCCATCGCCTGGATGCTGCCCGTGGCCGCAGCGGAGCCCGCCTCGCCGGGTGACCTCGTCCGCTCGGCGAAACGGATCGCCGTGCTTGGCGACTCGATCACCCAGGACGGCCGCTGGGTGGCCGACCTCGTGGCATGGATGGAGGAGCAGGGCCTCACGGCCGACGTGATCAACGTCGGCCTTTCGAGCGAGACGGTCTCTGGGCTCTCCGAACAAGGACACGCGGGCGGTCGATTTCCCCGGCCCGATCTCTTCGACCGGCTTGACCGCGTGCTCCAGGTGACGCGGCCGGACCTCGTGCTGGCGATGTACGGCATGAACTGCGGCATCTATCAGCCGCTCGACGAGGAACGGTTTGCGAAGTTCAAGGAGGGAATCGAGCAGCTGCACGCCGCCGTCGAGAAGACCGGTTCGAAGATCATCCACCTCACGCCTCCCGTCTATGACAAGCAGCCAACCAATCCCGGCCCGGCAGGCGACGCCGACTACGACGCCGTGCTCTCGGCCTACTCCGACTGGCTGCTCGCGCGGCGGGCCGATGGCTGGTCGGTGATCGACGTCCACGGGCCGATGAAGGCGACCCTCGCGGAACGAAGGAAGGCCGATCCGGCGTTCACGTTCACGCCCGACTGCATCCACCCCAACGACGACGGCCACTGGGCGATCTGCCGGGCGGTGATCGCCGGCCTGGGCGACGCGAAGGCCGCGGCGAGCGCCGACCTGCCCGTAAAACTAGCCCCCTTCCTGCCCGAGGTGAACAAGCGAATGCAGTTGCTCCGCGATGCCTACCGCGAGGCGGCGGGGCATGCCCGCCCCGGCGCGCCGAAGGGCCTACCGATCGGCGAGGCCGAGGCGGAGGCCCGTCGGCTCACGGAGTCGCTCCGGTCGCGGCGACTGCCGCTCCGCGGCACGAAGCACGAGAGCGGCGAGTGGCGGATGGCGATCGAGTGGCCGCGGCCAAAGGTCGTCGATCCGGGCCCGGTCCCGGAGAAACCGGCCCCGATTCCCACCGACGCGGTGGTGCTCTTCGGCGGCAAGGACATGACGGCCTGGGAGAACGGCGAGAACTGGCCGGTGACTGACGGCGTGGTCACCGTGGGTAAGGAGCGGATCGTCTCCAAGCAACCCTTCGGCGACTGTCAGGTGCACGCCGAGTTTCGGATGCCCTCGCCGGCGTCGGGCAAGGGCCAGGGCCGTGGCAACTCGGGCATCTTCCTGATGGGTAAGTATGAGATCCAGGTGCTCGACTCGTTCGAAGACGGCACCGACGGTCCGCTCACCTATCCCGACGGCCAGTGCGGGGCTCTGTACAAGCAACGGCCCCCGTCGGTGAACGCCTGCCGCCAGCCCGGCGCGTGGCAGACCTACGACATCCTGTTCACGCGGCCGCGATTCGCCGCCGACGGCAGTCTCGACAAGCCGGGCCGCGTGAGCGTGCTCCACAACGGCATCGCGATCCACTCCGACACCGTGCTCCTCGGCGAAACCTTCTGGCACCAGCCACCGAGCTATTTGCAGCACGCCGATGCCTTACCGCTCATGATTCAGGATCACGGCAACCCGGTGCAGTTCCGCTCAATCTGGGTCCGCCCATTCCAGCCGGTTGAGCCCAAGCCGCTCCCGTAGGTGCAGGTTGGCAACCTGCACATGAATCACACGCCCGAAGCGAACGTCCGGCGACGGGGCACTGGCAGCCCCGAGCCCAAGGCGAACCGAAGACGCACGCAGGTTGACAACCTGCGCTACGACGAGGGGTTCACAGGCTCAAAACCCGCGCGACACGATCACCGCGTGTACGACGTCTCGATGACCGTTGCACCGACAGACGTCGCCAGCGTCGGCTCACCAGAGACGATGATCTCCTGTGGGGCCGATTCGTAGACGACCGGATACGGCTTCCGCCAGCCGGCGGCCACCCAGCCATCCTTGCGGGCGTCGAGTTGCTCGATCGGCAGCGGGCCGGCTTTCTCCATCTCGCCCGGTAGCTTCAGCGGCTCCACGTCCACCACCTCCTTGAACACTTTATTGAACCGCTTTTGGAGGATGCCCCGCAGCGAGGTCTGCTGGACGCTCAGCTTCTTGCCGCCGCCGGGCACGAATCCCGGCGGGTAGATCTGCACGTCGCCGTCCCGCACCAGACGAACGCCCGGGTGCCCCGGCTCGATCCGGTAGGTCGCCCAGACGTCCATCGCGTCGAACTCCCGCTCCCCCGAGGTGTAGCCGGTGCCACGGACGGTCATCTTCACGCGGTTATTATCGACGTCGAGTTCCACCGGCCGCCGCTTCGCGAAGGTGATCGACCAGGGCTGCTGGTCGGCGTCGTTCTTGAGTTCGACCGGCACGGCCATGTTGTTCTTCTTCAGCTGCTCTTCGATGAACTTCTGCGTGATCGTGCGGCCACCGAGCGTGATCTCGGCCGAGTTGTTGACCATCGACTCGTGCACCCGGGCCGAAAGGACGGCATCGGGATCGACCGCTGGAGGCGCGGTGAAGGCGGCGATCTGGTCGGGCAGTGACTTGCGGGCGGTCACCTGGAGCCGCGACTGCGTGGTGGAGAGATTCAGCATCTCCGGATACCAGCCCCGCTCCATCATCGGCCTGCGAAACTTCGCCTGATAGTCGCGCGACGCGCGGGCGATCGGGTCGGCCGTCTGGCTCTCAAACTGCTCGCGAACCTTCGCGAGGGCTTTCCCCTCGGCGATTGCCTCGACCTGGGGCCTCATCTCGGCGATCTTCCGCGACGCAATCTTGCGAATCAGCCGCTGGCCGAACTTCTTGTTGACGCCGATCCCCGCAGTCCGCGTGTCGGTGGACGCGTGGGCATCGATGGGCAGGGCAACGATCTGCTGGTCGTCGATCAGCATCCGCTTGCGGGCGCCGAGTTTCGTCGTGCCCAGCGTCCGAACCGTGACGGGCCCCTGCGAGCCCTTGGTGTCGGAGTGGTTGGTGGCGTCGAAGGCGATGTCGACGGTGGCCCGGTCGCTCGAGGGCACGAAGTCGAGGAACACGAGGCCGTCCGTGCGGCCCGTGCCCCGGACCCGCGTGCCAAGCACGGTATCGTTGATCGGCGACACATCGTTCACGGGACGGTTGACGCCGTTGGCCAGCAGGCTTTCATCGACTTCGAGAAACAGGTTAGGGCGGCTCACGGCGCCACGAATCCGCGCCACGGCCCCAGGAGCCTGCCCCGAATCCTCAAGGCGGGCCAGCAGCGGTCCGACCGGGTCAAGCGGTTCGGGCGTGCCGGTTGCAGCGGCGGTGGCCACCGCGGCGGCAAGCTTGTCGAGCCGCTGGCCGTAGACATCGGCTGCCTGCGCGCTGGAGGCGGTGTCGGCCACCTCCAGGTAGCTCCCGACGGCTCGGCGGACGGCCGCGAACTGCGGCATCTCCAAACCGTTCTCACCGGAGTCGAGCCGACCAAAAATCCGTCGGAGCGTGGTCACGTCGGCGTGCGAGCCAGAGGCCGCCTGCTGCTGGAGCGCGGACCAGTCGAGGAATTTCTTCCAGTTCTCACCGCTCGCGCTGCGGGCCAGGAGCCGGTCGAGGGGGCCGATCGACTCACGGAGCTTCGACGCGGCGGTAGCGAGGCGGCCCTCGGACACCGGCCGGAATGCCTCGCCTGCGCCGAGCGGCTGGCTGCTGAGGCTGGTGAGATCGGCGGCGACTGACGGGGTCGTCACGAGAGCAAGGGCGAGGGTGACAGCGAGAGGGGAAACGTGACGAAGCGACATGCGAATGGAGTCCTGAGAGAGAATCCTGTGGTAACCGGAAGGCCGCCAGCGGAACACGGCCGACTTCCCCTTCCTTGGGAGGCCGAAGTCTATCTCGACAGGGTTGCCGGCCTCCACACCAAACCTCGAGATCACCGCCGAGCCGCAAAAACCGCCCAATACGACCCCGCCGTGGCATGGTGGTTGTCGCTGCGACTCCTTGCGTGGTTCAATCGTGGCCCCTCCCAGCGGCCACCCCTCCCTCCCCGGCCGCGCTCTCCCTCCGTCCATTCCCGCCACGAGGTGATCATGCTTCTTCGCGCCGCTACTCTTGCGCTTCTTTCCCTGCCTCTCGCCTCCGCGCTCGCGGCCACGCCGCTGCGAATGAGCCCCGCTGCCGGCATCCAGGCGGTGCAACGGATCGACGACTATGCCGCCGCCACGGAGGCCGCGCGGGCCTCGGGAGCGATGCTCCTGGTGGCGGTCGAACCGCATGGCGGCGAGAGCCCGCTCGACCGCCCTGGCCTCGAGGAGCGATTCGCCGCGTGTGGCACGCCCTGGGTCTTCTGCCGCCCCGATGCCGCCACCGCGGCGACTCTCGCAGCCGACCATGGGCTCGTTGAGATGCGGGGCGGCGCCGGCGTGTTCGTTGTGGACCACGCCCACGACGCCTGGCGGGGCCGGATCGTGTCGGTGCTCCCGCAGACGCCGGGGAAGTATTACCGCTTCGCCCCACACCATCTCGATGAACTCGCCTCACTGCCGGCGGGCTCGCTCACGCAGCGGTCGATGATCCTGGCGGTCCGCCTCCACCCAGAGCGCCCCCGTAGCACCGAGGGCTTCTGCGATCCGGGGCTCTGCGGCGAGGCCGAAGCCCACTCGGCCCACCAGGCGAGGATCCGCCGGCAGGGCCACCACGGCTGGGAGACGCGATCGCAGCGGCTCGGCGGCGCCGCGGCCGAGGTCTGCGCCGAGAGTTGGGAGAACCAAGACCTGCTCGATTCCTGCGTGGACTGCGTAGCGAGTTGGCGACAGTCGTCGGGCCACTGGCGGGGCGTCAGCGGATCGCACTCGGCCTACGGCTAC
Organism: Candidatus Kuenenia stuttgartensis; assembly: GCA_945870505.1. Lineage (GTDB taxonomy): Bacteria > Planctomycetota > Planctomycetia > Pirellulales > UBA1268 > QWPN01. The sequence continues at coordinate 12,435 of CAMBSN010000026.1, read as the reverse complement.
GATATCCGCCGCGGCAGCAACAGTATCTGGTACGCCACTGGCGTCTTCCGGGAGTAACGGATGGTCCGGTCAATGGAGCTTCCGCAATGAACTGCGCATCGTGATAACAGGCCGAGCACGCTGCATCAGCCCCCAGTGAGCACATCGAGGTACTTCTGGTAGGCGTATACGCGGCCGCGGCGCTTGCCAGTGGTCTCCTTCAGGATGCCTGTCTTCTCCAGCGACTCGATCGCCTTGATCGCTGTTGGCTTGCTGACATCGAGCAACTCGACAGCCAGGGGCAGTGTGACGACTGGGTTTGATGGCAGGAGATCGAGCAGGCGAACCGCGGGCACGGTCACCGTGTCGTGCTTGATCAGGCGGGCGCGGTCTTTCCCTACGAGCGTGAAGATCGCCTCCGCGGCCCGTACACCGTCATCCGCGGCCTCGCGCACGCACTCGAGATAGAACGTCGTCCACGCTTCCCACTCACCCGCGACGCGCACCCCGCTGAGGTGCGCGTAATACTTCTGCTGCCTGCGTTTGAACGCCAGACTGAGGTACAGCATTGGGGTCTTGAGCAGCCCCCAGTGCTCGAGCAGCAGCGTGACGAGCAATCGCCCAATCCGCCCGTTGCCATCGAGGAACGGGTGGATTGTCTCGAACTGTACGTGCGCCAGCCCGGCCTTCACCAGCGGCGGCAGCGCGTTACTGGAATGCAACCACTTGTCGAGCTGCGCCATGAGCGCGGGCACTTTCTCCGGCGGCGGGGGCACGAAGCTGGCATTGCCAGGGCGCGTGCCGCCGATCCAGTTCTGTGACCGCCGGATCTCGCCGGGTTGCCTGTCCGCGCCACGCACGCCGCGCATGAGCCGCTTGTGCGCTTCGCAGAGCAGACGTGAACTCAGCGGCAAGCCCTTGGGCTTGGCGATCTCGGCCCGCGCGTAGGTCAGCGCATCGACGTAGTTGCAGACTTCGCGCACATCGTCTGGCCGCTCGGCCTGCTTGGTGGCCTCGTAGGTGACCACGTCCTGAAGCGTGGCTTGGGTGCCCTCGATCTCCGACGAGACCACGGCCTCTTTGCGCACGAACCCATAGATGAACCACTGCGGACTCGGCACCATCGCGCCGGCGACGCTCAACTTGCCGACAGCGGCAACCGCTTCGGCGTGCAACGTCATCAGCGGCTCGTCGAGCGCGAGCGGCGGATTGGCCGGCGGAAGCGGCGCCGGCACAAACGCCCGCACCTCTTCGTTGCCGCCCCTGGTCACCTGATAGGTCCCGGTTGTTCTTCGCATAACGAAGGAAGCCCTCCTTTCCTCGCGGCGTCCACTCGTCAAGAAGTCTTGACCAGCATCGGCCACTAGTCAAGTTTACTTGACTAGTGATGAAGGGACGGCCCGGTCTGCTGCACGTGCGCAACGGTTTGCCGGCTGACGAACGGCGCGTGAGCGACGGGATCGCGGCTCGGGGCAGTGCGGGGCCCTCCGTCAACCGTCCACGGCCGCCGCCGGCAGCACGAAGATCTTGCCGTCGCCCATGCGGCCGGTGCGGGCGACGGCGGTGATCGCGTTGACGACCTCGTCAACGCGGGCGTCTTCCACCCAGAGCTGGATCTCGACCTTCGGGAGGAAGGCGAGCGAGTATTCGCTGTCGCCGTAGGCGTCGAGGTAGCTCTTCTGGCGGCCGTAGCCCTTCACCTCGCGGACCGTGCACGCCTCGAGCGGCGCGAACTTCAGCGCCTCGAGCACCCGCTCGGCGAGAAACGGCTTCACGATCGCGATCACTTCTTTCATCGGGTCACGATCCCGCGTCGTGGGTGCAGAGTGTCAAACCGCACGTGCACTCCAACCGCGGCAGAACTTCACCGCAGGTTGCCAACCTGCGGCTACGATCAGCCATTGCCGCCCGCCGCCATGGATGGCCCAGCCCGGTCAACTAAAGAAGTTCTCGCCGAAGAGGTTCAGCGGCGGCTTGGTGGTGACGGTGATGTCGCCGTTGACCTTCGTCTGGCACGCCAGCCGCATCTGCGATTCGTTGCCGATGTAGGCCAGTGACACCGCCATCCGAGCCGACTCCATCAGCCCCCGCTTGCTGCAGTTTTCCATCCCCTTGGTGACGAGCACCCGGCAGCTGCCGCACTGGCCGAACCCATGGCAGTTCACGACCTGATGGACGCCCGGATAGAGCTGGACGCCGGCCCGAATCGCTTCCTTCCGGAGATTCGCTCCGGCCGGAACCTGGATTTCCTTCTTTTCGTTCGTGAACGTGATGGTAGGCATGGGAAACTCTCGATGGATCGTGGGGATTTCGCCGATACTTTAGCCGTCTCCCCGGCAACCTCCAAGCGACGGAACCCCCGCCATGGCGGAACTCACAAAGTACCAGCGGTCGATCGTCAAGAACTACTACGCGAACCTCGACACCGCCCTGCTCCAGCGGCTGGGCGAGCAAGTGACCGACCTCTATCTGGCCGAGGGCAAGAAGAGGGAGAAGCTCTGGACGAGCATCGTCACGTCGCTCACCAAGCTCGAGGTTCCGAAGACGCGGATCGACCAGATCCGCCAGTCAGATGACGCCCGGAAGCTCGCAGCGCTGCTCCAGGAACTTCTCGCGAAGGATTGAAAGCCGGGATTACCGGGAGCCGATTGACCGGGCCGGCGTGCTGCCGCATCCTGTGGGACTCTCCCGCCCCGCAGGACCGCCGGCCATGAACGCTCCCGACACACCTTCCGCCTCCGCTGGTGCCCCGACCGCCTCCGCTCGCACCGCGGCCGTCGAGGCTCTCCGCTGGAAAAAGTTCCCCGTCCTCGACGATGGCTTCGTGGCCCTGGTCGACGTGATGGGCGACGACGGATCGGTGGTGCAGGCCGCTCGGGTGAGCTACGGCGAAGGCACCCGGAAGGTGAGTGACGACCGGCAGCTGATCCGCTACCTCCTCCGGCACGCCCACACCACGCCATTCGAGATGGCGGAGATCAAGTTTGTGGTCCGCGTGCCGATGGACTGCTGGCGGCAGTGGATCCGGCACCGCACCGCGAGCATCAACGAATACTCCACCCGCTACTCGCTCGCGATCGACTCGATGCAGGCGACCGGCAACGACGAGTGGCGGAGCCAGGCCACGAACAACCGCCAGGGTTCCTCCGGCCTCATGTCGGCCGACGTCGGCGGCACACTCACGCAGGCCGAGCACGAGCTTCAGAGCTTCGCCCGCAAGATCTACGAGGAGCGGCTCGAGGCGGGCATCGCCCGCGAGCAGGCCCGCAAGGACCTGCCGCTCTCCACCTACACCGAGGCCTACTGGAAGATCGACCTCCATAACCTGCTCCACTTTCTCGCCCTGCGGATGGACGCCCACGCCCAAGTCGAGATCCGCCGCTATGCCGAGACGATCGGCAACGACATCGTGAAGCCGCTCTTCCCGCTCGTCTGGGAGGCCTTTCTCGACTACCGCGTGGAGGCGATGCGGCTTACGCGGCTCGACCGCGAGCTGATCGGCCGACTCGTCGCCCAGGCCGGATCGCGTGGATTCCCGGCGAATCACGAGGCCTTCCTTGCCGCCCAGGATCCATCGTGGAAGGATCTGGCCCGCTGCCGCGAGCGGGACGAGTGCCTCGACAAGCTCGTTTCTCTCGGCCTCGTCGCCCGCCCCGCCTGACACCCCTGCACGGAGTTATCGATGCCCACGCCTGCCGAGGAAGTGCTCGCCGTCACCCGCCGCCTGCTCGACGCCGTGGCCGCGGCCGACTGGAAGACCTATCAGGAACTCGTCGCCGACGACATCACCTGCTTCGAGCCCGAAGCGAAGGGGCAAATCGTCGAGGGTCTGCCCTTTCACAAGTTCTATTTCGATCTGGCTGCAGGAAAGCCGCAGGGCCCGTCGCACGTCACCACAACGCTCGCCTCACCGGTCGTGAAGTTGCTCGGAGACGACGTCGCCGTGGTCTGCTACGTGCGGCTGGTGCAGAAGCTCGACGCCTCCGGCAGCCCGGTGGTGTCGAGCGGCGAGGAAACGCGGGTCTGGGTGCGGATGAAAAGCGGCTGGAAGCACGTGCACTTCCACCGCAGCGTGCCAGGCTGAACGAATACCGCTCGCACTTGATCCTCGCGCTCGAGTGCACGGCACGTGAAAGCCGGCCGGCCGTGAGGCCGCGGGCGAACCACGCTCGACGCCGCACCTTGTGATGGTTCGCCCCACGCCTCACGGCGTTGGGCTTGGACGGCGGCCGCGCAAGCGGTACAGCTGACGTCGCTGGGGACAGGCACAGGTTGACAACCTGTGCTACGAGAAGCGTGGACGGAGCGAGGGGTTGCCCGTGCCCCGGGAGCCGGCGTTGCTGACGAGCGGAGCCATGGATGGCGGAGCGAAGTCAGCATCGAGCGAGCGGAGGGCAGGATGCCCGAAGCGAGCGTCCGGCGACGGGGCGCGGGCAGCCCCTCGCGGCGCACCACACACAGCCCGCGGCGACTCAGTCCGACCTACTCGCCCGCTCCCGACGCGAACTCAAGCACCTCGACATCGACGCCAACGTCAGCCTTCACCCCGGCCGGCAGGGCGACGAGTCCGTCGGCCACCGCGAGGCCGACCATGTCTGAGGAGCCGGTCCACGGCAGCGGCATCACGTCGAGCCGTGCACCGGCCCGCGTGATGCGGCATGGCAGGTAGACGGGCCGATCAGCCGCGGACTTCGCCTCCGCTGTCAGCACGCCGCGACGCCGGGGAAGATGCCAGCGGTCACGGGGCAGACCCGCGAGGATCGCCAGCGCCGGCCGCACGAAGAGTTCGAAGCAGACGAGGCTACTTGCCGGATTACCAGGCAGGCCGAAGACGACCGCCGGCGGCTGGCCGGGTCCGCGATCGAGCCGGCCACACCAGACCGGCTTGCCGGGCTTGAGCCGCACCTTGTGGAACACCCGCTCCACGCCGCAGGCGGCGAAGATTGCCGGCACGAGGTCGAGGTCGCCGGCCGACACGCCTCCCGAGAGCACGAGCACGTCGGCCGCAAGGCCCTGCATCACTGCCGCGCGGATCGCCTCGGGGCGATCGACTGCAATGCCCAGTTGGATCGGCTCGCCGCCACAGGCCGCGACCGCCGCTGCGATCATCGGGCCGTTCGAGTTCCGCGTCTGGCCGTACGCTGGCACCGCATCCACGGGCACCAGTTCGCTGCCGGTGGAGAGGATCGCCACCCGCGGCCGCGCCGTCGCCACGACGTGCGTGGCGCCGGCCTCAGCGGCCAAGCCAATGGCGGCGGAAGTGAGGATCGCTCCCGCCGGAAGCACGGGCGTCCTGGCCCGAAAGGCTGCGCCGCGAATGCCAACGTGCTGCCCCACACGGAATCTCGGCTCCCGGAATCGCACGCGACGGCCGGCGTGCGCGGCCGCCGTGTCGCCCACCGTCGACTCCACCGGCACCACGGCGTCGGCACCCGGTGGGATCGGGGCACCGGTCATGATTCTCGCACAGCCGCCGGCGAGAATCGGCTGCGTGCTCACGTCGCCCGCCGCGAGGTCGGCGACCACCTCGAGTTCGATGACGTCGGCCGCCCGATCAACCACGTCGGCCGAGCGGACAGCGAAGCCGTCCATCATCGCCCGGTCCCACGGTGGCGAATCGACGTCGGCGACCACGGGCTCGGCAAGTCGCCTGCCCGCCGCATCGAGGAGCCGCTGGCGACGTGGCGGCAGCGGACTGGCGGTCTGCTCCACCAGCCCGATCGCGTCGGTGAGTTCGATCATGCAGCGACGGTGCTCGTCCGGAGGAAGGCCCGCAGCAAGTCGTAGCCGGCTGGCGTCAGAAAACTCTCCGGATGGAACTGCACGCCGAAGATCGGGAGCGTCTTGTGGCGGATCGCCATGATCTCCCGCGAGCCGTCGGGCGCTGCCGCCCAGGCGTCAACCTCGAAGTCCTTGGGGAGTGTGGGCGGGTCGATCACGAGGCTGTGGTAGCGCGTGGCCTCGATCGGTGAGGTGAGGCCCGCGAATAGCCCGCTACCCGTGTGCGCAATGCGATCGACCTTGCCGTGCATCAGTTGCTTCGCCCGCACGATCGTGCCGCCAAACACCTGCCCGATCGACTGGTGGCCGAGGCAGACTCCGAGGATCGGCATCCGGCCTGCGAACCGCCGGACCACGTCGCAGGAGATCCCAGCCTCGTCGGGCGTGCAGGGCCCGGGCGAGATCACCAGGTGGCTCGGAGCCTTTACTGCGATCTCGTCGCCTGTGATCCGGTCGTTGCGATGGACCTCGATGGCCGTGCCGGGCGCGATCTCGCCGATTCGCTGGACGAGGTTCCAGGTGAACGAATCGTAGTTGTCGATGAGGAGGATCATCGCACCAACTTCATTCCAAAAAAGTGCTCGGATGCCCCTCGCGGTCGACGAGCGGCATCACCTGCGGCTTGTAGATCGTGGTGTAAGCCTCGGCGAGCCGGTGGGCGTCGATCGCCGCCTGGTCGGCCCAATGCTCGACGAGCGTGAACCGCCGCGGCTCCGCGGTGGAGTGGTAGACGTCGAACCGCAGGCAGCCGGGTTCGCCGCGGCTCTTGCGCAGCGCCTGCACGAGCAGGTCGCGGAGCCGCGGGATGTCGGCGGCGTCCTTGGCCGTGAGGAGAATGGTGAGGCAAATCATGATGCAGTCAGTCTACCAGCACGATCGCTCCGGTGGACTGGCCTTCGGCCGTGCGGCGGGCGAGGACGCGGAGGTACGGGGGCAGAAACGCCGACCGGTGTGGCATGCTGCCAGCCGCCGCGGCGGGCAGCGCGTGGTCGGGTTCGGCCACGTCCTCGATCGTGAACCCCGCCTGGCAGATGCCACCGAGGAGACTACTCAGGGAATGGACGTACTCGTGGGTGCCCGCCTCGCGGAGCCGCGACGGCGGGCTCGGCGGTAGCGGCACGCCGGACTGCTGTGGATGCTCCAGTTCGTAGCGGCCGCGGTCGTTGGGCACGATCCCCGCCTGCAGGCTCGCCGGCGACTTGTGCTGGCTCACGTAGAGGCCGTTGCCCCGTGTCACCCGCGCCACCTCGCGAAAGACCACCGATACGTCGGGCAGATAGCAGGTGCTCACGGGATGGATCACCAGGTCGAACCGGGCGGTGGCGAACATCGAGAGGTCGTCCATCGAGCCCTCGAAGATCTCGAGGTCGATCCGCCGCTCGCGGGCCACAGCACGGTCGAGCGCGAGCATCGCGGGGGAGACGTCGAGCACCGTCACTCGTGCCCCGGCGGCCGCGTAGAGCGGGCCGTGCTTACCGCCGCCGGCGGCGAGGCAGAGCACGTCGAGCCCGGTAAGCCGCGTGGGGAGCCATGGACGGGCGGTGGTGCCCGCCGAGCCCAGCCAGCCGCGCGGGTCGCCAAACGCTTTGTCCGTCGCCGGCCACGCAAGTGGCACGCCATCGGCCGCCAGACGATCCCAGGCGCGGCGGTTGTGGTCGATCGCCGCCGCCTGCTCCGCCGTCCGCTCGGCCTCACGCATGGCGGCGTCGACTCCGAAGTTGCCGCAGACCGTAGGCGACGGTCGCCAACGCAGCCGCGAGCGACGTCGGCTCTGGTACGGCGGTCACCGTGAAATCGTCCATCGCGAAGTACGCAGGCGTGTTGAGCCCGAACGTCCCCTTGTCGGAACCGTCGAACGAGAACTCGATCCGATCAACCGTTCCCAGCGACGTGAGGTCGAACCACGACCAGGCGGCAAGCACGCCAGGCGCTGAACCGCTGCGGAGGTCTGCCAGGTAGAACGTCGCGGATCCGGTGGTTGCGCCGCCGAGCCTGCCAGTGGCCGTGGTGGAGAACCAGCCGCCTGCAGGGAGCGGCGCCGAGAAGCCGTACTGGTCGCCGTTCTTCATCGTCAGGGCGGCGTAGGTGGTGTTGGCGATCTGGAAGCCGGAGACCGTGGTCGCCACAGGAAGCGTCACAACCGCCGCCTCGGAGTATGCGACGGCGTAGGTGCTCGAGCCAAACCCACCGCCTGGATAGGAGGCGTATTGGTTCTCGAAGGCCGGGTCGGTCGTGTTGACCACGTTTGAGTAGGCGAAGCCGTACCAGTAGGGGTAGTCGAAGCCCCCGTAGCTGTCGATGCCAAACATGTTGGCAAACGCTGCGCCTCCGGACGTCCAGGGCGTGTCCACGAACTGACCGGGCGCGAGGGTGCCGGGATCGCCATTGAAGAAGCCCGACGGTGGCACCGGGAGATTCTCGAAGTCGATCACCACCGCTTTGCAAAGGGTCGACGACACGAGGATGACGAGGCAGGCGAGCAGAACGACGAACGGACGGACGGGTGCGATACGCATGGGTGGACTCTCCAAATCAACGAGAGGGGAAGCAGCTACCCGCGTCGGGTGGCGAGCACCCGACGCGACGACGTTGTCGTGACCTCCGCGGCAGCGGTGGTCAGGAGTGTCATTTGCGAGTAGCGGCACCTCCGGGCTGACGAAGAGCGGGTCGCGTCATGGCGTGGTCCCCGCGATCGGGAGCGACTCACCGCCGGCCCGCGTGCAGGCGGCGGCGAGAACTCGGGTGTCGAGCGATTCTCCGAGCAGACGGACGGATCCATCACCGAAGAGGGCATGCCCACCGCCGGGGTGACGGCTGCGAAGCTCGTCCTCCCATGTCGGCCAGTTCACGGCGTAGGCCTGGTCGAAAAGGTTGCGGCCATTGATCCACTGCCCGTCGAGCCAGCTGCCGGCTGCGCACTCACCGACGAGCACGGTGTGCGCGAGGCCGTCGGGGATCTCGCGTTGGGAGAAGGCACGATCGTGGATGAGCCCACCCTTTTCCGGGTTGTTGGGGGAGGTGATCCGCTCGCCCGTGACGCCGCCGTAGTCGCTGCGGCCCAGGCCCGCCACGAGGAGATCGGGCCGGTCGGCCGACGGGCAGCGATAGATGGCCAGCGTCGTCCTGGCAGCGGCTGTGTTGTCGACGTGGTCGAAGGGCTTGTCGAAATCGATCAAGCTATCGACGTCGGCCTGCTCGAGCCACGGCAGGATACGGCTGCTCCACGCCAGGCACCGCTCGGGGCCGACCTTGCCGGGCGACCGCCACTCGGTGCAGCCCACCGGAAACGCCCGCCGCGTCAGCAAGTGGCCGTGAAGGGCACAGCCGATGTGCCGGAGGTTGTTGAGGCAGCCGATCCGCCGAGCCGCCTCTCGGGCCGTCTGCACGGCCGGCAGTAGGATCGCCGTGAGGCCGGCGATGACCGCAACCACCACGAGCAGCTCGATGAGCGTCATGCCTCGACCGGAGTGGGGCTGGTGGATTGGTGCGGCCATGCGAGGCGATGACCAGGCGCACGCGTTGCCTCGAAGCGGCCACGCGAGCGCACGGCATCCCGTTCCTGGGGAGACGAATCGAATACGCAAACGGCCGCGAGCGACCGTGTCCGCCTTCCCGCCCTCGCGGTCCGACGAACCCATGACACCTGGTAGGTCTTCTGACTTCCAGACTTCGTCGGCCGCATGCCTTCTCACGGACACGCGCGTCGTTCGCGCATCCCGCAATGGCCTGAAGCGGCCGACCTCGTCGCCTGGTCACAGCGGCGGGGCCGTCCCGGATTTGCACCGGAGTTCCCTGTTTGCCGGTCGCGTGAGCGTTCGCGCGGCCGGCCACCAGAGTCTAAGGCAAAGTATAGGGGTCGGGTAAAGCCTGTCAAACAAATCGCGCCACCCATCCTCCGGCCGCAGAGTTTTCCACGGAGTGGCACCACGGGTGGCAAACCTTACCGGTTACGGATGACCCTGACGCGAGACCTTGACGGTCCCGCAGCCCTGCGCCGCAGGCCTCGCCGAACCGGCACGCGCCGCAATCTCACCGCGACGCGCAAGGGCAAGTGGCGCAGGACAAAAAACTTGGGCACCGTTCAAGAGCGTCGATCGTGGCCGCCGATAGCCCCCGTGTCCCCCGGGGCATCACTGTGCCCGTCGGGCAACCAGGGGGCGGCAGTAACCTGAAGATCCCTCGAGTCACGGAATGGCTCGACAGGCCTGCCGCAGAGAGTAGTGGATCACAACCTCGGGGTGACACCGTCGCGAGCGGGACGACCACACCGGTGATCCATAATCAAAGGAGATGTGGCTCGATGAAGCGTATGATGTATCTCGGTGCGCTGGTTCTCGGCGTTACCGTTTGTAGCCAGTCTTTCGGTTTCGAGCTCCTCGATCGGATGCTCGGCTGCAAGGGCTGTGCTTCGTGCTGTGAGCCCGGCTGCGATGCCGGTGCTGGCTGTGTGGAGCCCGGCTGCGGTGCCGGCAACGGCTGTGCGGAACCTGCTTGCGGAGCCGGCAACGGCTGTGCCGAGCCGGCCTGCGACGCCGGTGCGGGTTGCTGCGAGCCGAGCTGCGGTGCGGCTTCGTGCTGCGGTGCCCGGAAGAAGCATGACCTGTTCGGTGGCCTGAAGGGCCTGTTCGCGAAGTGCAAGCGGAAGCACAGCTGCTGCGGCAGCTGCACCGAGCCCGGCTGCGACGCTGGGAACGGTTGCTGCGAGCCGGCTTGCGGTGCTGGCAACGGTTGCGCTGAGCCTGCGTGCGGAGCCGGCAACGGCTGTGCTGAGCCGGCCTGCGACGCTGGTGCTGGCTGCTGCGAGCCCAGCTGCGGTGCGGCTTCGTGCTGCGGTGCCCGGAAGAAGAAGCATCACCTCATGGGCATCATCGCCCACCTGAAGGCCAAGCACGCTCGCAAGAGCTGCTGTGGCACCAGCTGCTGCGGTGGTGAGCCCGACTGCTCGGCCGGCAACGGCTGCTGCGAGCCGGCGTGCGGTGCGGAGCCGGCTTGTGGTGCGGGCACGGGCTGTGCGCCGTGTGCCGCTGAGCCGACCCCCGATGCCTCCGCCTCGACGGTGAAGGCGGTTCGGACGGTTGCCAGCAAGTGAGTTGACGGTCAATAGGTCGAACGGAGATCTGTTGCCCGACTTCGGCCAGTGAGCTCCGCCCGGGGGGAAACCCCCGGGCGGAGTTTTTTCGTTGCTGTGTATAAGCCTGCACGGCCTTCCATGGCCCGTGCAGGCTGACGCGTTCGGTGGCCCAGCCCAGGTGGGACACGAACGCAAAGACTCGGCCCCTCCAGGCCTCGATAAGCCTGCACGGCCTTCCATGGCCCGTGCAGGCTGACGCGTTTACGGTCTCAAACTCAACGCGAATCGAAAAGGCACACAGGTTGAAAACCTGTGCTACGTGGGACACACAGGTTGAAAACCTGTGCTACGAGAGGCGGCGAGGGGCTGCCCGTGCCCCAGGAGCCGGCGTTGCTGACAAGCGCAGCCATGGATGGCGAAAGCGAAGTCAGCATCGAGTGAGCGAAGGGCAGGATGCCCGCAGCGAACGTCCGGCGATGGGGCATGGGCAGCCCCGATCGCAACGCAAACCGGAAAGGCACACAGGTTGACAACCTGTGCTACGTGGGGACGTGGCGCACACAGGTTGACAACCTGTGCTACGTGGGCGACTGCTACGGCAGCACCTCGGTGGCCGTGCCCTGGCGGACAACCCGGCCGGCGGCAAGTTCCACGACCCAGGTGGCGGCCCGCTTCGCGAAGCCGTGGTCGTGCGTCACCACCACCATGGTCTGCCCCCCCTTCGCGAGATCGACGATCACCTCCAGCACCTCGGAGGTCATCGTGGGATCGAGGGCGCTGGTTGGTTCGTCGAAGAGCATCACCCGCGGCCGCATCGCCAGCGCCCGCGCGATCGCCACCCGCTGCTGCTGCCCACCGGAGAGCGTGGCAGGCCGGGCCGCGGCAAAGGAGGAGAGTCCGACCCGGTCGAGCAGATCAACGGCGCGAGACCGTGCCTCCTCGACGGGTAGCTTCGACACCACTCGTGGGGCGAGCATCACGTTTTCGAGCACGGAGAGGTGCGGAAAGAGGTTGAACTGCTGAAACACCATGCCGACGTCCCGCCGTAGGTCATCGAGCACCGGGGTGGACTGACCGCCGGCGGCGAGCCGGTGGCCGGCGATCGTGATGGAGCCCCCCTCGAAGATCTCGAGGCCGTTGAGGCAGCGGAGCAGCGTGCTCTTGCCGCTGCCCGAAGCACCGACAAGCACCGTCACGCCAGCCTCGGTGCCGCGAAGGCTCACGGCATCGAGCACCGGCCTGCCGGCGCGTTGCTTCGTCAATGAGTCGACTTCGATCATGCCGTTCGCCATTCCCTTCACGGCCCGCCCTCCGCCGGCCGGTCGAGCCGCGACTCGAACCACCGCGAGAGCAGCGCGAGCGGCCAACTCATACAGAGGTAGAGCACCGCCGTCACCACCGCCAGTTCCACGATCCGGCCCGTCGAGAGGGCGAGCACGCTGTATCGCTTCGTCAGCTCGATCACGGTGATCGCCGAACAGACGCTCGTGTCCTTGAACAGGGCGATGAAGTCACTCGTGACGGGCGGCATCACGATCCGCACTGCCTGCGGCACGAGTACGTGCCGCAGCGCCTGCCACTTCGTGAGCCCGAGCGACAGGGCC
>CAMBSN010000025.1 GCA_945870505.1 Candidatus Kuenenia stuttgartensis | reverse complement strand
GTGGCGATGAGCGTCAACGACGCCCTCTGCACCGGCGCGGAGCCGCTCTTCTTCCTCGACTACGTAGCCCTCGCGAAAGACGATCCGACACTCCTCGAACAGATCGTCCGCGGGATCGCCGACGCCTGCGTGGAGTGCGAATGCGCTCTCGTCGGCGGCGAGACGGCGATCCTGCCCGACATGTATCACCCCGGCGAATACGACCTTGCGGGCTTCTGCGTGGGCGTAGTGGAGCGGAAGCGACTCGTCGATGGCCGCCAGATCCAGCCGGGCGACGTGGCGATCGGCATCGCCTCGAGCGGATTTCATTCCAACGGCTACAGCCTCGTGCGGAAGGCGGTGTTTGAGATCGGCGGGCTCTCGGTGACCGACGTCGTGCCGGTCCTCGATGGTCGCACGGTGGGCGAAGCCCTGCTCACACCCACGCGGCTCTATGCGAAGCCCGTCAAGGCCGTCCTGGGCCACTACCGCGTCAAGCAGGTTGTCCACGGCATCGCCCACATCACGGGCGGCGGCCTGGTGGAAAATCTCGCCCGGATCGTGCCCGACACGGTGCAGGTGGTGCTCGAGCGAGGTTCGTGGAATGTGCCGCCGGTGTTTCCCTGGGTGCAGTCGCTCGGCGGAATCGCGGCCGACGAGATGGAGCGGGTCTTCAACATGGGCATCGGCATGGTGCTCGTGGTGTCGCCCCACTTCGCAGACAGCATCCAGAAACAGTTGGCCGACCTGGGCCACGAGAGTTTCCGACTCGGGAGCGCGAAGGCTTCAAAGCCCGACGCCGAGCGGGTCGTCCTGCACTGAGACGGTTCAGACGCAGCCGCGAGCCGAAGGCAAACCGCAAAAGGCACACAGGTTGAAAACCTGTGCTACGGGGGAGCGCCGCGAGGGGCTGCCCATGCCCTCGAGCGGGCTATGGAAGCAAGCGTAGCCACGACCAATCCGCCTGCGGCGGATCGGTGCCCGGCGAAGCGCAGCGGACATGCAGAGAGTCGAGGCCTGGAGGGCCGAGACGAACGTCCAGCGAGAGGGCGTGGGCAGCCCCGAACCGACGCCTCTTCGGATCAGTGGCCGCCCGAACGGCTGGCCGACGCGGAGCGCACCGGCTCCGCGCCTGGATTCGACGGGCCGGCCTTCTCCAGCGCCTCGAGCACCTGCGACTCGGTGATCAGGTCGCGGAGCACAATCGGCTCAGGACACTCACCGCCGGGCGTCGCCGCCGGATAGATCGCCAGCACCGGGATCGAGCGGCTCTGCAAACCCTCGAGCGCCACCTTGATCTCGTTCGAGCCATCGGTCCAGTCGGCGAGCACCGGGACGACGCGATTCTTTTCGACCGCCGCCTTCACCCGGTTGGTTTCGATCGCATATGCCAGGTTGAACTTGCAGGTCGGGCACCAGTCGGCCGAGAAGTCGACCATCACGGTCGCGCCGCTCCGCCGCAGCTCGGCGATCCGCTCGCGACTGAAGGGCTGTTGCCATTCGATCAGCGAATCGCCTGGGGCCAACAGTGTGAACGCGCCCCAGCCGATCAACGCGGCCGCCGAGACTGCCTGCACCCACCGACCGAAGCCGACGGTGCCCGTCATCTCCTGCCCCTTGCCCACCCACCAGCAGGCCGCCCAGATGCCCACGAGGAGCGCGAGGGTGGGCACAAACCACTCGTGGTGCAGGATCGTGAACAGGTAGACCACCGTGCCAAGCATCACGAAGCCGAGCAGCTCCTTGAACGTGGCCATCCACGCACCTGGCTTCGGCAGGAACTTCACCAGCCCCGGGATCATCCCGACGAGTACGTACGGCAGGCACATGCCGGTGGCGATTGCCCCGAACACGGCATAGGTGACGGCCGTCGGCTGCGTGAGCGTGAAGCCGAAGACAGGCCCGAGAAAGGGGCCGCTGCAGGGCGTCGCCAGCACCGTGCTGAGCACGCCCTTGAGAAGCGAGCCGGCCGGCCCCTCCTGCGACTGCACGTGGCCCGCCTTCTCGCCGATGAACCCCGGAATCGGCAGTTCCCAGATCCCCAGAAACGAGAGCGCGAATGCAAACACCACCGCGATCATCGCGATGTTGAAGCCGGCAGACGTGAACTGCTCGCCCCAGGCAAGGTTGGCGTTGCCGAGGCCGATGTTGGCCGCCACGCTCGCCGTGGCCAGCGCGAAGAACACGGCGAACACCCCCGCGCAGTACCAGAGATTCATCTGAAATACCTCGCGGCGGTCGCGGCCCGACTGCTGGGCGAACGACATCAGCTTCAGCCCGAGCACCGGCAGCACGCAGGGCATGAGGTTGAGGAGCAGACCGCCGGCGAGGCCCATCAACAGCGCCAGTGGCAGCGAAATCGATGCGGCCGGCGCGGGGCCAACCGCGGGCATCGAGGCCGTCGCCGGAGCCGCCCCCATCGCAGGCACGCCCGGCGCGGCGGCCACCGGTGTTGACGCAGGCGATGCGGTCGCCGCCGCCACCAGCGGTTGCACGCCCTTGGCGGCCTCTGCATACTTCGCTGCGGCAAACGCGACGCCCCCGCCCGACTGCCCGGCGGCTGGCGGCGACACGGTCAATCGCACGGCCGTTGGCGGATCGCAGGTCTGATCGCTGCAGGTCTGAAACCCGATCACCGTCTCCAGCGGGCCCGTGGCGTCGGCCGGCCGCGAGAGCACGATCTCGAGCGTGATCGGGCCGTCCACCGCCCCGGCCTCCACGAGTTCCGCGTGCGTGGTCGGAGTGGCCTTCGTCACGCTGGCCCGGGCGACCGCGGAGTCGGCAGCCGTGCCCGACGAGACGATCGTGGGTTTACCCTGACCGACGGCACTCTTGGCCGTGTCGGCGGGCCGGTAGAGGTGCCAGCCGTCGTCCGGCACCAACTCCACGACCAGGGGCAGCGATCCATCGGCTGCCGTGCCCACCGCCGCCCGGATCTTCGCGTGCGTGCGTTCGGGCACATGCTCCACGAAGTCCAGGCTCGCCGGCGGGGTGCCACCGATGGAGGCTGCTTCAGAAACGGCCGTGAAAGGCATCGTCTGCGGGGGCAGGCACGTGGTGTCCTGGCAGAGTTGGAGGCTCACCGACCCACGAACATCCCCGGAGCCAGGGTGTAGCGGCGCTCGCCAGATGACCTTGCCCGAATGCTCCTCGATCACAAGGCCCTTCCAGGCGGGCACGTCGTCGACCGTCCGCTTGTGTGGCTCTGAATCCGGGGCGAAACCGCCAGCCACCGTGCGGGGCGAGTCGTCGGCAAGTTTGATGCGGGTGGCAATCGGGCCGCCGGGCTTCTGGGTGACGGCATAGAGATGCCAGCCTTCCTCCAACGTGGCGGTGACGGCCACCACGTCGGGGTTGCCGTTGTGCCCCGGTTCAATGGCCGCCGAGATGGTTACCGGCTCACCCAGGGCCGCGGTCACGTCCGCTAGCGGATTCGTTGCCAGCGGCTGAGAAGCACCGAGCGGGCCAGCGAGGTCGCCGGCCACCGCGACGGCGGCCGAGCCAAAGGCAATCGCACCGAGCAGCACAACGGCTCCCCGGACCAAGAAGCGAGCGTGAAAAGGCATGCGATCCGTCGGGGAGGAGGGAGAGGCGGGAGCCGGGAACGACTCCCACAACTGGACGACCCAATCCTTGGGTGTTTTCGATGAGAAAAGTCTACAAACTGCACTTTTCGAAGGTCAAACTGGGCCCTGCCGGCCCCCGAGCCAGGCCACCGCCTCAGGCAGCCTACCCACCAGCCGATCGACCCGCTCGAAAACCCGCTCAGAACACTCAAATCGCCTACCTTCCACGAGAACCCAGCGAAACCAGTTGTCGAGGCCGAAGATCGTGGCGGTGGCGTCAAGCCAGGGGACGAGGCGGTGCTCTTCCGCGGTCAGCGGCCGAATCGACTCGTAGGCTGCGAGGGCTTCGCGGCACGCGTCGTCCACAGGAATCGCAGGCCCGCGACACCAACTCCCAAGCAACCTGGCGAGATCCGTTGCCGGCGTGTCAACCGCCGCTGCATGAAAGTCGACGATTCCCGCCACTCGCGTGGGCTCGTCGGTGGCGAACAGCACATGGCTCGACCAGAGGTCGCGAACCACCGCCTGCAGCATTGCCGGCATGGCACGCTCCGCCATGACCCGCTGCAAAGCTCCTGAGAGCCCCGTCTCTCGGGCGATCGCCGTCGCCTGTACGAGCCGGGCCGCCATGGCGTCGCCAAGCGAGGTGACTGCGCCGCCGAGCGTCGCGACGAAGTGCCACGGCTCCGAGAGCATCCGCCCCGCCTGCTCGATTCGCCGCGTCACCGCCGGCGGCACCGCAACCCGGGGTGGGGCGGCTGGCCACGCGGCCGCAGCGAGGTGAAGCCGCGCGACCGCTGCGGACGCCGCTCTCGCCTGACCGACGGAAGGCTCGTCGGTCGCCACGCCAGAAACGAATCGCACGGCCTCCCACGCCCACCCGCATCCATCCTCGACGACGGTGCCGCCCGATCGGCCAGTCACCACCGCGGGAACCTCACGGCACCCTGCTGCTCGGAGGCTGGCCATCAGCCCGTGCACCCACGCGATCCGTGGCCGCGCCTTCGCCGGGAACGACTTGAGCACGAGGTCGCCCTCGGGATCGCCGTCGCAGACGCGGACGATCGCTGAACCGCTGAAGGCGTCCGTCGCGAGCCGCTCAACGACGGCGTCGCGGTCGCCCAGCCACGCCGTGCAAGCCGACCGGAAACCGCCGTCGTTGACTTCCGAGAGCAGCATCGCGTCGCCGTCATACCTGGAATTGGTCCGCCTCACACCGCGATGCTACGCTTCGGAAACCGTGATCGTCGACGTTTTTCGGACCTCTGGGAGATTCATGATGCTGATGGGTGACGCACGATCGCCCCGGTCGCACACGGGCTGGCTCGGGGTCGCGTGCGTTGCGATCGCGGTTGCCTGGGGCGGTGGTGGGGGCATGATACGCGGCCAAGATGCCGCCACGCCCGAGCCGGCGAAGGCCGACACGCCCGCCCCCGCAACGCCTCCGTCCACCCCGCCGGCGGCCGCCACGCCGGCTCCGCAGCCGTCCGACAAAACCGCCAAGCCGACGTTCGCGGTCGCCTTCAAAGACGCGCGGAAAACGGACGGGCTGATCCCGCTGTGGCGCAAGGACGACAAGGTCTACGCCGAGGTGCCGGAGGCGCTGCTCGGCAAGGAACTCTTCGTGCTGATCTCGATCGCTCGCGGCATCGGAGACCGCTCGATCCTCGGCGGCATGAGCGTCGGTTCCGGAGACGACTGGATCTGGACGCTTCGCAAGGTGGACGACACCATTCACGTGGTCCGCAAGAACGTCCGCTTCTTCGCCGACAAGGGGAGCCCCGAGGAGAGGGCCGTCGGACTGGCCTATACCGACAGCGTGCTGTTCAGCGTGCCGATCATCACCACCGGCCCCGCCGGCGGCCATGTGATCGATCTCGCCAAGATCTTCTTCAGCGACCTGCCGCAGATCTCGCGATCGCTGCCGGGCTTCTCGTTCGCCGCCGACCGCTCGACGTGGGCAAGCGCGAAGGGCTTTCCCGACAACATCGAACTCCAGGTTGCGGCCACGTATGGCTCCGGAGGCACGGCCGAGTTCGACACCGTGCCCGACTCCCGCGGCGCCACGGTCAACGTTCACTACTCGATCAGTCTTCTCCCGCAGAACTCCTACAAGCCGCGGCTCGCCGACGACCGCGTGGGCTACTTCGTCACGGCCCTCAAGGACTTCTCTCAGCAGGTCGACGAGGACCGCTTCGTCCGCTACATCAACCGCTGGCACCTCGAGAAGGCCGATCCATCGGCCACCGTCTCCCCGCCGAAGAAGCCAATCGTCTTCTGGATCGAGCGGACGGTGCCCTTCCGCCACCGGCAGCCGATCCGCGAGGGGATCGAGGCATGGAACGAGGCCTTCGAGAAGGCCGGGTTCGCGACCGCCATCGAGGTCCGCCAGCAGCCCGATGCCGCCGACTGGGATGCGGAGGACGTCAACTACAACACCTTCCGCTGGATCACCGCCGGACAGAGCTTTGCCATGGGGCCGTCGCGGGTGAATCCGCGAACCGGACAGATTCTCGACGCCGACATCATCTTCGACGGCGACTTCCTCCAGTTCTGGCGGCAGCAGTATGAGACGTTCACACCGCAGTCGGTGGCGGAGTTGACGGGCGCAGCGCCCGTCGGCCGTACGGGCCTCGGCGACGCGGCCTGCGGCTGCCACCTCTTCGACGGCCACGCCCGCGAGACGGCGCTGGCCGCCACCGCGCTGGCGGTGAGCGCCGGCGGAGGTCTCTCCGAGCAGGAGAAGGAGAAGCTCGTCACCCAGGGCCTGAAGCTGGTCGCCATGCACGAGGTGGGCCACACGCTTGGCTTGCGGCACAACTTCAAGGGCTCGGCGTTCCGGTCGCTGGCCGACATGAACGACGTCGCGAAGACCTCCCAGTCGGGCGGCAGCACAAGCGTGATGGACTACCTTCCCGCAAACATCATGCCGAAGGGCAAGACGCAGGGAGAGTATTACGCCGCCCACCTCGGTCCCTACGATACCTGGGCGATCGAGTATGGCTACAAGCCGCTGCCAGGCGGTTCGCCCGAGGCAGAACGCGGAGAACTCAGGAAGATCGCCGAGCGGAGCGGCGCGGCCGAACTCGCCTACGCCACCGACGAAGACACCGAGGCGGGCGACCCCGATCCGTTCTCAAACCGCTTCGACCTTGGCAGTGATCCGCTCGAGTTCGCCCGCACGCGTGCCGAACTCGTCGCCCAGCTGATGCCCGAGATCGCCGAACGGATTACCGCCAAGCAGGCCGACGGCGACACGCCCGGCTACGAGCGGGTGCGGCAGGCGTTTGGCGTGCTCCTCTCCACGCACGGTCAGGCGATGGCCTTCGCTTCACGACTCGTGGGAGGTGTGGCCACGTCGCGAAGCCACAAGGGCGATCCCAACGCGAGGCCGCCATTCGCGGTGGTGGACGCAGCGAAGCAGCGGGAGGCACTCGACCTGCTCGAGAGGCAGATGTTCGCCGCCGAGCCTTTCACGTTCCCGCCGGAACTCCTCAATCAGCTCGTGGCCACGAAGTGGTCTCACTGGGGTAGTCCCGAGGTGGACCGCGAAGACTATCCCGTGCACGACGTGGTGCTGATGTGGCAAGACCGCGTGCTCGGCAGGCTGCTCGACCCTGTCACGCTCGACCGGATCAGCGACGGCGAGCTGAAGGTCGCGGCTCACCAAGACGCATTCACCGTGGCGGAGCTCCTCGCACGGCTCTCCACGGCGGTGATGGCCGAGGTGGAGGCGACCGGCCCCGGCGACTACACCGTCCGCAAGCCGGCGATCTCGAGCCTCCGCCGCGGACTCCAGCGGGCCTATGTTTCCCGGCTCTGCGGGATCACGCTCGGCACCGTCGCCTCGGCCGACGCCCAGGCGATCGCGGCGGCGCGACTGCGAGACCTGTCAGCCTCGATCAAAGGCCTGCTGGCGAAGGGCGACGTGAAACTCGACGATTACTCGCGAGCCCATCTCGTCGATCTCGACGCGCGGATCACCAAGGCGCTCGACGCGAGCGTCGTGATGCCGCGTCCCTGATCCGGTCGCCAGGAGGCCGCATGCGTCTCGTTGTCGCAGTGATCAAGCCAGCCGAGGTGGAGAGCGTCCGTCAGGCGCTCGACGCCGTCCAGGTGACGAGGATGACGGTCTGCGACGCCCACGGCTACGACCTGGCGACGCCGGATCCGCTCGCCCAGCAGACGATGCTCGAGATCGCCGTCAACGACGACTTCCTCGAACGCACCGTGGCGGTGATCTCGGACGTGCTGGCGGCGGGGGGCGATGCCACCAGCCGGGTGTTCGTGCTGCCGATGCACGACGCCGTGCAGGTCTACCGCGTAGTCCGCGGTCCCGAGGCAGTGTGAGGAACGAGATGCACTCCCGCCGGATTCTCCTGGTGTCGTCCGACCTGATGGCGTCGAGCCGCCTCGCGGGCGTGGCCCGCGGCCTCGGCGACACGCTCGACGTGCGGGCGTCGCTTGCCTCCGTGGCAGCCGCGGCCCCCTACGACGTGGTGCTGATCGACGTGCAGTCGTGCCCCGATCCGTCGGCGACGATCGCCCAAGGACGGCAGGCGGCTGGAGCCGCCGGCAAGGTCGTGGCATTCGGGCCGCACGTCTGGAAGGAGCGGCTCGAGGCGGCGGTCGCCGCCGGCGCCGATGCGGCCGCGACCCGTGGCGAGGTGATGGAGGGTCTGGCGGCGCTGCTCGACCGCGTGTCGCCGAAGTAGCCGACGGTTGCAGCCTGTGCGATCCACGCGGCACACGTAGCCGCAGGTTGGCAACCTGCGGTGAACCCGCGTCCGTCATGCTGCTTGGTGCAGGTTGACAACCTGCACCTACGTAGGAGTTGGAAATCTGCGTCGCAACGTTCCACACGTAGCCGCAGGTTGGCAACCTGCGGTGAACCCGCGTCGGTCATGCTGCCTGGTGCAGGTTGACAACCTGCACCTACGTTTCGGCAGGCTGAAAACCCGAGCTCCTACTCGCCGGGCTCGTCGATCACCACTTCATCGAGCTCGGTGCCGTCGACGTCTTGCCGCAGCAGCATGTAGGCGGCGGTGGCGATGGCCCAGAAATAGCCCCAGCCGAACGACGAGAGGAGGTGAGCGAGGCCGCGGCTCCAGAAGGCGATCGCCTTCACGCCCCACCGCGAAGCCTCGCTTCCGACGCCCGAGAGGCCGTCGAGAACTGCCGCCGTACGTTCGTGACCCATTCCGAAACTGGCTGCCCACATGGCGAGCGTGCCCGTGGCGTCGGCGAACAGGCTCGCCACCGCGATGGCGGGCACGGCGACAGCGAGCGCCACCAGCGAATAGAAGGCATAGTGCAGCGGACGCTGGTAGAGGTAGGAAAACGACGTCGAGATCGCCTGGAAGCTGTCTGCCCGCTCCACGCCCACCGCTGCCACCATCAGCGGCCAGCCGGCGACGACGCCGATCGCGAGGATGGCGAGCACCACCGCGCCGAGTAGCACGAGCGGCCACACGGCCCCCGCGAACGCCAGGCCCAGCTCCGTTCGCATCGCCAGTCCGAGCAGCGCCCCGGGGATGCTCAAGGCGAGAATGCCGACCATCACGAAGAGGGCGGCGTTGAACGCGGGCAGCCACTTTCGCGAGCCGTAGAGGGTGGCGCCAACCGGTCCCGGCGCCTCTTCGCCAACCAGTTTTAGCGCCACGTGCCGCGTGATGCCGGTGCCGAAGATCGACCAGACGAGCACGAACCAGGCGAGCCGCGCCGCGGCACCGAGCAGTTGAGTGCCGGTGGCCGACGGGCGGAAGGGAACGCTCACCATGGCGACGAGTTCCGCCAGGGGCCGCGGAAGCCTGAGGCCGAGGTCGTGCAGCCATGGGGTGGCCCCGCGGCTCGGGGCCAGCGGGGTCATGACGTTGCCCTGTCCGGTGGGGAGGACCAGCCCGCCATCGACGGGGGCGGCCACGTCGACGAATCCAGTGGCGCCGGCGAGGCCGAGTTGGTTGCAGGCCGACCAGCCGGCCCACGTGGCCACCGCACCAAGCGCGGCGAGCAGGATCACCGTGGGCGAGAAGGCGGTGGCCGCCGCGCGAAACAGCAGCCACCAGGGCAGCGCGTCGCTCCAGCGGATTTCGTGCACAACCGTGCCGGACGGGTTCGGACTCGTGGTCATGGGCAAGGGCTCCTCATGTGGGCCATCAGTCCCGCGACGGAATGGCGTGCGGGAGTATATGCGGGGCGGGGCGACGGCGCCGCGTGCAGCCCGTCGACAACTGCCAGGCCGACGACGAAACGGCCGTCATGCCTCGGCTTCGGCCTCGTCGTCACCGCCCAAGGGCCGTTTTGTCTCGGGGACTCCGTATGCCTCGTCGAGCCAGCGGCCGAGGTCGATGAGTCGGCAGCGGTCGCTGCAAAAGGGGACCGTGGGCGTGGCCGAGAGATCGACGGGCGCGTCACATACCGGACACAGGGGCATGAGTCAGCCCTCGCCCGAGCCAGACTTCTTCGGGCCGGAGTCGGCTTTTTTGCCGCCGTCTCCCCCCGACGCACTCTTCTCGGCCTCGGCGCCCTTCTTGTAGGAGTCGCTGCGGTAGTCGGTCTTGTAGAACCCCGATCCCTTGAAGACGATCGCCCCACCGGCACCGATCAGGCGCCGCAGCTTTTTCTTACCACACTCAGGGCAGGTCTTCTTCACCGCGTCGGTCATCGACTGAAACAGTTCGAACGCGTGCCCGCAGCCATCGCAGACGTAGTCGTAAGTCGGCATCGTTCACCCTCCCTTTGCGACGATCACCTGAGCCGGTCGGACCACGCGATCGTGAAGCTTGTAGCCCCGACTGGCCGTGCCCACGATCGTGCCCCCCGCGACGCCCGCCACCTCCTGCTGGAGGATCGCGTCGTGGATGGCCGGATCGAAAGCGGTCCCGTCGGTCTCGATTGTTTGGCAGCCGTGGCTGCCAAGTAGTTTCTCGATCTGCTGGGCTGCCATCCGGAAGCCCGATCGCAGCGTCTCGACGTCGGCCGACTTCTCTGCGGCCTCGATCGCCCGCAGCACGTTGTCGAGCACGGGAAGCAGGTCGCGCAGCACGTCGATCTCGCGATACCGCTGGGCGTCTTCGTATTCGCGGCGGGACCGTTTCCGGAAGTTTTCCAGTTCGGCCTGCACGCGGAGCACCCGCTCCTGCAACTCCGCGACCTGGGTTTCAGGGCCGGCATCGCGCGCCTCGGAGGCAGTTGATGGCTCGATTCCCTCGGCGGACTCGTCTTCGCTCATGATGCCTGCTCCTTACGCTGCTGGTCAGTCTCTGTGCCCTGAAAGTATTCGGCAAGCCGGCTGAAGAACGAAGACCGCCTGGGCGTCACAGCGGCCTGCTCTTCCTTCGCCAACTCGCGGAGGAGCTCCTCCGCCCGCGGCGAGAGCGTCTTCGGTACCTCGACGCAGACGTGCACGTGCAGGTCGCCCACTCCGCGGCCACGGACCTCCGGCATCCCCAGGCCGCGAACGCGGATCACGTCGCCGCTTTGCGTGCCCCGCGTGACCTGCAGCGGCCTGGGCCCGTCCAGCGTCGGCACGTCCACGGTGGCCCCGAGGGCCGCCTGCGTGAAGCTCACCGGCACCTCGCAGTGTAGTTCTCGGCCATCCCGCGCAAGGAACGGATGCTCCTCGATCTCGATCACGCAGTAGCAGTCGCCCGGCGGCCCGCCATTGCCACCCGGCTCACCCTCGCCGGCGAGGCGGACGCGGACGTCGCTGTCGACGCCGGCGGGGATCGTGACCCGCCGCTCCACCTGCTCCTCGGTAACGCCCTGGCCGCTGCACGCCGGGCACTTCTCACGGATGACGTTCCCCGCCCCACGGCAGGACGGGCATGTGGTCTGAAGCCGGAAAACGCCGGCCGACTGGATCACCTGGCCCTTGCCGCCGCAGTAGTCGCACGGCTGCGGCGTGGTGCCCTTCTTCGCGCCCGAGCCGTCACAGGTGCCGCACATTTCGTGGCGGCCAAACGCCACTGTTTTTGTCACTCCTCGGGCCGCCTCGAGGAGCGTCAGCGATACCTGGCAAAACACATCGCGGCCCTTGCGAGGTCGCGGGCCCCGCGACCGGCCGCCAAATGCATCGCCGAAGATGCCACCGCCAAACAGGTCGCCGAACGCATCAAAGATGTCGGAGACGTCGTTGAACTCGTGCTGGCGGCCTCCCTGCAGGCCGGCGTGACCGTAGCGGTCGTACCGCGCCCGGAGATCGCTGTCCGACAGCACCTCGAAGGCCCGCGCCGCCTCCTTGAAACGACCGGCGGCCTCGTCGTTCCCCGGGTTCTTGTCCGGGTGGAACTTGACCGCAAGCTTTCGGTAGGCCTCGGTGATTTGCACGGAGGTCGCCCGCCGCTCGACGCCGAGCACCTCGTAGTAGTCACGCTGGTCAGCCATGTTCAGCCATGTTCAGCCACGTGGGGCACCCCGACACCGGCGCCCGATGACGGGCGAGTTGGATGCTCGCCTCCGCGGACTCACCGGACCGAGCCTTCGATCTTCCGCTTCTTGGCGTCATCCTTATCGAGGTTTGTGACGAGCGCCTCGGTGGTGAGCAGGAGGCCGGAAATGCTTGCGGCATTCGTCAGCGCCACGCGGACCACCTTCACCGGGTCGATGATGCCCGCCTTGAGCATGTCGACGTACTCGCCCTTGTTGGCGTCGTAGCCGATGTTCACGTCCTTTTGGGCCACCT
Source organism: Candidatus Kuenenia stuttgartensis (assembly GCA_945870505.1). Lineage (GTDB taxonomy): Bacteria > Planctomycetota > Planctomycetia > Pirellulales > UBA1268 > QWPN01. The sequence goes on along the minus strand of CAMBSN010000025.1, from coordinate 22,865 downwards.
CGTCGGCAACCACGGCGCCGTCAATCCCGCCGTTCTCGGCGATCTGCCGGATCGGTGCTTCGAGGGCGTGGAGGATGATATCAACACCGATCTTCTCGTCGCCCTTCGCCTGAGCGCGGGCCTTCTCCACCGCCTCGCGGCAGCGGAGCAGCGCCACGCCGCCGCCGGGAACGATGCCCTCCTCGACCGCCGCCCGAGTGGCATGGAGCGCGTCTTCGACGCGAGCCTTCTTCTGCTTCATCTCAGCCTCGGTGCCAGCACCGACCGAAACGATCGCCACGCCGCCGGTGAGCTTGGCGAGCCGCTCCTGGAGCTTCTCGCGGTCGTACTCGCTCTCCGTGTTCTCGATCTGCTGGCGGAGCTGCTGCACCCGTGCCTGCACGTCGGACTGCTTGCCGGCGCCCTGCACGATCGTGGTCTCGTTCTTGTCAACCGTGACGCTCTTAGCCCTGCCGAGATGCGAGAGGTCGAGGCTCTCGAGCTTGATGCCGAGATCCTCGCTGATCAGCGTGCCGCCGGTGAGCGTGGCGATGTCGCCAAGCATCGCCTTGCGGCGGTCGCCGAAGCCGGGAGCCTTCGAGGCACACACGTTGAGCACCCCGCGGAGCTTGTTGACCACCAGCGCCGTCAGGGCGTCGCCATCAACGTCTTCGGCGATGATCAGGAGCGGCTTGCTCGCCTGCGCCACCTTCTCCAACAGGGGGAGCAGGTCGCGGAGGTTCGAAATCTTCTTCTCGTGGATCAGGATCAGGGCGTCGTCGAGTTGGCACTCCAGTTCGGCCGGCTTGTTCATGAAGTAGGGCGAGACGAAGCCCTTGTCGAACTGCATGCCGTCGACGAACCGCACGGTGGTCTCAGTCGTCTTGCCTTCCTCGACCGTGATGACGCCGTCCTTGCCCACCTTCTGCAGGGCCTCGGCGAGCAGATCGCCGATCGCCCGGTCGTTGTTGGCGCTGATGGCGCCGACCTGGGCGATTTCCTCGGGCCGCTCGACCTTGCGGGCCATCTCCATCAGCCGCTGCACGGCGGCGGCGACACCCTTCTCGATGCCCCGGCGGACTGCCGTTGGGTTCGAGCCGGCGGCGACGTTGCGGGTGCCCTCGCGGAAGATCGCCCGCGCGAGCACGGTGGCCGTGGTGGTGCCGTCACCGGCGAGGTCCGACGTCTTCGACGCCACCTCGTTGACGAGCTTGGCGCCCATGTTCTCGAACGCGTCCTCGAGGTCAACCTCCTTACTGACGGTGACGCCGTCCTTGGTCACCGTCGGGCCGCCATACGCCTTGTCGATGATGACGTTGCGGCCGGTCGGGCCCATGGTCACGGCCACGGCGCCGGCCAGTTTCTCCACGCCCTTGAGCAGCTTGGCGCGGGCGTTGTCGTCGAACATCAGTTGCTTGGGCACAGATCGATCTCCTCGATGTCGTTCGAAAGGGTGGTGGGGAGAAAAGGCCTTCGATGGCCGTTCCTCAAAAGGCTCAGCTCAGCACTTTCGCGAGAATGTCGGTTTCCCGCAGGATCTTGACCTCGTGGCCGTCGACCTCGATGTCGCTGCCCGAGTACTTGCCATAGATCACCTCGTCGCCGATCGAGAGGGCGGGAGTCGCCCGCTGGCCGTTCTCGAGGAGCTTGCCGGGGCCGATGGCCACGACATGCCCACGCTGTGGCTTCTCCTTGGCGGAATCCGGGAGCACGATGCCGCCGGCGGTCCGCTCCTCGGCCTCCACGGGCTCCACCACCACGCGGTCGTCGAGCGGACGGATCTTCAGGTTCTTCGCTGCCATCTGGTTGGTCTCCGATTTGAGGTGAAAACAGTCCGAGTTTGTTGAAGGGATGAGAGTGTGGATTGTCGCTGGCCGGTCACATCATGCCGCCCATACCGCCCATGCCCATACCACCCATGCCGCCCATGCCCATGCCACCCATGCCACCCATGCCGCCGCCCATCCCGTGGTCGTGGCCGTCGCCAGCCGCCGGCTCCTCATCCTTCGGGATCTCGGTGATCAGCGAGTCGGTGGTGAGCAGGAGGGCCGCCACGCTCGCCGCATTCTGAAGGGCCGTGCGAACAACCTTCGCCGGGTCGATCACGCCCGCGCTGACGAGGTCGCAGTACTCACCCTTGTCGGCGTCGTAGCCGTCGTTCTTGCCCTTCATCTGCCGGACGCGATTCACGACGACCGAGCCGTCCGTGCCCGCATTCTCCGCAATCGCCGAGAGCGGATACCGCAGGGCTTTCTTGACGATCGCCGCCCCCAGCTTCTCGTCTCCTTCGAGGTCGAGCTTCTCGAGGGCCTTCTCACTGCGGAGCAGAGCCACGCCGCCGCCGGGCACGATGCCCTCGGCGAGGGCCGCCTGGACAGCGCTCTTGGCGTCGTCGATCAGGGCCTTCCGTTCCTTCATCTCGGTCTCGGTGGCGGCGCCCACGTTGATCTGGGCCACGCCGCCGGCGAGTTTCGCGAGCCGCTCCTGGAGTTTCTCGCGGTCGTAGTCACTCGTGGTCTTCGTGATCTCATCACGAATCTGAGCCACACGGCCGTCGATCGCCGCCTTGGCGCCGGCACCGCTGACGATCGTGGTGTTTTCCGCCTCCACGATCACCTTCTTTGCCCGGCCCAGGTCGCTGAGCTTCACCGCATCGAGGGCGATGCCAAGATCCTTGAAGATCGCCTGACCGCCGGTCAGCGCGGCGATGTCGCCCAGCATCGCCTTGCGGCGGTCGCCATAGCCTGGAGCCTTCACGGCCACCGACTGGACGATGCCACGGAGTTTGTTGACGACGAGCGTGGCGAGCGCCTCACCCTCCACGTCCTCCGCGATCAACACGAGCGGCTTCCCCGCCTTGCTGATCGCCTCGAGCAGCGGCACGAGATTCTTGGCGCTCGAGATCTTCTCTTCGAAGAGGAGAATGTAGGGGTTTTCGAACTCGCAGACCTGATTGTCAGTGTCGGTGACGAAGTGGGGCGAGAGGTAGCCGCGGTCAAACTGCATGCCCTCGACGACATCAACGGTCGTCTCGGCCTGCTTGCCCTCTTCGACCGTGATCACGCCGTCCTTGCCCACCTTGAGGAAGGCCTCGGAAAGCACATTGCCAATCGTCGGGTCGTTGTTGCCCGCGATCGTGGCGATCTGCATGAGTTCCTTCTTGTTCTTCTCGTTGATCGGCGTGGCCATCGCCAGCACCGCCTTCGAAATCGCCTCGACCGCCTTGTGGATGCCGCGCGAGAGAGCCATCGGGTCGGCGCCCGCCGCGATCATCTTGATCCCCTCACGGAAGATCGCCTCGGCGAGCACGGTGGCCGTCGTGGTGCCGTCGCCGGCCACGTCGTTGGTCTTGCTGGCGGCCTCCTTCACGAGCTGGGCGCCAAGGTTTTCGTACGGATCCTCGAGATCGATGTCCTCGGCCACGGTCACGCCGTCCTTGGTGACCTTCGGCGAGCCCCAGCCCTTGTCGAGCACGGCGTTCCGGCCGCGGGGACCAAGCGTGCTTTTCACGGCACGGGCGAGTTTGGACACGCCGGCGAGCAGCGGCTGACGGGCCTCGTCGTCGAACACCATCTGTTTGGCCACGGAAGACTCCTCTCGACTATGTGACGTTGGAGGTCACGTTGTGGGTGACGGGTTTTGGCAGACCATCCTTGGGATGCCCCGAAAGAATGCAAGCCGCGTGCCACGGACGCGGTCGACGTCGATCACCCTACGTTTTCAATGGTTTCGCACACGTCGCCCGGCGGGCCCCCGGGGCGAGGTGCCGATTTGGCAGGGCTGGCGGCCCGGGTGGACACGCTCGGGATCGCAAACTTTTTTCAGGGTTCCGGCACGCCATCTGCTGTGAAGGTAGGTGCCCCAGGTCGGGCAGGGAGGTCGGCACCGACATCCCTGCCGTTGACCCGGAGCAGCGCGTTCGCCGGCAGGGTCGGCTCAAACCGCTCCCGCCGCGGCCGGCCATCCGGTTCGCCAAGGTCGAGTTCCAGCGGCAGAGACCCCGAGACGACGAACCGCGTGCCGTCGAGGCGTGCGGTCACATCGCGGCCGGCGAACTCGCGGCGGAAAGCCGCGAATGCCGAGTCGTCAAGCGACTCGCACAGTTCGAGGTCGAGGGCCAGGAGCGCTCCGCGGTCGGGTGTGCCCGCGGCAAACGTGGCCGTCAGTCGTTGCACGGGTTCGGTGCCGCCGTCGGCCACGAGCCGGAGCCCAAGCGGCCGCAGGTCGGGCTGGGCGACCGAGAGCAGGCGAAGCCCGAGGGCTGTGCCGGCGCCACCTCGGAGAAACACGGTCGATTCCGGCGGCTGCTCCGCACCGGCAGCAAGCGGCCCCTCCACTGACCAGACATCGCATCCCGTGGGGATGAGCACGTGGGCCTCAAGGCAGGAGAGCGATTGCGGATCGACGCCAAACGCCGGCCGGCGGGGATCGAGATACCAGGCGGCCGTGACCCGTGGGCCCTGTTGGGAGCTGATCACGTAGGGGCGGAGATGGTGCGACTTGCGGTGGCCCGCCACGCCGCTCGGCACGCGGTCGAGGCCGTAGGGATCGTGCCGCCCGTCGACAACGAGCGTCACGTTCGGCGTCGCCCACGGCTCGGCTGCACCGCCGGCCGGGCGACCCTCCACCGGGGGCAGATTGACGACGAGCGTCTTGTCTTCCGCTCCGCGGCCATCACCGGCCACCCCGATGGTAGCGGTGCGACCGACGTAGTTCGTGATCCGCTGCCACGCGTGCTCGCCCGTCCGCTCAACCACGAATCTGGGAACCTCGTCCATGATTCTCTCCACCGTCCCGCCCGGCGGCTCCGATCGACAGGCGGTGCGAAACACCTGCAGCGAATCTCGCGGCGCTTCCGGGAGCCAGCCTGCCCCCTCAACTCGCGGTGGAGCAGTGAGCCAGCCGGCCTCGACGAAATGCTCGTCTGTGTAACCGCGGCCGTAGAGGTAGTCGTAGTCGCGAGCGTGCGGCCCCGAGAGCCGCTGCGCTGGGCCAAACCAGTGGGCGGCAGCGCTCCGCCACGCGTAGCCGAGCATGACGTCGGCCTCAATGCGGGTGTCGATCGCGGGGGCATGATCGGCGATCAGGGCGAGCGAGTCGAGCGAGACGCCGAGGTAGGTGGGGCAGAGAAACTCCGTCAGGCCGTGCGCCCTGGTGAAATCCCGCCACTCCCGCCAGGCGGCCTCACCCTCCTGCCGTGCATCGGGTTCGGCGAGATCGCCAAGCGCGAGGAAGTTCCAGATCCGCATCAGCCGGATGTTCGTATGACCCGGCTGCACCGCATGGCGCCGGATCGCCACCACCGCGTCGCGAGACATCGCTTCGAGCAGTTCGCGGCCGCGAGGCGTGAGTCTCGGACCTGCTGGCCGCGGCACGAGCTGGCCGTCATCCTCCAGCCGCAACACGCCCAGCAGCTGCCCGGCAAACTCCACCGCATTGGCATCGGTCACGGCCACGTCGCCGAGCCGCCAGCGGAAGTTGCCGAAGTCGGGATCCGTGGGGTCGACGACCTGCATCGACCTCGCCAGAACGAGCGCCTCCTCAACCGCCTCCGGGCTCCAGCCCCGACCGGCCGCCTCGACTGCAAACCGAAGCACGCCGCGAATGCCAATGGAGGACTCCCGCGCGCGGACGATTTTCGCCTGGGCGTCCAGTTCGGCGGCCCCGGGAATCGCCCCCTGCTCGCGACGCACGCGGATGTTCCGAAACCGCGCCGGACCACCGTGGTTCTGCAGGGCGATGAACCCCGAGAGCGGCTTGCTGCGGATCACCGGCACCTCCAGCTGGTCGACGTCTTGGATCACCTGGCCATTGAGCGTGACCCGGATGCGCGGGCCCACCATCGCCACCTCGAGTGAGTTCCATTCGCCCGTGGGCCGCAGGGCGCCTTTCAGCGGGGCCACGTACCGGTAGAGCGACCCACAGGAATGCGTCGTGGGCGACGCGGCCGCATCGTCAAGGAGTTGCAGTTCGTACCCGCGGATCGAGGGCCGGGTGGCCTGCGAGCGGCGACTGTCGAAGGCCACCGTCCGCAGCCCGATGCCGGAGTTGCAGAAGCGGCGCGATGAGTGCTTCTGCAGCTGGAAGTCGAGCCGCAGCGTCACGTCGGCAAACGGCTCAACGGCGTAGCGCAGAAACCCGAAGCCACAGCCATCGCACACGATCTCGCCGTCGCGGACCGACCACACAGGCCGGCCGTCCGGATGGGCCTCGGAATCGACGTGCGACTCGGCCACCCAGCCGTCGAGGTCGCGGCCGTTGAAGAGGTCCGTGAACTCCCTGTCGATGGCGGGAGGCCCGCCGACCGCTGCAGGCTCTGGCCGCCTGCCGTTGGCCCACTTCTTTTTTCTGGCAGGCAAACCATCGGGCGGGAGTGTGTCGGCGACATCGGGAATCCGAAAGTCGATCGCCGCGGCCTGCTTGTCGTATTCGGCTTCGAGCCGCCGCCGCATGTCGACCGAGCCCGGATCGGACGCGAGGTTGCGAGTCTCGTAGGGATCGCGACGCAGGTCGAACATCTCCGTCCAGTCGTCGTGTCCCGGGTACTTGATCAGCTTCGCGTCGGCAGTCCGCACGGCCGTGGTGGTCGGCGTGCCCTGGTTGGTTTCGAAGAAGTAGCAGTAGAAGAAGCTGTCGCGCCAGGGCGTGCCGGGGGTGTTCTCCAGCAGCGGCTTCCAGCTGCGGCCCTGCATGGCGGCTGGCACAGGCTGGCCGGCGAGGTCGAGAAACGTCGCAGCTGGGTCGATGTTGAGCACGATACGGTCGTCGGTGCGGCCCTCGGAGACGAGCCGCGGATAGCGGACGAGCATCGGCACCCGCATCGACTCTTCGTAGGCCGACCGTTTGTCGCCGAGCGAGTGCTCGCCGAGGTAGTAGCCGTTGTCGGACGAGAAGATCACGACCGTATCGTCGGTAAGATTCAGCTCGTCGAGGAGGTCGAGGATTCTCCCGACGTTGTCGTCGATCGCGTTGATTCCGCGAAACATGCCGAGGTTCGTCGGCACGGTCGCCGACTTGGGCGAGGATGTTTGCCGCTTCCCGGCCGGCGCGTCGACCGGCTTGTAGGGCGGCGTGCTGTCGAGGTTGGGAACGCGTCGCGCCTCGGCTCCCTCGTACGCCTTCGCATGCCGAGGCGGAGGCGTGAAGGGGCCGTGGCAGGTCTTGAAGCCCAGCACCATCAGGAAGGGCCGGTCCTTGTTGGTTCGGATGAAGTTCGCGGCAAAGTCGGTGGTGACGTCGTCCACGAAACCCTCGCTCGGCGTCGTCACGCCATCGACCTCGATGGGGCAGTCGAAGTAGTGGCCCTGGCCGACAAAGCTCGCGGAGATGTCGAATCCGGGCCGCGTGCCCGACTGCCGGCCGTGGTGCCACTTTCCGAAATAGCCCGAGACATAGCCCGCGGGACGGAGGAGGGCGGCGATCGAAATGTTTTCCTCCGGATGGGGCGTGTGGTTGTTGGTGACGCCGTTGACGTGCCCATATTGGCCGGTGACAAGCGACGCGCGACTCGGGGCGCAGAGCGCGTTGACCACGAAGGCGTTGCGAAATCGGACCCCCTCGGCGGCGATGCGATCGAGGTTCGGCGTGGAGAGCCAGGGAAAGCGTCCCGCAGCGCCCTGCTCCCGTTGAACGACGCCGAGGGCGTCCCAGCGCTGGTCATCCGCGAAGAGATAGATGAAGTTTGGCGTGCGCGTGGCGACGGAGGCCGGCGCGGCGTTACAGAAAGCCGGCCAGGCGGCGAGGCAGAAAGCTGCGAGCAGCCCAACGCGATTCCTGCCTGTGGAATGGAACGAGTTTCGTGTGATCACGGCTGGCCTCCGGCGCACTCGACCTGCCCAAGCATAGAGGCCCGCCATCTGGACCACCACGCCGTGGCCACCGGCAGCCCACTGAAAACGGCGGCGGGGGGTAATAACTCGTAGCACTCCACCATGCACGACTGATACGGGTCGCACCTGCACGTCAGGCTCGCGGCTACCCGTGCCCGTCGCCGGACGCTCACTACGGCCCTCCAGGCCTTCGCTCGCTCGATGCTGACTTCGCTCCGCCATCCATGGCTACGCTTGTCAGCAACGCCGGCTCCCGGGCACGGGCAGCCCCTCGCTGCCTCTCGTAGCACAGGTTGTCAACCTGTGTGTGTTCTCGGTTGCCATCATCCCTTGCATGTGATTCCGAAACGGGAAGCAGCCGGATCGGAGGCACTCGCAGAAGCCGGTGCGACTTGTGCCCCGCAAGGGTGCGCCGAAGCGACAGGGCACAGAACTCATACACCGCAGGTGGGGCGGAGACCTCATTCCCGCCGGCGCCGAGCATGCCTCCGGCCGGCTGCGGATCAGGCGACGACGCGCGCGCATCACGTGGATCTCGTATGACAAAGGCCCGCTTCTCAGCACGACATTGAGCCGTCGTTGCAGGGGGTGTAGAGTCTTCGCCGATGCGGCCTGAGGCCGCTGGCCGAACTGGTCGGCCGAGTGGACGGAATCATCATGCAAGGAGTGACGATGCGTTTCGAAGCGACGGATAGAACGAGCGTGTGCTCTGCGACGACGTTGATCATCCTGGCTGCACTGCTCCAAGGGCCCGCCTGTGCCGGCACGCTTTACTGGAATGCCAACACCGCTTCGCCCACGAGTTCCACCGACATTCCCGGGACGATCACCGTCGGCGACGTGAGCCGCGGCAACAACAACGGCGTCACCCCGCTCGCCGACAGCGTGTCAGCTTCCTCGGGCTACACATTTCTGCTCAACGGCACCTCGACCAGCGCATCCGGCGGCAACAACTTCGCCGCCGCCGCCTACCTGGGAAGTCTCTCCACGGGGTCGAGCACCTACTTCGAGTTCACGATCACGCCGAGTGCAGGCAGCTTCCCTCTGGAATCAATCTCGTTTGGGAGCCGTTCGACCAACACGGGGCCCCTGTCGTGGACGCTCCGCAGCAGTGACGACAACTACGCGACCGACCTGGTGACGCCGGGAACACTCGTCAACGACAGCACGTGGGCGTATGTCTCGGCTCCGCTGTCGAACGTCTTCATCGGATCGGCGACGACGACGTTCCGTATTTATGGCTACGGCGGCACCGGCACGCCATCGGTCAACTTCGCCAACTGGCGGATCGACGACGTGCAGGCGATCGTGGTACCGGAACCTGCCACGCTCGCGGAGGCCGCGGGTACGGCCCTCAGTATCGGCCTCTGGCTGCGGAGAAGGCAGCGGCTCGCGTGACGCAGCCGCGATGCTTGCGCGGCCGAGCCCGTGCGGCGGCTGGCCTCACGGAGCCCAGGAGATCGGGCCCTCGAGTCCGCGAACAAAGGCCGCCAGCAGGTCGGCCGTGCGATCGGCGTCGGCAAGCGAGATCGTCTCCACCGCGGAGTGCATGTAGCGGTTGGGAACGCTCACCAGACCGGTGGCCACGCCCGACCGTGTGACCTGCAACGCATTCGCGTCGGTCGGCGTCGCCCGGCCGCTGGCCGCCAGCTGGATCGGGATCTCCTTCGCCCGCGACGCCGCCAACAGCCGATCGACCACGTGGGGATTCATGTTGGGCCCACGGAACACCACTGGACCCTTGCCAAGGGCCACGTCGCCCTCCGACTTCTTGTCGATCGTGGGGCAGTCGGTTGCATGGGTCACGTCTACCGCGATCGCCACGTGCGGATCGACGCCGTGGCAGCTCGTCTGGGCGCCGCGGAGGCCGATTTCCTCCTGCACCGTCGATGCCACGAACAGGCCGCAGGGCAGGGGACCGGCCGCCGCCGCCCGGCGGAAGGCCTCGAGCACCACCCAGAGGCCCACCTTGTCGTCCATGGCGACCGAGCAGCAGAGGTCGCGGCGGAGCTGCCGCACCTCGAGTTCGAGCGTGACGGGGTCTCCCACGCGGACGACGCTCTCACAGTCGGCCTTGTTCTCGGCGCCGATGTCGATCCAGAGATCCTTCATCTTCGGCACCTGCTTCCGCTCCTCTTCGGTGAGCAGGTGGATCGGCTTGCGGGACATCACGCCCGACACTGGGCCGTCCTTCGTCCAGATCATCACCCGCGCCCCCACCAGTTGGATCGGATCCCAACCGCCGATCGGCTGCACCGAAATGAAGCCGTCGGAATCGATGTATTGCACGATCAGCCCGATCTGGTCGCAGTGGCCTGCAAGCAGCATCCGCATGGGAGCCGACGCGTTCTTCGCGCCGATCACGTTGCCGTGGGAGTCGGTCGTGACCGAGTCGGCGCACCGCCCGAGATACTCGCGGACCAGTTCCTGGATTGGCTGCTCGTAGCCAGAGGGGCTGGGGGTCTTCAGCAGGCGGAACAAAAACTCGCGGGCGGCGGATTCCAAGATGACTCACTCCAGAGGGCACGTGGCTCGAATGGCCGGCGGCTGCCAGATCGAAGGCGTGGCAGAGAATGCCCACTACCTGCCCTATCATGGGAGCGGCCTCTCGATTTCGGCAACCCGGACCGGGCGACAGCCACTGCCGGCCGCCGCATCCGGCACGACCCGCACGACCGGCCCCATGGTTCGACGGGCGTGCCGTGGCCGCGCTTTCCGGTGTGGCCTAGGGTCATTACGATCGACCATCGTTTCTCCCGCCCCGCCTCGGAGCCATGCCCCACCATGCCAGATCCCGTCCGCGTCGGCGTCGTCGGTCTGGGCACAGTCGGCTCCGGCGTCGTCCGCCTGCTCGTCGATTCGGCTGACCACATCACTCGGCATGCCGGAAGGCCGATCGTGGTGGAGCGGGCCGTCTGCCGCGATGTGGGCCGCGACCGCGGCCTCAAACTCGCCCCCGACCGAGTCTCCACCGACATTCGCACCATCTCTCGTGATCCGTCGATTTCGGTGGCCGCGCTGCTCGTCGGGGGCCTCGAGCCGGCCCGGTCGATGATGATCGACCTTCTGGAGAACGGGAAGGACGTCGTCACCGCCAATAAGGCGCTGCTAGCCGAACACGGCCCTGAACTCTTTGAGTTGGCTAGGAAGAAGGGCCGCTCAATCGCCTTCGAGGCGGCAGTGGCCGGCGGGATTCCGATCGTAGCCGCAATCGGAGAGTGCCTCGCTGCAAACCGCATCGACAGCATCCGTGGCATCCTTAACGGCACGAGCAACTTCATCCTCTCCACGATGGAGGAGGAAGGGGCCGACTACGCCGACGTGCTCGCCCTCGCCCAAGCCAAGGGCTATGCCGAGGCCGACCCCTCGATGGATGTCGATGGCACCGACGCCACGCAGAAACTCGCGATCCTCGCCCACCTCGCCTTTGGCGTGTGGGTGCCGTGGGCCGAGATCCCCCGGACTGGCATCGAAGGCGTCGACAGCGACCTGATGGCCTCGGCCGCGGAACTCGGCTACCGCATCCGGCTCGTGGCGATCGCCAGTCGCAGCGACGATCGGCTCGCGATGCGGGTGGCGCCGGCACTCGTCAAGATCGGCACGCCGCTCGCCGAGACCCGCGGTGCCTTCAACGCCGTGAGCATCGTCGGCGACGCCGTGGGGCGGATGTTCTTCCACGGCCTCGGTGCCGGCCAGATGCCCACCGCTTCGGCGGTCGTGGCCGACATCATCGACACCGTCGTCGGCCGGGCCGCGATCACCTTCCGGACGACCGGCGTGCTCGACGCCGAGAGCTCCGCTGCCCGAGTCGTTGGCGCTGACATGGTGCAAAAGCACTTCCTGCGGGTCCACGTGGACGACCGGCCCGGCGTGCTTTCGCGCATCACCGGCATTCTCGGCGAGCACGGGATCTCGATCGCCTCGGTGATCCAGCGGGATCCGGCTGGCGTCGGCGGCGTGCCGCTGGTGATCATGACGCACGCCTGCGGCACAAACGCCGTGGCCAAGGCCGTGGCCCACATCGACGCATCCGACGTCGTTTCCGGAACCACCGTCTGCCTCGGCGTGCTTGACGACTGACGCCCGCCGCCCCCGGAGACCCCGCCATGAAATACGTGATCGTGATCCCCGACGGCGCCGCCGACGCTCCGCAGGATTCACTCGGCGGCCGCACGCCGTTTCAGGCCGCCCGCACCCCGGCGCTCGACGCGCTCGCCGCTCGCGGCCGCGTGGGGCTCACGAACCATGTGCCCGACTCGCTGCCACCCGGCTCCGAGGTCGCGTGCATGAGCCTGATGGGCTACGACCCGCTCACCTTCTTCACCGGCCGGGCGCCGCTGGAGGCGGCCGCCCAGGGCATCGCCCTCGGACCGCACGACTGGGCGGTGCGGTGCAATCTGGTGTCGATCGCCGGCCAGACCATGGAGGATTTCACGGCCGGCCACATCACCACGGCCGAGGCCACGGAACTCTTGGCCGCCTGCCAGCGCGGCTTGGCGGCCGACTTCCCCGACCTCGCCGCGTCGTGGTCGTTCGTGCCCGGGGTCAGCTACCGCAACCTGCTGATCCACCGAGGGAGGGAGGGGGCGGCACCGGTCGACGGCAGCCTCCGCGCCACGCCGCCGCACGACCTGATGGACAAGCCGGTCGTGGATGACTTTCCACGGGGACTTGGGAGCCGCCTGCTCACCGACATCATGTCGCACAGCGTTGACTGGCTCCGCGACCATCCCGTCAACCGCGCGCGACTCGCGGCCGGCAAGCGTGCGGCGACGCATGTGTGGCTCTGGGGTGTCGGCAGAGCGCCGGCGTTCGAACCGTTCACGGTGAAGTACGGCACGTCGGGCACGATGATCACGGCCGTCGATCTGCTCCGGGGTCTCGCAACGCTCGCGGGCTGGACGCGACTGGAAGTGCCCGGTGCCACCGGCTACCTCGACACCGACTACGCGGCCAAGGGTCGGGCGGCGATCACCGAACTCGCCACAGCCGATCTCGTCTGCGTGCACGTCGAGGCCCCGGACGAGGCGAGCCACGAGGGCAACGCCGTCGAAAAGGTGAAGGCGATCGAGGAGATCGACGCGAAGATCGTCGCCCCGATCGCGGCCCACCTCGCGACGCTGGGCGACCACCGAATCCTCGTCTGCCCCGACCATCCCACGTTCATCGCCACGAAGACCCACTCCCGGGGGCACGTGCCTTTCGTGATGGCCGGCACGGGGATCGCTCCCTCCGGCCAGAGCACCTACGACGAGGTGGCGGCCGCCTCATCGGGCCAGCTCATCGAGCCGGGCTGGCGGCTGATGGGCGAGTTCCTGAAAAAGGTGCCATGAAAAAGGTGCCAGCCACCAAATCTAGGTAGTTTGAAACCTGTCTTAGTTCGCTATCTTTCCCAGATTTGGTGGCTGCCACCTTTTTTCGTTCCTGAAGACAGCCTGAGTCACGGAGTTGAAGCAGCAGATGGCCCTCGTCGTGCAGAAGTTCGGCGGCACCAGCGTCGCCGACGCATCCAAGATCAAAGCGGCAGCCGCCAAGGCGATCGCCCGCCACGCCGCCGGTGACAAGGTCGTCGTGGTGGTCAGCGCCATGGGGCACCAGACCGACATCCTCGTCGATCTGGCAAAGGAGATCACGGACCGTCCCAGTGCCCGCGAGATGGACATGCTGCTCTCGACCGGCGAGCAGGTGAGCGCGGCGCTCTTCGCGATGGCCGTGCAGGCGGCGGGCCACAAGGCGGTGAGCCTCACCGGCGCCCAGATCGGTATCCGCACCGACAGCACGCACACCAAGGCTCGGATCCAGTCGATCTCGACCGACCATGTGAAGTCCCTGCTCGATTCCGGGGCGGTGGTGATCGCGGCCGGCTTCCAGGGGATCGACCAAAACGGCAACATCACCACCCTCGGCCGCGGCGGCTCCGACACCACGGCCGTCGCGCTCGCGGCGGTGCTCGACGCCGATCTCTGCGAGATCTACACCGACGTGGACGGGATCTACACCACGGACCCGCGAATGCTCCTGGAGGCCCGGCGGCTGGGCTCGATTTCCTACGACGAAATGCTCGAACTGGCCAGCCTCGGCGCCGGCGTGATGCACTCGCGGTCGATCGAGTTCGCCAAGAAGTTCGGCGTCAAGGTAGTCGTGCGGTCAAGTTTCAAGGACATCCCGGGCACGCTGATCCACGCCGCGGATCAGTCGGTGAAGCGGCCGGTGAGTGGCGTTGCCCTCGCCAAAGACGAGGCCCGGATCACGCTCGAAGGGACACCCGACCAGCCGGGCTCCAGCCACGCGCTCTTCTCCACGCTCGCCGAGTCGGGCATCGCGGTCGACATGATCGTGCAGAACGTGGGGCAGGGGGGCCGTGCCGACATCTCGTTCACCGTGCCCGAGGACGACCTCGCCGACGCCCTGGAACGGACCGAGCGCGTCGCGAAGGAGATCGGCGCTGAGGGGGTGTCGCACGACCACCGGATGGCGAAGGTGTCGGTGGTGGGTGTGGGCATGGAGGACGCAGAGGGCGTGGCTGGCAGGATGTTCTCCGCCCTCTTCGCCGAGAAGATCAACGTCCACATGATCACCACCAGCGAGATCAAGATTTCCGTCCTCGTCGCCCGCACGGACGGCGCTGCGGCAGTGAAGGCCGTGCACACGGCGTTCGGCCTGCACGATGCCGCCAACGAGCCAGTGGGCCAGGCCTCCGGCGGGCCGCTGCCGAAGTCGAGCCCGCTCGACGTCGTCCGCCGGCTCCAAGGCATGGAAGATCTGGCCATCGAGGACTGCCTGCTCGACTCGTCGCAGGCCCTCGTCACGTTCACCGACCTCCCCGACACCCCGGGCGTGGCGGCCGACGTCTTCGAGGAGGTCGGCAAGGCCGGGCTTCTCGTGGACATGATCGTGCAGAGCCATCCGCGGAACGGTCGGGCCGAACTCTCGTTCACCGTGCCTGCCGCCAGCCGCGACAGGGCGATCGACGTGGCGAACGCCATCGCGAGAGCCCGCGGTGCCACGGCGGCCAACGTGCCGCACGTGGCCAAGCTCTCGATCACGGGCGTGGGCATCCGTAGCCACGCGGGCGTGGCCGACCGGCTCTTCAAGCCGCTGGCCGATGCCGGGGTCAACATCGACCTCGTGAGCACGAGCGAAGTTCGGCTCAACGTGATCGTGGCCGCCGAGCACGGCGGCACTTCGCTCGCCGTGCTTCGGAAGGCGTTTGGCTTGACGCCGTAGCACGCTGCAGGAAGTCGGACCAGTGCCGTGCGCTCACCCGCCGAGCACGTTCTCGAGAACCTCTTCGGCGACGTAAATCGCGAGGTTCGGCTCACAGGTCACGGCCACCGCGATCGCATCGGAAGGCCGGGCGTCGATCTCGACGAACTCGCCATCCTTGAGCACGCGAATCACGGCGTAGTACGTGTGGTCCTTGAGTTCCGAGATCACCACGTCTTGAAACTCGCCGCCGAGCAGATCAACCGCCGCCACCAGCAGATCATGCGTGAGCGGGCGAGGCGACTGGTGGTGCTTCACCCGCCGGTCGATGCTCGTGGCCTCGAAGAGCCCGATCAGGATCGGAAACGTCCGGTCGCCCTCGACCTCCTTCAGGTACACGACCTGCTGGTCGTTGATCTCGCTGATGATGATCCGCGAGAGTTCCATCTGGACGCTCATGACATGGCTCCGGTGGTGCGCAACTCTGCCTCCAGAGTAACCCCAAACCCGGGTGCAACCTAGAGGCCGTCAGGGGCAGGTTGAAAACGTGTCCTTCGGGGGGCCGACCGTTCGTGACCCGTGGAAAAGGTTCCCAACCTCTGGTCAGCATCCCGTAGAACAGGTTTCCAACCTGCTCCCGCAAGGGCACAGTCACGCCGCGCGACTCTGCCCTACACCCTGCGCCTCCGCAGATCCTCGAGCGCCGCGAGCGCCTTTGCCAGCTTGTCTTCGAGTTCGGCCAACTGTGCCCGCTCCTTGGCGATCACGGCGTCGGGCGCCCGCGACACGAAGGATTCGTTGGCGAGCTTCGACTGCTTGGCCGCAATGAAGCCCTCGGTCTTCTCGTTTTCCTTGAGGAGCCGAGCGATCTCGGCTTCGACGTCGACGAGATCGGCCAGGTCAACGAACACATCGCACCCGGCGGCCGTGGCGGTCGCGGCCGACGGGGGCCCGAAGGCGCCGGGCCCCAGCGCGGCAAGATCCGCCGCCGCCATCGACTCGATCGACGACCTCATGGGCTCGAGCAGCGCGGCGATCTCGGCCGGGGCACGCACGACGGCGGTCAGCCGTGTCTTCGGCGGCACGTTCTGCCGAGCGCGAATCTCGCGGATCGCCGCCACCACGGCCAGGAACGTGCCAAACTGCGTCTCCGTCCGAGAGTCGATCCAGGTGTCGGGCGTCTTGGGCCATGCCGCCAGCATCAGCGAGCTCGGAAGCGGCTGCGAGGCGTCGTCCCACGGCATTCGCCGGCCGCTGGCCGCGGCGGCCAGGTGCTGCCAGATCTCCTCGGTGACGAACGGCATGATGGGATGGAGAAGCCGCAGGATCGTGTCGAGCCCAAGCAGAAGCATTCCCCGGGCCTGGTCGCGGCGGGCGGGGTCGGCCAGCCGGGCCTTGCAGAGTTCGAGGTAGGCGCTGCAGTACTCGTCCCAGGCGAAGGCGTAGAGCACGCGAGCCAGCTCCGCAAACTTGAACTCATCGATCGCCTTCGTCGCGTCGCGCGTCACGCTCGCCAGTCGCGACAGCAGCCAGCGGTCCTCCAGCGGAAAAGTGGTGATATCACCCACGCCCGCCAGCGGCCCGGCGGAATAGCCCTCGAAGTTCATGAGCACAAACCGCGTCGCGTTCCAGAGCTTGTTGGAGAAGTTACGGCCGGCCTCAAACTTCTCGCTCACGGCGGGACCGCGCGGAAGTTCGAGATCGGCTGCGGCACTGGCCCACTGCGTGCGGAAGGGCTTCTGGCACTTTGGGCAGTCGATCCGCGGCTTCACGCGGTTCTGCACCGTCTGCTCGACGAGGTGGCCGCAGGCCGGGCACTGAAAATCGACCGGCATCCGCACATCCTGAGTCTCCGTCGCCATACCGGCCAGGGCGAAGCGGAGCGCGTCGGCGCCGAGCGAGTCGATCACGTCCACGGGGTCGACGCCGTTCCCCTTGCTCTTGCTCATCGTCTCGCCGTAGCGGTCGAGGATCTTGGGGTGGATGTAGACCTCGTGAAACGGGATCTCGCCAGTGTCGAACACGCCCATGATCACCATCCGCGCCACCCAGAGCGTGAGGATGTCGCGACTCGTGACGAGCGCACTGGTTGGATAGAAGGCCGCCAGTTCCGCCGTGGCCGCGGGCCAGCCAAGCGTGGAGTGCGGCCAGAGTGCCGACGAGAACCAGGTGTCGAGAACGTCGGCATCGCGAACCAGCGGTGCGCCGGCGACACTCTCCGCCCCGAGCGATTCCTCGGACGAACAGACAAACCAGCCCCCGGCCTCGTCGCTCCGCCAGGCCACCGTGCCGCGGCCGGCGAAGGCCTTCGCGAGGTCGGCCTCGCTCACGTCGGCCACGTGCCAGATCGGGATCCTGTGGCCCCACCAGAGTTGGCGGCTCACGGGCCAATCGCGCTTCTCCGAGAGCCAGTCGAGGTAGCTCTTCGCATATCGCTCGGGCACGATCCGGATCCGGCCCTGCGCCACGGCGTCGAGCGCCGGCTGGGCGAGTTCATCCATACGAATGAACCACTGGTCGGCGAGGTAGGGCTCGATTGGCGTCTTCGAGCGGTCGGAGTGAGCCAGTTCGATCACCCGGTCCTCCACCTGCACCAGCTGCCCAGCGGCCTCGAGATCACCCACGACCTTGTCGCGGGCCTTCTTGATCGTGAGCCCCTGGTAGGGCCCCGCCTCGGCGTTGAGCGTGCCTTCCGGGTTGAGGATGTTGATCATCGGCAGCGAGCAGCGGCGACCGACGTCGTAGTCGTTGGGATCGTGGGCCGGCGTGATCTTCACGCAGCCGGAGCCCATCTCGGGTTTGGCCCACTCGTCCGCTACGAGCGGAATGGCTCGGCCGAGGAGCGGCAGGCGAACGTGCCGGCCGGCCTTCGCCATCGCAGCGAGCGTCTCGAGGTGCGGGAGGATGTCGCGGCGACGGGCCGCGAGGTCATCGATGGCCGCGTCGAGATCGGCCTGTTCCTTGACCGGCGCCGCTGCACGCTTTTCACGAAACGCGGCCTCGGTGGCTTCGAGAGCGAGAGCAGGAGAGGGGTGCACGGCCACGGCGGTGTCGCCGAGAAGCGTCTCGGGCCGCGTGGTGGCCACCGTCACGCTCTCAGGCTCGCCCGGCTGCGGATCGATCACGTCGTAGCGGATGTGCCAGAAGTGGCCCTTCACCTGCTCGTGAAACACCTCGTCGTCGCTGACGGCGGTTTGTAGGAACGTGTCCCAGTTCACGAGCCGCTTCCCTCGACGCACGAGCCCTTTCTCGAAGAGCCGGAAGAACGCCTCGCGGACGGCTGCCGCGCACTGGTCGTCGAGCGTGAACCGGGTGCGATCCCAGTCGCAGCTCGCCCCGAGGTCGCGGAGCTGGCCGAGGATCCGCTTCTCGTACTGCTCCTTCCAGGCCCAGATGCGGCTTACCAACGCCTCGCGGCCGAGGTCGTGCCGGGAGAGTTTTTCCCCCTCGAGGAGCCGGCGCTCTACCACGGCCTGCGTGGCGATGCCCGCGTGGTCCGTGCCGGGCATCCAGAGGGTGAGGAAGCCCTGCATCCGCCGCGTGCGAACAAGTACGTCCTGAAGCGTGTTGTTGAGGGCGTGGCCGAGGTGGAGCGCACCGGTCACGTTCGGCGGCGGGATCACGATCGAGTAGGTCGGCCGCCCAGCCTCGGGCTCGGCGTGCCATGCGCGGGCCGCATCCCACAGGGTGCGGCAGCGGGCCTGGGCTGAGCGGTGGTCGTATTGCTTCGGCAGTTCGTGCATGGCGGCTCCTCGTCGCGGCCCCACATTCTGCCGACGCCGTGAGAATCCCGCTACCGCGAGTCGGCCGTATCCCCATCGCTCACGCGATTGGGCTTCCTGGGATTTACTTCGCGGCGGCGGGCACCAGCTTGAACACGCCCTGGCCGGTCGGCGATGACGTGCACACGTAGAGTTCGCCGTCGGCACCCTCGCCGAATCCGAAGATGGGCAGGCCGTTCCACGGGATCGCGGCGTTGGACGTCGGCCGGCCGACGTCATCGACCGCCAGGGCCCACATTTTTCCCGAGACGAAATCACCGTACACGTACCGCCCCACAAGTTCGGGGATCGCCTTGCCTCGATAGACACGGCCGCCCGTCACCGACTTTCCGATCTGGTGGTCGTATTCCCATACGGGATCGATCACAGAGCCGGCAGCAGCCCGCGAGCCGAAGGGCTTCGTGCCTTCCGTCGCGCTCCAGCCATAGTTGCCACCCTTCACGATCAGATCGATTTCCTCCCAAAGCTCCTGGCCGACGTCGGCGGCCCAGAGCCGGCCGGTCGGCGGATCGAAGGCGAGTTGCCAGGGATTCCGTAGCCCGAAGGCGTAGATCTCGCCCCGGGCACCCTCGCGGCCGACGAACGGATTGTCCGCCGGGATCGCATAGGCCAGGCCGGCATCCCGGCGATCAATGTCGATCCGCAGGATCTTGCCGAAGAGCACGTCGAGCCGCTGGCCGTGTCCACAGGGGTCGTTGCGGCTGCCGCCGTCGCCAAGGCCGATGTAGAGGTAACCGTCTGGCCCAAAGGCGATCGAGCCGCCATTGTGGTTCCAGAATGGCTGCTCGATCGAGAGCACGACCTCCTCACTCCGCGGATCCGCACGGTCAGGATCATCCTTCGACATGCGGAACCGCGACACATGCTGCATCCGCTTCTCGCCGCCCTTCACGCTCTGGCAGATGAAGAACTCGCCGTTCTCCTTGAAGCGGGGATGGACGGCGAGACCGAGCAACCCCTCCTCGTTCCACTTCGTCCATGGTGCGGTGCTGTCACGGAGGTCGAGAACGAGCTTGGCCTCGGTCGCACCGGGGCGGATCACGTGGATCATGCCGCTCTGGTCGGGAATGAAGAGCCGACCAGAGCCGTCGCCAGCGTCCGCCACGAGCAACGGCCGCATGGGCTGAGCCGGCGTGCCGTCGTCGGCCTCCATGGCCCGGCCCTCCCATGTCACACCCGGAAACGCCGGAACCGCACTCACGGAGAGCGTGCCGTCTTCTGCCCACGAAACCGGCTTTCCGGGGACCAACTCGCGGATCTTGATCGAGCGGAACGCGACCTCGTCACCGTGATCCTGGAAACAGAGGTGCCCCTTTCCAGCCTTGCCGAACCCGGGGAACGCGGCGAACTTGCTCTTCGCCACCAGTTCGTCCCACTCCGGAGTTCCTAATCGGAAGTCGAAATACTTCACGCCATTGAGGCACACCTGGCCACCAGCGGGGGTGACGCGCAGGTCAAGATGGTTCCATTCGCCGGCAGGCCGGGTGGCATCGACCACCTCCGGCGGGTTCAGGCCGGCAGCCTGCTCCATCTGCCGGGCCCACTTCGCGTTGAGCGGCCGGTAGAGCTGGTAGAGCCAGCCCGCGCGCTGCGCGTCCTTGCCCTTCGCATTGTCGATGATCTGCACCTCGGGGCCGGAGTGCCACGGCTTCTCCGAGTCTTCCGTCACGTGAAACATCAACCCGCTGTTGCCGCCTTCGCTGATGCGGTAATCGAGTTGCAGTTCAAAGCTGTCGAACTCCTCGCTGGTCACGAGGTCGCCCGCTCCCTTGTCGGACCGCACGAGGCAGCCATCGTTCACCTTCCAGCCGGGCGAAATCGACTCCTGCCGAAAGTTTCGAAAGCCTTCCGTGGTGCGGCCGTCGAAGAGCAGCCGCCAGCCGCCGCGACGCTCGGCCTCGGAGAGCGTGTTCGGCGGTGTGTCGGCGCTGGCCTCGCGGGCACCGACCACCAGGACCACCGCCAGCATGACACCACGCCGCATCGTCACCTCCGGGAAAGGAAGTAGTGGAAGGAGTCGGCGAGCGCCAGCCAGCTGGCCTCGATCACGTTTTCGCTCACGCCAACCGTACCCCACACGCTTTCGCCGTCGGTGCTCTCAATGGACACACGAACCTTGGCGGCAGTGCCCTCTTGGGCGTTGATCACACGGACCTTGTAGTCGAGCAGATGCATCCGATCGAGCACGGGAAACACGGCGTCGAGCGCCTTGCGGAGGGCCGCGTCGAGCGCGTTGACAGGCCCGTCCCCCTCAGCCACCTCATGCCGCTGCTCGCCGGCCACCAAGAGCTTCACGGTGGCCTCGGTGCGGACCTCGTTCGAACCGCCGGCGCGGCTCTCGACCGCCACGTTGTAGGAGAGCTTCTCGAAGGCGGGCGTAAATGTGCCGGCGCAGCGATCGACGAGCAGGTCGAACGACGCCCCGGCCGCCTCGAACTGCCAGCCTTCGTTCTCCAACCGGCAGACCTCCGCGAGGACCGTGTCGAGCAGCTTGCGGTCGTTCTTGACGTCGGGCCGCGTGACCATGGCGGCGATGTTGGAGCGGCCGGAGAGTTCGCTGACGAGAATCCGCCGTGAGTTGCCGACCGCCTCGGGGGCAATGTGCTCGTACGACTCGGTCGCCTTGGCGATCGCGTGGACGTGCATTCCGCCTTTGTGGGCGAAGGCACTGGCCCCGACAAACGGCTGACCCGGCCGGTAGGTCATGTTGGCCGTCTCGTAGACAAACCGGGAGAGCTCCGTGAGATGGGCCGTGCCAGATTTGCCGAGCACCTCATGGCCGGCGAGTTTTAGCGCCAGGTTGGCGACCACCGAGATCAGGTCGGCGTTGCCGCACCGCTCGCCGAGGCCGTTGATCGTGCCCTGCACCTGCACGGCCCCGGCCTGCACGGCCGCCAGCGAGTTGGCGACGGCGAGATCGCAGTCGTTGTGGCAGTGGATGGCGACGGGCGTGGCCCGTCCCGCGGCCGCGAGCGCGGCCATGGCCTCGCGGACATACCGGGCGATCTCTTCGGGGAGCGTGCCGCCGTTGGTGTCGCAGAGCACGATTCGCGTGGCGCCGGCCCGCGCTGCGGCCACGATCGTCTCGGCGGAATACGCGGCGTCGAGTTTCCAGCCATCGAAGAAGTGCTCGGCGTCGTAGAAGACCTCGCGGCCGGAGCCCTTCAGGAACGACACCGTATCGGCGATCATCGCCACATTTTCCTCGCGGCTCACGCCGAGCACCTCGGCCACATGGAAGGCCGACGTCTTGCCGACGATCGTGACCACGGGCGTGCCGGCGGTGAGCAGGGCCTTCATGCCGGGGTCCTCCGCGGCGGTCATGCCGCGGCGGCGGGTCATCCCAAAGGCGCAGATCTTTGATCGCTTCAGCCGCAGGCCGCGAGTCTGCTCGAAGTACTGGGCGTCTTTGGGGTTCGAGAGCGGGTAGCCGCCCTCGATGTAGTCCACGCCCGCGTCGTCGAGCCGCCGGGTGATGGCGAGTTTGTCTTCGAGGGAGAAGTTCACTCCTTCGCCCTGCGAGCCGTCGCGAAGCGTGGTGTCGTAGATTTCGATCGTGCGCACGGGGAACCGTTCGGGGTGGGCAGGGGATTGGGATCAGGCTTCGCGAGGCCGGCCGGACCGGCCGCACGCCAACTCGAGGCTCGTAGGGGTCAAGTCTGTTTCGATCGCCACGAGTGCCCTACTCAGTGCGATGCAAGGTTGCGTTCGTGCACGCGGAGGACAGGGGCAGAGAATAACCGGCGGGCCAGCGACGGTAAAGAAGTTCTGCTCCGTCGCGCACGCCGCGCGACGACGGCGGCCATCAAGCCCCAGCCACCAACGAGCGGCAGGCCCGCCGGTTCGGGGACCGCCTGCACCTCGGCCACTCGGAAGCCGATCTCGCCGGTTGCAGTCGTCGCGCTGCGGAAGATCGGCGGCGAGTTGACGTTCCAGAGTCCGATCTCCGCGACGGGCGTCGCCCAACTTCCCGAGAACACCTGCGGCCGGCCCGTGTCGAAATCGATGGTGCCGGCGGTCTCCGTGAACTCAATCACGTTGCCGAGCATGTCGTGGAGTCCGTATGGGG
>CAMBSN010000024.1 GCA_945870505.1 Candidatus Kuenenia stuttgartensis | reverse complement strand
CAGTACCGCGGCACGAACTTCACGCTCGGCGGGGCGTTTGCCGAGGCCACCATCAATCTCACGCAGACGGCGCCGGTACCAGCGCTCGGCGTGGCGCCGTTCTCGGCCAAGAGCAGCACGCCGGGGGCGATCGTCCCCGCGATCGGCGTGGCACAGGAAGTGGACGGCATGCTGCTGCCCACCACCGTGGGCCTCGCTGTCTTCGGTGCGGCGGGGGGAGGCTCCAGCTACGTGCAGGTGCCCGCCAGCAACGCCACATCGTCGTATCTCCTGTTGCTCGAGTTCGCGCCGTCGGTAGGGATCGAACTCACCGAGCGGCTCTCGATCGGTGCCACGATGTTCATCGGTGACGGCTACGCGTCGGGCCCATTCGTCGGCACCAGCGGCATGACCAACGCCTACTCCCTACGGGGCGGATTTGGACTCGACTACGCCCTCGGCGAGGCGACCCGCCTCGGCGCCTACTACCAGACGAACCAAGACTTCCGCTTTCAGGACGAGGCGATCCTGTTCTCGGAGCGGCGGCCCCGCGACGTCGACATGGGCCTGCCGCAGCAGGTGGGCATGGGGATCGCCAACGAATCGCTCGCCGACGGCCGGCTGCTCCTGGCCGCCGACGCTCTCTACCTCGACTGGCGGAGTGCGGCACTCTTCAAGAACCTCTACCGGGGCCAGTGGGTGATGCAACTCGGCGCCCAGTACCGCGCCACCGACCGCGTGAAGCTGCGGCTCGGCTACGCGCTCGCCCAAAACCCGATCAACCCGACGGTCGGCACGCAGATCGGGCCGATCGGGGTGCCGGGTGGGATTCCTTCGGTCAAGTACCTGCAGTCGCAGTTCGCGATCGTCAACGAACACCGTATGGCCGCAGGTGCCGGTATCGAAGACCTGTTCATGCCCGGCCTCGATCTCGACGTCTTCGCCGGCGGCATGTTTCCCGCGGGCGAGCAGCTCGGAAACGCCACCCGCGTGAACATCGAGAGCTACTGGATCGGGCTCGGCTTCACCTGGCACTTCGATCAGCCTCAGGTGGCCCGCGATCCGGGGTAAGCGGAATGTTCAACCGGGCGTGTCATCGGCTGCGGCGGGCGGCGATCGCAACGGCGGTTGTCTGCCTGGCGGGAGTGGGCCTCGCGGCCGAGCGGGAGGAGCTCGAGACCGACCGCGACTCGTTTACGTTCGCCCCCACGACCGCCGGCCGCGGACTTTCGATCTTTGAATCGTCGTATTCCTTCATCGACAACCGCACCGGCCCCGAGGCCCACAGCGTCCCGGAGACGCTCCTTCGCCGCGGGATCGGCGATCACATCGAACTCCGGCTCGGCTTCAACTACGAGGCGGGCGGACCGGGCACCGTGTCGGGCAGCGAGGTGGGCGGGCAGGACCTCGAGACCGAGGACGAGAGCCGCGTGCTCTACGGCACCAAGGTGGAGACCTCGGAGCAGGACGGCTGGCTGCCGCGGTCGGCCGCCGTCGTGCAGGGCTACACTCCCACCTACGGCCCATCGACCGCATCGACTGTTGTCGTGGGCGAGTCGTGGGGCTGGCGGTTCGCCAACGGCTGGGAGTGGACCTCGGCGATCCGGTACGGCACCGGTTTCGACAAGGGAGACGCCTTCAACCAGTGGGCGCCGTCCACGGTGGTGAAGGTTCCCGTCGGCGAACGCTGGAACGTGCACGCGGAATACTTCGGCATCCTCTCGACGGGCAAGGAGGAGCCGGTCGATGCCCAGCTCGCCAGTATCGGCGGGCACGTGCTGGTGACGGAGGATTTCGAGGTGGGCCTCCGCGTCGGCTGGGGGCTCAACGAAAGCTCGCCAAACTTCTTCACGAACCTCGGCATCGGGGTTCGCTACTGACGCCAAACGACGTCACTCGACGACTGGGGCTAGAATGCCGGAGGTGGGACTTGAACCCACACGCCCTTGCGGGCAACGGATTTTGAGTCCGCCGCGTCTGCCATTTCGCCACTCCGGCTTACGAGGGCGACCGATCCGTGAGAGCCTACGGCCCGCCGCCTTCCCATACCAGCCGCCGCCGGGATCGCGGCTAGAATACCGGTGTCGTTTCCACTCGCACCATTGGCCCGAGGCATCGCATCCCAGTGTCTATCAAGGACGCCTACACCGACAGCCGGCTCGGACTGTCGTTCGAACTCTTCCCGCCCAAGACGCCCGAGTCGGAAGCCGTCATGTGGCGGACCGTCGACGAACTGATGGCGTTCGACCCGGCGATGATCACGTGCACCTACGGAGCGGGTGGTTCCACTCGCGGCACCACGCTCGACGTGCTCAAGGGCGTGCTCGCCCGCCACGACCTGCCGGTGGCCAGCCACCTCACCTGCGTGGGCAGCTCCATCGACGAACTCCGGGACTACCTCCGCGAGTCTCTCGCGATCGGCGTGGCGGCGATCGTCGCCCTCCGCGGCGACCCGCCGAAGGGCGAGACGGCATTCCGGCCAGTCGATGGCGGCCTCCGCTACGCCTCCGAACTCGTGGCGCTGATCCTCAGCGAGTTTCCCGAGTTCGGCATCCTCGTGGCTGGGTATCCCGAGACGCACCAGGAGGCGATCAGCGCCCAAGCCGACCTGGAGAACCTCAAGCGGAAGTGTGACGCGGGCGGCGACGTGGTGGTGACCCAGCTCTTCTACGATAACGCCGACTTCTTCCGCTTTCGAGACCGCTGCGCGTCTCTCGGGATTACCCAGCCAATCGTGCCCGGCGTGATGCCCGTCACCAACTACAGCCAAGTCCGCCGGATCGCCAGCCTCTGCAAAGCACAGCTGCCGGAGTCGTTCACGCAGTCGTTCGAGGCCGCCGGTGACGACGAGGCGGCTCAGTTCGAGGCGGGTGTGACCTACGCCGCACGCCAGGTCGAGGAGTTGATCGCAGCCGGCGTGCCCGGGATCCATTTCTACGTGCTCAACAAGTCGCCCGCGACCATTCGCGTGCTCGACCACGTGGGCATGAAGCGGGCCGGGGCGTGACGCTCGAGTAGCTGCACCGCAGGTTGCCAACCTGCGGCTACGTAGGTGCAGGTTGTCTACCTGCACCATAGGCCAAGTCAGCGTCGCGCCAACCGCAGGTTGAAAACCTGTGCTACGGACGGTGCCTCACCGCGGCGGCTGGTCGTCGTCCATCGTGCGGATGTAACTCCGCAGCCGCTCAAGCTCGTCGGAGACATGGCGGAGCTTGAGCATGTTCTCCACCCGCTTGACGAGTTCCACGCGATTGACAGGCTTCGAGAGGAAGTCGTCGGTGCCAGCTTCCACCGCCCGCTCGATGTCGCCGAGCTCGCCGAGGGCCGTCACCATCAGGATCATGATCGGGCTCGTCGCCGGATCCGATTTGAGCCGCTGACAGACTTCGAAGCCCGAAAGCTTCGGCATCATCACGTCGAGAAGAATCACATCGGGCTTGAACGACGCCACCTTTTCGAGCGTGTCGGCGCCGTCGATGGCCGCGGCCATCTCGCAGCCAATCCCCGACAGGTAGACCTCGAGGAGCTCGCGATTGGGCTCGTTGTCGTCGGCGATGAGCACGCGGGGCATGCGGGCCTGACTGTCGGCGGGTGCGGCCTTGCGAGTGGGCATGGGCGGCAAGTCTCGCGGAGTGCGACCAGACCCGCAAGGCCGGTCACGGTGTCTCGAATACCGACTGGCTCTTTACGATCGCCATGTCGTCGGGAAACGTGTGAAAAGCCTGGATGATCAGGCTGCGAGGCCGGGTTTCGACGTCGATCCAGCTGACGGCGCCGAGGGCCACCCGCCCGCCCGACTCGAACCGATGGAGGAGCCCCCGCTTCATGCCGGCCTCGACGAGCTCTTGCTGAAACGACCAGAAAACCTCCTGCTGAACCGTCTCCAACTGAAAGCAGGTCTCGTAGGAGGCGCCCCCGCGGCACTCCATCCGGTCGCTTCGCTCCCCGGCGATCCGGTGGGAGAGCAGCCTCCGCTTCTGGGGTAGCGGCTGGGAAAGGCTCGTGGCGACCTCGGTGAGCGTCAGCCCGTCCTTCCGCCAGGTCACCAGATGGCCCGCGGTCGTGATCGAGACCGTCGCGGTGTAGCCTCCGCGATCAATCGACCGCGTCGAGCAGATCTCGAAGAGTTCGGGATGAAGGCCGCGGCCGTAGAGTTGAAACACCAACTCGCCAACCTTCGGTCGCAGGGATATCACGCTCGTCACTCCTGCACGGACTACCGGCGGCGATCCCGTGTCACCGGCATCCGCCACCGGCCACGCATCTCCACTCGCCTCGTGGAGCGATTATAGAGATTCATCACCTCGGCGACCACGTTGCGGCATAACCCTGCGACTTACGGCCCACGGCGGCTACAACAGGCCTACGAGGATGTCGTAGACGGCGTGCGTCCCTGCCGCGATCCCGAAGCCGCGGACCAGGAAGAGCGATGCAAAGAACATTCCCGCCAGGAAGCGAAATGTGAAACTGTAGATGGCGAAGGTGTCGCCAAGGGGACCGACGTAATGGGCCGCGCTGAACAGCAGGCTCGACGTCACGAGCCCCCAGCACGCGGCGGGAATCGCGGAGAACCCGAGCCTCTCAAAGCACCACACGAGTGCCGGCAGGAGCAGCAGCCGAAAGAGCACCTCCTCGTAGAGGCCGGCGCCGCAGAATGCCACGAGCCGGGCGATCAGGCCCTCATCGGCCACACCTGCCGCAAGGGGCCAGAGCCGGTCCTGGAGCCGGGCAATACCGATCAGAGCCGCGGCCCAGAAGACGCATTCCAAGGCCATCGCCACGAGCACACCGGGCCGAAACTTCCAGGCGACGTGCTCCACGTGGTGCCAGGCGAGCAGCCCGATCACCGTGAGCGTCGGGAGCAGGAAATACTGGCCGAAACCGGCCGCATCGAGGATCTGCCGCAGCCACACGTCGGCCCCATTTCGCGGTGATCCACGCCCCAGCGCCAGCACGCCTCCCTCATACGCCAGCACCAGCGGCAGGGCGAAGACAAGGCTCGTCAGCGGCGTCCGCGACGCCTCCCAGTAGCTCTCGACGAGGGGAGCCGTTTCAACGCCGATGTCAGCGCCGTCGGCAGACTCGTCCGGCCCGTCATCTCCGGCATTCCCATCGGCAGCGAGCGACTCCAGCAGTTCGTCCAACGAACCGTCCACATCATCCCGCTCGTGCGAATCGTCGCGTGAAAACACGCTCGAACCCTCGTGCCGTGCGCAGGTCGCGCTTCTCCGTGCGGCACACCATACCTCGACCGCGGCCACGGCGTCTCGCTCCAACGCCAGCGCGACAAGCTCCGCACGTGCGGACCGAAAAAAAGTTTTTTGTCAATCGGTCGTTTTCCGCCGCAGAAGCGGCATGTGGCTGACACGAGTCAGCGCATGCTTGACAACTCGCGCTGCCTCCACAGAATCACGCCATCGACGTCGGTCGTCGGTGGGCCATGCAGAAGCCATGGCCTGCTGATCGCACACCACAGACACTCGTCCGTGGTTCGTATGCGAGGCTCGCCGACACCGCACGTTCGAGGATCACGCATTTCGAGAAACAGGGGGGCGACGACTTGAGGGATCGACAGTCGACGACCTTGGTCGTGGCCTGGATGTCCCCCCCGGTTCTTGAGATCGCGAACGTTTCCCAGGAGCTTGAACTGGGGCTGGATTGAACTGGGACGAGCGTTGGGCGAGGGGTTGGTCCGGGCCAGGGCCGCGGCTTGCACGGTGGCCTGGCCCGGGCGGTAGAATCCGGCGGTGCCCGAAGGTCACGAGAAATGCCGCCATGGCACGATGCCTCATCGGATGCGGCTCCAATCGTGGCCGCCGCAGGGAGCAACTCGATCGAGCCGTCGAGCTGCTTCGATCCATGCCGGGCGTCAGTGTCGGGGCTGTGAGCCACTACCGTGAGACCGCCCCCGTCGGCGGCCCGCCAGGCCAGCAGTCCTTCCTCAACGGCGTCTGCCTGATCGATACCGATCTGCCGCCGCACAAGGTGCTTGAGATCCTCACTGCCATTGAAAAGACGCTCCATCGCGAGCGGACCGAGCGCTGGGCAGCCCGAACGATCGATCTCGATCTGCTGCTCTACGACGACGTGATGATCGACACCCCTGATCTGACGATTCCGCATCCGCGCATGGCGACGCGGAGGTTCGTGCTCGAGCCGGCAGCGGAGATCGCGGGCGACCTCATCTTCCCGCCCACAGCCTGCACGGTCCGCGACCTGCTCAACAACATCTCGGAGCCGCATCCGCTCATCGCGGTCGTCGGTGTGCCCGGGAGTGGCGCCTCCGAGGTCGCCTCGGTGGTCGCAGACGCGGTGATGGGCCGGCCGCTCCACGCCCCCGCGGCCCTGCCGACGGCCGACGGTGGACCGAGGGCGTCGCTCGCCCGCTGGCGACAGACGCTCGCCGCCTGGTCCGCGCCGCTCGACCGCCACCACTGGCGCGACGAGGGCGTCGCCACGATCGCCGACTACTGGTGCGACGGCCTCGTGGCGGCGGCCGCCGAGGAACTCGACGCCGATGAACTCGACGACCTCCGTGCCGACACCGCTGCCGTGGCGGCACGATCCGTCACGCCCTGCGTGGTCATCATGCTCGTCGCCGATTCCGCGGCGATTGAGGAACGGATCGCATTCCGGTCGCACCGGTCGCACGACCACACCGACGTGTTCGCCGACCTCGCGGCCGCAGCGCTCGTCTGCGACCGCTCGGGCGACCGCGTGGCGCCGCTCCTCCGCCTGCAGGAACGCCTGCTGCGGCGACTGCGGTCAACGGGCGACCGGGCACCGAAGGCGGTGATCACCATCGCTGCTTCCGACCTCTCGCAGGCGGCGCTCGAATCGACGGCGGCCGTTGAGGCGATGCTCTGATGGCCACTGTTCGTGGAGGCGAGGCCGGCGGGCCGACGACCATCGCCGATCCGCAGCGGATGCACCGCGACGTGCTCGCAGCGCGCCACCGTGGCCGGCGCGTCGGCTTCGTGCCCACCATGGGGGCATTGCACGCCGGACACGTGAGCCTCGTGGAACGTGCCGCCGCGGAGTGCGACGACGTGGTCGTGTCGATCTTCGTGAACCCGACGCAGTTCGGCCCCGGCGAGGACTTCACCCGCTACCCACGAAGCCTCGACGCCGACATCGCCGCGGTCGCAGGCCGCGGCGTCACCTGGATCTTCGCGCCCGCGGCCGATGCCATCTACCCGCCCGGGTGGGCCACGCGGGTCGTCGTCGATGGGCCGGCGCGCCGGTTCGAGGGGGAACTACGACCGGGGCACTTCTCCGGTGTTGCGACCGTCGTCTGCCGGCTGTTCCAGGCGGTCCCCGCCGACGTGGCCTACTTCGGCGCCAAAGACTGGCAGCAGACGCTCGTCGTGAAGCGGATGGTCCGCGACCTCGGCCTGCCCATCGAGATCGCGGTCTGCCCCACGATCCGCGAACCCGACGGGCTCGCGATGAGTTCCCGCAACGCCTACCTGTCGGCCGACGATCGGTCGCGGGCCGCAGCGATCCACGCGAGCCTCATGCTCGCCGAGCGGGCTTGGCTCGCCGGCGACGACATCGCGGCGATCGAACGGGCAATGCGAACCCACCTTGTGGCGCGGGGCGTCGCCGTCGACTACGCCGCGATCGTTGACCGCGAGTCACTCGAACCGATCTCGAGCCCCGTCGCCAAGGCCATCGCGATCATCGCCGGGCGGCTCGGCACGACGCGGCTGATCGACAACCACTCGCTACCACCCCGCGGCTGACTGGAGTTGCATGCGGTCGACGCTGTTTCACATTCCGACGTCGCTCGACCTCGGTGTGGCCCACATGCCGCTGTTCGGCTGGGGGCTCGCGCTGGCGGTCTGGGCCGTGATCGGCGGGGCGGGATTCGCCTGGGCTGCCTCGCGTCACGGTCTCGCGCAGGCCATCACGTCGCTCGGACTGCCGCTGGCCGTCGTCGCCGCGTTGCTGCTGTGGGTGCTGCCGGCGCTCGACGACGGGATCGGCGTGCCGATCCGCGGCTACGGCGTGATGCTGCTGGCCGCCGCCGCCGCGGGCACATGGCTGTCAGTCATCCGGGGCCGGCGCATGGGCTTCGACGCCGACACGATCCTCGCGCTCGGCACCGAGGTCTTCCTCTGGGGCTTGGTCGGTGCGCGGCTGTTCTACGTGCTCGAGTACCACGAGCAGTTCTTCGGAGCGGGCACGAGCCTCGGCGAGTCGCTCGCCCGGATCGTCAACATCGCGGGGGGTGGCCTCGTAGTCTTCGGCTCGCTTCCCACGGCAGCGCTCGCGGCCTGGCGGTTCGCCACGCGCCGAAGACTGCCCCTCGCCAGAATCGCCGACTGCGTGGTGCCCGGCATGCTCCTCGGGTTGGCCATCGGCCGCGTGGGTTGCTTCCTCAACGGCTGCTGCTTCGGCGGACCGTGCGAACTGCCCTGGGCGGTGCGCTTCCCCGAGGGCACCACTCCGGCGGCGGCGTATCCTGCGGCAGCAGGCGGCAGCCTTCCGCTCCATCCAGCCCAGCTCTACGCGGCCCTCGACGCGGCCATCTTGGCGGCGGTTGCTGTGGCCTACACGCCCCTGGCCCGCCGCGACGGCGAGGTGTTCGCGCTGGTGCTCACCCTCCATCCGATCTCCCGGATCCTGCTCGAGATCGTCCGCGTTGACGAATCGCCGGCACTGGGCACGCCGCTGTCGATCTCGCAGCTCGTGTCACTGGTGCTTCTCGCGCTGGCGGCCGCGCTCTGGTGGTGGATCGGACGGCAGCCGCTACGGCCTGCGACCGACACCCTTTGACGGCCGCTGCCTCGGCAGCGACATTGAGTGGGTGCGCCGAGGACGCTCCGCGGCCGGCTGGCGTTGGGTGTACGGTCTGCAGATTTCCGGGAACTCCACTCGTGGTCATCAGCTCGCAACCCGCTCCCACCGATCCCGAAGACGCCGTCGATGCCGAATGGCGGAAACTCGAGGCGGAGCGGATCGCGGAAGAACGCGATGAGGCTGGGGAGGACGCCCTGGATGCCCCCACGCCTCCCGCTCGCTGGCCATGGTGGGCATTCGCCGCCGCGCTTGCCGCCGGGGTGATCCTCTCCATCATGATCAACTCGCCAGCCATGCTCTCCCAGCGTCCGGCTGCGGATGCGCCCGAAACGACCGTCAAATGACGCCGGACGGCCATCTGCCGGGAGACGGCCATCCGCCGGAGGGTGGAGGACGAGTGGCTCCCGGATGTGCGACCGTCCGCTGCCGGGTCGACGGGCCGTTGGTCGTGGAACTGCCCGATGACATCCGTCTGCGGGTGACCGACCACCTCGGAAACGAGTTCCCTCTGCCGAATGGGAAGCCGTCCGTGGCACTCTGCAGGTGCGGCCACAGCCGGCTGAAGCCCTTTTGTGACGGCTCGCACCGGGAAACCGGTTTTTCGGCCACCGAGACCGCCCCGGCCCCGGAATGACCCCGGATTGGCAGGTGGACCTGTTCCGCCTGAGGGGACTGTGAGGCAGACGGAACCTCTTCCCTGAAAACCACTTACGACTAGGAACAGGCTCCAAATCGAGGGTCAACTGGGGTGGAACGATATGGACTGGCCCGCTCCAGACCTGTAGGGTTGAAATGCTCGGGTTCGGAGAATCCCCGCGAAAACGCCCTGGACGGCCTTGATGTCCCACCACCGGACCAACTTCTACCAGCGCTTCAGCGTCGGGATCATGGCGATCCTGGTGTTCCTGTTGCCCATGGTGGTCGTCGGGGCGATCAAGGCGAAGTCCAACAACCGCAACGACGTCAAAGGCTGGCTGCCGGCGGAGTACCAGGAGACCCAGACCTACCGGTTTTTCCGTCAGAATTTCCAGGGCGAGGAGTTCATCCTCGTCAGTTGGGACGGCTGCACGATGGCAGACCCGCGGCTGGAAATGCTGGCTCGGAAGCTCCTTCCGCCCCCGGAAGAGGCCTCCCGGATCGAGCGTCCGCTCTACTTTAAGACGGCCCAGACGGGCCCGCGGGCCGTGGCCCGGATGTGCCAAGAGCCGCTCAACCTCGAGCGGGAGGAGGCCATTGCCCGGCTGACGGGAGCGATCATCGGCCCCCCGCCGGCAGGAATCGCAGCCGGCGCGGCGGGCGACGACCTCGACTTCCGCAAGACCTGCCTCGTGCTGACCCTGGCCGACATGGCCCGGGCCAATCTCCACGGCGCGATCGATGAGATCCGCAAGGTGGCCACGGCCGAATGCGGTATCCCCGACTCGGCGATCCACATGGGCGGCCCGCCGGTCGACAACGTTTCGATCGACAAGGCCGGTCAGACGAGCGTGACCATCCTCTTCGGACTCTCGCTCGTTGTCGGCTTCTTCGTCAGCTGGTTCAGCCTCAAGAGCAAGACGCTCGTGGCGATGGTGATCGCCTCCGGTGTCTACAGCATGTTCGCGAGCCTGGCCCTGGTCTGGTACTCCGGATATCCCGTTGACGCGATCCTGTTGACCATGCCGTCGCTGGTCTACGTCGCCACCACCAGCGGCGCGATCCATCTGGCCAACTACTACCGCGACCAACTCGCCGAAACCGGCGTGCAGGAGGGGGCGGCCGGCCGAGCCGTGCACCACGCCCTGCTGCCCCTCTCGCTCGCCACAGGCACCACGGCCATCGGCCTGGCCACGCTCGCGGTCAGCGAACTGGTGCCGATCCGGATGTTCGGCATCTTCTCCGCGGCCGGCGTGTTGGTGAGTTTCATCATCCTGGTCACCTTCATGCCTGCGGCGCTCGAACTCTTCCCGCCAAAGCTCCGCATCGGCAAACTGGCCGACGACGAGCAGGCCGCCGGCTGGAAGCCGATCGAGTCGAGCCGCTGGTGGGCCGTCGGCGAGTGGATCACCCGGCATCACGCCCTCGCCACCGCGGCCTGCCTGCTCGTGATGGCGGCCATCGGGTATGGAATGACCCGCGTGGAGAGCAGCGTGCAGTTGATGCGGCTTTTCTCCCGCAATGCCCAGATTCGTACTGATTACGCCTGGCTCGAGAGCCACCTCGGGCCGCTGGTGCCGATGGAGATCCTCGTGCGGATCGACGAGCAGTGTCCGCTCAACTTCCTGGAGCGGATGGAACTCGTCGACGAGATCCAGCGCGAGATCGGCGTCCTCGGCGAGGTGGGAAGCTCGCTCTCGACCGTCACGTTCGGCCGCAGCCTCGACATGGCAAGCGGCGGCGAAGGCCTGCGGGCGAAACTCGCCCGCAGCACCCTGAACAAGTCGCTGATGCGGCACCGCAACGACTTTCTCGCCGGCGACTATCTTCGCGAGGCCACTGTCACGGCCGCCGACGGCAGCCGCCACTCGCAGGAACTCTGGCGGATCAGCGCCCGCGTCAGTGCCATCCAAGAAGTTGACTACGCCCTCTTCAAGGCCGATCTGCAGAAGAAGATCGATCCGGTTCTCGCCCGTCTCGACAGCGAGGGTGTAGACGGAGTCACAGTCAACTACACGGGCCTCGTACCGCTGGTCTACAAGGCGCAGCACTCGTTGCTCGAGAATCTCAAGATCGGCTTCGTGTTCGACTTCGCGATCATCGTGGCAGTGATGATTGTGCTCTGCCGTGCCTTCTCGGCCGGCCTCGTGCTCCTGCTCCCGGCGGCCTTCCCCGCGATCCTCGTGTTCGGTGGCTTGGGCTGGGCCAACGCGCTGTCCAAGTGGCTTCACACGGGCAACGTGTTCATCGACATCGGCTCCGTCATGGCTCCGAGCGTCGCGCTCGGCGTGACGGTGGACGACGTCGTCCACTTCATGCTCTGGTTCCGCCGGGGCATTGCCGACGGGCTCGACCGCAGGCAGGCCACGATGCTCGCCTACAAGGGCTGCGCCCGCGCGATGTATCAGAGCTGGGGCGTGATTGGCCTCGGGCTGTCGGTGTTTTCGCTGTCGCCGTTCGGGCCCACACAGCGGTTCGGGCACATGATGCTGGCCATGCTCACGATTGCCTTGGTCGGCAACCTCGTCCTCATGCCGGCGCTTCTCTCCGGCCCGCTGGGCGCCGTGTTCGCCTGGAGCGTGCAGCGGATCGAGCGGAAGAAGGCCGCCAAAGAAGGCAAGCGCCGGGTGATCGCCGACCCGGGCAGCGATGCGATCCCCGCCCCCCATGTGACGCCGGGTCCCGCCAAGCACGTCGTGCATGCCTGACGCCTCGCCGCGTGCACGGTGGTAGAGTTGGGGGATGACGACTCCCGCCCTCCCCACCGCTCCACTCGCCTCGAACCTTTCCTCGGGCCTTCCCACGGCGACCGTCGCGCTCAAGCCCAAGCGGGCCCGGCCGTTCTTTGGCCGCCATCCCTGGGTGCTCGACTCCGCCGTTGCGAAGGTCGAAGGCAGCCCGGCCGACGGCGACGTGGTCGATCTGGCCACCCACGACGGGCACTTCGTGGGCCGCGGCCTCTGGAACTCGCAGAGCCGGATCCGCGTCCGGCTCTATGCGTTTGATGCGGCGACGAAGCTCGATGACGCCTTCTGGCTTGGACGGCTCACCTCGGCGATAGCCCTGCGTCGCCACCTTGGCCTCGATGACCCCGCCGGTGCGGCCCGGCTGGTGAACAGCGAAGGGGATGACCTCTCCGGCCTGATCGTGGATCGCTACGGCGACTACCTCGCCGTGCAGGTGACGGCGCTGGCGATCGCGACCCGGCTGGAAACGATCTGCGACGCCCTGGCCGCGGCGCTGGCGCCGAAGGGAATCCTGCTGCGGGGTGCGGAACGGGGGCTGGCGAAGCTCGAGGGCCTCGCGATGCCCGACCGGGTGATCCGCGGCACGGCCCCCGCCGGCCCGATCTTCATGCATGAGCACGGCCTGAAGTTCGGCGTCGACCTCGCCGAGGGGCAGAAGACGGGCTACTACCTCGACCAACGAGACAACCGCCAGGCGGCCGCCAGCCATGCCCGCGGTCGACGCGTGCTCGACATGTTCTGCTACTCGGGCGGCTTCGCCGTGGCCTGCGCCGCGTCGGGCGGGGCGCGGAGCGTGCTGGCGGTCGACACGAGCGAGAAGGCGGCGGCCCTGGCGCGGGCCAATGCCGACCTGAATGGCGCCGCCAACGTCACCGTCGAAGCGGTGGACGCCTTCGAGAAGCTCGATGCGCTGGCCGCGGCGGGTGAGCGGTTTGGGATGATCGTGCTCGATCCACCCAAGTTCGCCCGCAGCCGGGCGACGGTCGACGACGCCCTCCGGGCCTACCATCGCATCAATCGCTTGGCGGTCGGCCTCCTGGAGCCGGGTGGTATCCTCGTGACCTGCTCCTGCTCGGGCTCCGTGACACGCGACGACTTCCACCAGATGCTCTCCGGCGTCGCCCAGCGATCCGGCCGCACGATCCAGATTCTCGAGAGCCGTGGGGCCGCCGCCGACCATCCGGTGAACGCCAGCTGCCTCGAGGGCGAGTATCTCACCTGCGTGATCGCCCGCGTGGCCTGAGGCGGGCCGCTCCCCGCCGGCTGATCAGGGGATTTCAAACCGGAAGAGCTGTTCGCCGCACCGGAAGTGGCAGTACGGCTTCAGTGTCACTTCAGTGATCGACACCCAGACGCCGTTGCGGGTTGTCTCCGCGACGATCAGCCACGTCCCATCACGCTGCCGCTCGAGCTGCGCATGACGATTGGCGACCAACGGATCATCGAGTTCGAGATCGGCACCGCCACCGGTGCGGCCGATCGACACTGAATCGCTCCGCAGCGGCACCTCGATGCCTTGCCCTCGCTGCGTGGCTTCCACGAGAACGGGCCACACGGTCGGCGGCAGTGCCGTGGAGTCGAGCAGCGTGGCCGACGAGGCAGAGGCTCCGCGGCGAGCCACCAGCGGGTTTCGCAGGCGGAAGCGGCGGGAGCCGAGAATCACGATCGCCTCCTCGTGAAAAACTGCCCGAGCGGCGCGAACAAAGGTGCCGTTGACGCTGCGTATATCGCGAAGCATCCACTGAAAGCTTCCCTTCCATGGTCGCCGCAGAATCTCTGCGTGCATCCCCGAGATCGCCTGATCATTGGGAAGAACCAGATCTCCTGAGGTACGACCGATCGTGAAGGTGTCGCCTCGTAGTCGCACCGCTTCTCCGTGCTGCGAGCCGTCATCCAGCACGGTGACCACCGGTACGGCGGGCCGGAGGATGGGGCGAAAGTCCTGCGCGTCCTCCTTCGAGTACGGCGCGGCGGCCGCCGGCCGCCAGCCGGAGTTACTGCGATCCTCCATCTCGGGAGGTGGGTGACCGCCATTGTCGTAGTCGTCGCCCATCGAATGGCCCCTCTTTTCAGCTGCCAGGACTCATGCCGCGGTCGCAGAATCGCTGGTCCCACCGCTTGGCGTACGGATTCGTCTCGTTTAGCATAATCGCTCCGGAACAAGGGTGGAGATGCCCCCCCGTCAGGGATCCATGCCGTGCACCCTTCCACGTTCGGTCCGTATCGCGTTGTCCGGTTGATCGGGCAAGGCGGGATGGGGACGGTCTATGAGGCGACCGATCCCGCCACCGGGCGGACGGTCGCCATCAAAACTCTGCCTCTCCACCTCGCCAATGACGACACGATTCGTCGGCGCTTCCAGTCGGAGATCGACGCGCTCAAGAGGCTCCGGCATCCGTGCATCGTGCCGATGCTCGCCTGGGGCGAGGAGGAGGGCCTGCCGTTTTTTGTCATGGATTATGTGCCGGGGCTGACGCTCGAGGCGCTGCTCCGCTCGGGAAAGCGGTTCGCTTGGCGAGACACCGTAAGCATCGCGCAGGAGATCGTCCGCGCTCTCAAATCGGCACACGACCTGGGGGTGGTGCATCGCGATCTCAAGCCTGCCAATCTCATTTTCCCACCGGCTGCAGGAGGCGGATTTCATGTCAAACTCGCCGACTTCGGAATCGCAAAACTTTTCGGCGAAACCGGCCTGACGCGGTCTGGCGGCATTGTTGGAACCCCGGAGTACATGGCGCCGGAGCAGGCGGCAAGCCAGCACGTCGATCGCCGCGGCGACCTCTACAGCCTCGGACTCGTCATGTTTGCCATGCTTGCGGGCAAACCTCCGTTCCAAGGAGCCGTCGCAGAGGTCCTTGAGTCACAACGCTCACGCGAGCCGCCGAGAATCACCACGCTCGTGCGCGACGTTCCGAAGCCACTTGCAGATCTCATCGAGCGATTGCTGGAGAAGTCTCCGGGCCGACGGCCGAATAATGCGACCATCGTGGCGCGGATGCTGGCCGACGTTGCGTCTGCGGCATCAAAGCCCAGCGAGCAGGTTGCCCCTTCCACCGCAATGCCCGAAGTCCCTGACGGACTGCCGACCACCATCGTGACCGATGCGGCGGGCAACACCGTCAAATCAGACGGTCACGCCGCCAAGGCCAAGGCTTCAAATACCTCATCAAGGGGCGGCCCATCCATCTTCACCACCCGCGAAGACGATGCCCGCGCTGCCTGGATCGAGCGTGAACGAAAATCGCGCGCACACTGGCCGAACTCCTGGCTGATGACGGCGACGGCCTTAACCATTATCGCCTCGGTTCTCGCCGCGGGATGGTTCGTCGGAAAGCAGGTGTTCTTTCCGAGTGCCGACGCCGTACACGCACGGATCATCCAGATCGCCGAGAAACCAGAGAGCCTCGAGTATCCGCCGTGCAACAAGATTGAGGACTTTCTGGCTCGATTCCCTGCCGACCCACGCGCCGCCGGCCTTCGCCAGATCGGCCGCGAGATTGGCCTCGATCGGCTCCAGAAGCAGACGCGCCGCAGCATCCTGAAACTCAAACTCGGGCTCTCGGTAAAACGCAACGCAGGAGACAAGCTTCGGGACTCATACCTGGAGGGCCTCCGACTCTGGCTTGTGGAGAAAGATCTGGAAGCCGCTGCCAAGGAATTCCGTGGCATCATCGCAGCACCCGGCAACAATGGGCCACCCGAGAATGCGTCACCCTGCGACGTGACCGACAACCCGGATCCAGCCGCATGGCGTGAGTTGGCGCGCCGGCAGCTCAAACTGGTCGACAACGAACTCGCTGAAGCCCGAGGTGAGGCACTCGCGAACACCCAGAAGGCAGCAGCGATGCTCCGGCAAGCCGCTGAACTCCGGAAACAAGTGGACGACCCGACAACCCATGCCACGGAACTCGTGATTGCGCGCGTGCAGCGTCACGCCTTGCTCGAGCAAGTCGAAGACACCTTCGCCGACGACCCGGAATGCGCTGAGCAGGTCAAGGAAGCAAAACGCCTTCTCGATGCCGACCGCTGACAGCGTGCTGCCGAACGCGGCCTCGCAGACTGTGGAACAAGTCTGCCGCCGCACGACGCGGCGAGCGTCGACCCGGGAAACCCTCGGCGTTTCCTGAGGTCGACCAAGTGGAAAAAGGCCATGGAGGGATTTTTCCACGGACAGCTAGACGCGACGCAGGCGGGTGAACTCGTCGATGGTCACCGTCGTCAGTTCACCGTCGTCGCGGGCGAGGATCAGGACGTCGCTGTAGACCTTGTCGTCGGTGTTACGGCGGAAGTGCAGCCCATGCCGCCGCCGCTCTCGGCGGAGCACCTTCCCGGTGGTCTTCGTCGTCCAGTTGGCGGACGACCCGACCTGAACGCCGTGAATCACCTCCACGGCGTCACCGGGTTGGAGCTGCTCGTAGAGGCTGCGGGCCTCGTATTCCTCGGGCGTCATGGATCACACTTCCTTGGACTCGATCCACTTCATCATCTTCCGGAGCCCACGGCCGGTCTCCGTGAGTTTGTGCTCCCGCTCGCGACGACGCGTGCTCTTGAACATCGCGGCACCGCCACGGTTCTCGAGGATCCAATCGCGGGCGAACTCGCCCGAACGGATCTCCTCGAGGATCTTCTTCATCTCCTTGCGGGTCTCTTCGGTGATGATCCGCTTGCCGCGGGTGTAGTCGCCGTACTCGGCCGTGTTCGACACGCTGTACCGCATGTACTCCAGGCCACCCTGATAGAAGAGATCCACGATCAGCTTCATCTCGTGGAGGCACTCGAAGTAGGCCATCTCCGGCTGGTAGCCAGCCTCGACGAGCGTGTCGAAGCCCGCCTTGATGAGTTCCGAGACGCCGCCGCAGAGCACGGCCTGCTCGCCGAAGAGATCGGTTTCCGTCTCTTCCGCGATCGTGGTCTCGATCACGCCGCCACGCGTGCCGCCGATGCCCTTGGCGTATGCGAGGCCGAGTTTCTTCGTCTCGGGGCTAGCACCGGGGCCCAGCGCGATCAGGCAGGGCACGCCGCCCCCCTTCACGTACTCGCTGCGAACCAGATGACCGGGGCCCTTGGGGGCGACGAGCAGGATGTCGTGGCCCGCCGGCGGCTCGACCTGGCCGAAGTGGAAGTTGAAGCCGTGGCTGGCCATCAGCACGGCGCCCTTCTTGAGGTGCGGCTTGATGGAGGTCTTGTAGACGTCGCCCTGAAGTTCATCCGGAAGAAGGATGTTGATCAGGTCGGCCTGCTTGACGGCATCCTCGACGCTCATCGGCTCGAAGCCGTGCTTCTTAGCAAGGTCGTAGTTGGGGCCGCCCGGACGCTGGGCGACGACCACCTTCAGTCCGCTGTCGCGGAGGTTCTGTGCCTGGGCGTGGCCCTGCGAGCCATAGCCGATGATGGCGATGGTCTTGCCCTCGAGGGCCTTGAGGTCGGCGTCGGCGTCGTAGTAGATCGTGGCGGCCAAGGGATCGCTCCGGAGTTGGTGATTCGAACAGGTTCGGGGACGAGAAACGGGGATTCGTGACGCGGGACGATTGTCAGGCGAGCGACTCGCCCGGGGCCGCGTCGGCGGCGCGGGCGCCGTCAGCGGCCTCGGTGAGTTCGCGGGTCGGACTGCTCCCCCGCACCATGGCGATCCGACCGGTGCGGACGAGCTCCAGAATGCCCTTGGGACGCATCAGTTCGATGAAGCCCTCGAGCTTCTTCTCGGTGCCAGAGATCTCGACGATCACGCTGTCGG
Organism: Candidatus Kuenenia stuttgartensis; assembly: GCA_945870505.1. Classification (GTDB taxonomy): domain Bacteria; phylum Planctomycetota; class Planctomycetia; order Pirellulales; family UBA1268; genus QWPN01. The sequence goes on along the minus strand of CAMBSN010000024.1, from coordinate 17,512 downwards.
CGGCGATGTCGACGATCCGGCCGCGGAAGATCTCAGCAAGTTCTTTGACCTCGGTGCGGTCGGGACCGGGCACGGCCGCGATCTTGATGAGCATCAGATCCCGCTCCACGTAGTTGCGGCTGCTGATGTCGTCCACCCGGACGACCGTGACGATCTTTTCGAGCTGTCGGCGAACCTGATCGAGAACGCGATCGTCGCCGCGGAGCACGAACGTCATCCGCGAGAAACGCGGATCTTCTGTCTCGCCAACGGCAAGGCTGTCGATGTTGTAGCCCCGCGAGGCCAGCATGCCCGACACGTGGGCAAGCACACCGGGCACGTTTTGAACGGTGGCGGAAAGGACGTGACGCATGGGGGGCTCGCAACGGATTCCGGGCCGGGACGGGCAGGCGGGTCGGCGGACAGGCCGTCGCTGCGGGGCAGGGCGGAGTCTAGTAAGCCCAAACCCAGGCATTCAAGCCTTGGCCCGTCCGCAGGGGCCTGACAGGGGCCCCGGCCCCCCTGTCGGCCGCTGCCCACCGAGGCACGTTGACATGGCCCGAAAAAAGCCGATAGTTTGCGATGCTCCGCACCGTGCGGCCCCCATACCCTGTTTTCGTCCCCGCGACCCCAGCGAGCGTGTAAGCGTGTCGAACGTCTTGGCCCAGGAACTGATTGAAGCCGGCGTCCACTTCGGCCACCGTGCCAGCCGATGGAACCCGAAGATGCGGCCCTACATCCACGGCCGTCGGAACCTCATCCACATCATCGACGTCCGCGAAACGATCCGCGGACTCCTCCGTGCCAAGAAGTACCTCAAGCAGGTGTCGTCGACCGGCAGCCTGATTCTCTTCGTGGGCACAAAGCGGCAGGGAGCCGAGGCGGTGGCCCGCGAGGCAGCCCGCTGCGGCATGCCGTACGTGAGCGACCGCTGGCTCGGCGGCACACTCACCAACTTCCGCACTATCCGCAACCGGCTCGCCCGCCTCGAGGAACTCGAGACGCTGATCCCGTCCGAGGCTTTCGGGTCCTACTCGAAGAAGATGCAGTCATCGCTCCGCCGCGAGCACCGCAAGATGCTTCGCAACTTGGGTGGCATCCGCACCTTGTCCCGCCTCCCAGAGTGCCTCGTCGTGTTCGATCCGAAGAAGGAGAAAAACGCGGTGAACGAGGCCCGCAAGATGGGCATCACCACCGTTTCGCTGATCGACACCGACTGCGATCCCGACATGGTCGACCTGCCGATCCCGGGCAACGACGACTCGATCCGCTCGATCGAGTTGGTCGCCGCCCGACTGGCCGACGCGATCCTCGAGGGCAAGTCGCATTCCGCGACCGAAGCCCAGGTATCGGCCGAGGGCGCGGAAGGCGAGGGCGAGGGCAAGCCAAAGCCCAAGGCCAGGCCCATGGTGGCCAAGCGGTCGGTCCCGCAGAAGCCCAAGGCCTAACCAGCCTTCGATCATCCCTGGCTGCCGATCGGTTTCGACCTATCGACCCCCAGCGTGCGGCCCGCCAGCAGTGGCGGACGCCATTGGTAGCAACATCTTTCATTCCCGAGCCTCGTTCAGGAGATTCTTCGATGGCTGAGATCACCGCCGCCGCCGTGATGGCTCTGAGAGAGAAGACCGGCCTGCCGATGATGGAGTGCAAGAAGGCGCTTCAGGAGTGCGGCGGCAACACCGACGAGGCCGTCGAATGGCTGAGGAAACAGGGCATCAAGACCCAGTCGATGCGGGCCGACCGCGAGACCTCCTGTGGCCGCCTTGCCGTGTATTCCGACCCCGCTAAGGGCGTGGGCACCATCATCGAGTTCAAGTGCGAGAGCCCGCCCGTGTCCGGCAGCCAGGATTTCAAGGATCTGGCCAACGACATCGCCAAGACCCTCGCCCTCGGGCCGGGTGCCGCCACGCCGGACGACCTGCTGGCGCAGAAGAGCACCTCCAACCCCACACACACGCTTGGCGAACTGAAGAACGAACTCTTCAATCGCATGCGCGAGGTATTCGAACTGTCGCGTATCAAGCGGATCGACGGTGCCTGCGGCGGCTATGCCCACCACGACGGCTCGAAGGCCGCGCTGATCGAGATCACGGGCAATGTCTCAGGCCCCCAGGCGGCCGAGGTGGCGAAGGACATTGCCATGCACGTCGTGGCCCTCGCTCCCCAGGCGATCCGCAAGGAGGATCTTGATCCGGTGATCGTTGACAAGGAGCGCGAGATCCTTTCAGAGGCCGCCCGCAAGGAGGGCAAGCCGGAGAACATCATCGCCAAGATGATCGAGGGCCGCCTGCGGAACTTCTTCAGTCAGTGCGTGCTCCTCGAGCAGCCGTTCGTGAAAGACGACAAGCAAACCGTCGGCCAGTTGGCGAAGGCGGCGGGCCTCGAGGTGAAGTCGGTGGAGAACTGGAAGTTGGGTGGTTGAGGAGGCGAACCCCGTCTCGCCCGTTGCAGCGGACCTGCGGCTGCTGAAGGTTCCCGGGCCTTCGGGAACCGGACCGGCCTGAGATTCGACGCGGGCTTTTGGACCCCTGATGGATACGGCATCGTACAAACGTGTGCTCCTTAAGCTCTCCGGCGAAAGCTTCGCCCGGCAGGGAGAGCGGGGCATCTCGATGGACGAAGTCGTCCACATCGCCCGCCAGACGGTGCAGGCGGCGTCGAAGGGTGTCCAGCTTGCCATCGTCATCGGCGGCGGCAACATCCTTCGCGGCGGCTCGTTCACCGCGGGCAACACCGCGATCCAGGAGGCGACGGCCCACTACATGGGCATGCTCGCCACGGTGATCAACGGCCTGGCCCTTCAAGACGCGCTCGAAAGCCTTGGCGCTCAGACCCGGCTGATGACCGCCATCCGCATGGACGGGGTGGCCGAGCCCTACATCCGCCGCCGCGCTCGCCGCCACCTCGAGAAGGGGCGAATCGTGATCCTTGCGGCGGGCACTGGCAGCCCGTTCGTGACCACCGACACCGCCGCCGCCCAGCGGGCCCTCGAACTCGGCGCCGACATCCTCATGAAGGCCACCCGGGTGGACGGTGTCTACTCCGACGACCCCGAAAAGAATCCCCACGCCGTCCTCTACAACGAGCTCACCTACCAACAGGTACTCCAGCAGAACCTGCGGGTCATGGACGGCACCGCGATCTCGCAGTGCATGGAGCACGGGATGCCGATTTTGGTATTCAACTACCGCCGCGAAGGCACCATCGAGCGGGCGGTCGCGGGCGAGAAAATTGGCACGATCATCGGCCAGCGGCGGTAGCGGCCCACACCGGAAGCCAGGGCGTGGTAGCCCGAGGCCATCGAGGACCGGGGAGACACACAGGTTGACAACCTGCGCTACGGAGACCGGGGAGACACACAGGTTAAAAACCTGTGTTACTTCGAGAGGTCGCAGCGAGGGGCTGCCCGTGCCCGGGAGCCGGCGTTGCTGACGAGCGGAGCCATGGATGGCGGAGCGAAGTCAGCATCGAGCGAGCGAAGGCCCCGGAGGGCCGCAGCAAGCGGCCGGCGACGGGCGTGGGCAGCCCCGAGCCTCACGGGCAGTTCCGGCTCAAGTGTGAGCCGTATACGAACCGCGTATACTCCGATCATCCGCGAACCCAGGAGCTCCGCTGATGCCGCTCGACGACATTCTGCTCGACGCCGAAGAACGCATGGAGAAGGCGGTCGACGTGTTCCGCCACTCCCTCACCGGAATCCGCACCGGCAGGGCCAACCCCGGCCTCGTCGACACCCTCCGCGTCGAGGTCTACGGCTCCCCCACGCCGATCAAGGCGCTGGCGAGCGTCGGTGCCCCCGAGCCCAACCAGATCGTCGTCCGGCCCTTTGATCCCACCACGATCAAAGACATCGAGAAGGCCATCCAGGCGAGCGACCTGAGCCTCAACCCCCAGAGCGACGGTCGCCTGATCCGGATCGTGATCCCCCCTCTCTCGGCCGACGTCCGCAAGAAGATGTCGGCCCGGATCCGCGACCTCGCCGAGGAAGCGAAGGTCGCGATCCGCAATGTCCGCCGCGATGCCAACAAGGCGGCCGACACCGAGAAGGGCGACGGCGATCTCACGGAAGACGATTGCGACCGCTGCAAGGAAGACGTTCAGGAACTGACGAAGAAGTACGAGGGAAGTGTCGGCGACCTCGCGAGAACGAAGGAAGCCGAGGTCATGGAGCAGTGATTTTCCCGCGGGCGGCGCGAGGCCGCCGATGATCGAGGTCCGTGATCTCGTGAAGGAATATCGCGCGGGCGGCGGGAAGACCGTGCGGGCCGTGGACGGCGTCTCGTTTGATGTGGCCGACGGCGAGATGGTCGGCCTGCTCGGCGGAAACGGCGCCGGAAAGACCACCACGATGAGGATCGTGGCGACGCTTCTGACGCCGACGTCGGGAATGGCGCGGGTCGCGGGCTATGACGTCCGCACCGACCCCATCGGCGTGCGCCGCAGCCTTGGCTACGTGTCGGCAACGACTGGCGTTCCCGACCGGCTCTCACCCCATGAGGTTCTCGATTCGTTCGGCCGCCTGCATGGCATCGACAGACAACTCCTCGCCGACCGGATCGCGTCGCTGACCACATCGCTTGACCTTGAAGGCTTTCTCGACCGGCCCTGCGGCCGCCTCTCGTCAGGCCAGCGGCAGAGGGTCTCGCTGGCGCGGGCGCTCGTCCACGACCCACCGGCACTCGTCCTCGACGAGCCGACCAGCACCCTCGACGTGGTCGGTGCTCGCGACCTGTTCGCCATGCTGCAGAGCCTCCGGGCCGAAGGCCGCACGATCCTCGTCTCAACCCACCGCCTCCATGAGATCGAGCATCGCTGCGACCGGTTCGTGATCATCGATGCCGGCCGGATCGTCGCCGCAGGCAGCCGGGCGGAACTCGTCGCCGGGCGGCCCGGAGGACTCGAGGAAGCCTTCTTCGCCACGATCGGCGGAGGTGCCGCGTGAGATCACCGCATCCAACCGGCGGGTGGCCTGCCCGGCTGGCGATCGCCCGCCGTGATCTGCTCGAGTTCATCCGCGACCGGCGGGCGCTGTTTATCACGCTCGTGATGCCGATGGCGATGTATCCGCTGCTGGCGCTCTCCAGCACGCTGGGCATCCGTACGGCGATCTTCGAACTCGACCGTCGGGCCGAGTCGCAGCGGCTCGACTTCGTCTTCTCCGGCACCAACGCAGAGCTGCTCGCGATCCGGATCGGCATGCTGGCCGAATGCGAGGAAGGAAAGCCTGGGGGCTGGCCTGAGACCATCACCGCGCGGGTGGTCGATCCGCAGTCGGCCCAATCGCTGATTGACGAGGGGGCCGCCGATGCCTGGATCGACGTTCCCAGTGGCAGCCTGTCGAAGCTCGACGGCGCCGGCACCCTGCCGCTCGACGTACGGCTCTCGACCGTCCGGCCATCCGATCGCCGGGTGAAGGAGAACGTGCTCGTCGTGATGCGGGGCCTCGCTGACGAGGCCCGCCTTACTCGTCTGCGCCGCGCCGGCCTGCCAGCGAGCCTGATGGAGCCGCTGCGGGTCACCTTCACCGGCGACGTGCCGCAAGGCTCGGCGGCAGCCGTCCGCGAAATCCTTCCGGCAGCCACGGCGGCAGTGCTCGTGCTCCTCGCCCTGCTCACCGCGACCGGGGCCTTCTACCCGGCGATCGACGCCATCGCCGGCGAGAAGGAACGGGGCACAATCGAGACATTACTCATCGCCCCGTGCCCGATGTTCGACGTCGTAACGGGAAAGTTCCTGGCGGTGTTCGCGGTGACCCTCGCCACGCTCGCAGCCAACGCGATCTCGATCGCGCTGACCTCGACGGTGCTCGGTCGCTTTCTCCCTGGTGGATTTGCCTCTGGTCTGCGGGCGGGCGACCTCGCCGCCTGCGGGCTGCTCACGCTCATCGCCTATGCGGGCCTCGCTGCGGTCGCGTCGGCCCTGTGCCTGACGGTCACGGCGGCGGCCAAGAGCGCTAAGGAGGCCCAAAACACGCTCACACCCGTGGTGATGCTGATCGCTGCGCTTGCGGGTGTGGCCCTCGTCCCAGGCGTGGAGGGCCGTCGCTGGCTGCCGGCCGTGCCCTTCGCCGGCCACGTCGCGGTGGCGAAATCGATGCTCTCGACTTTCGGAGGCTGGGGCCATGTTCGTCAAACCGTGGACGCTGCATCCCCGCAATCCAGCATGGAACTTCCCGTCGCTCTCGCGATCTCCGTCGTCTCGTCGCTCGCGCTCACCTGGCTGCTCCTCGCCGTCACGGCGCAGATCGTGGCCAATGAGGAGATCCTCTTCCGAGGCCCCGAGGAGGCGACGCGGGGATTCCGGCGGCCGCCCCACCGTGTCGTGCCGACCGTCTGGCAGGGATGTGGCGCCGTGGTCGTGGGACTCGCGGCGCTCTGGTACGCCCAGGGACTCGCGCCCGGCGAGTTCGTTCCGGCGCTGATCGTCCAGCAGGCCGTGGCCGTGCTCCTGCCGCTTCTGGCAGTCGCCTGGTGGCAGCGGGTCGATGCCCGCCACACGTTTGCGATCCGCCTGCCCGGCGGCTCATGGCCTCGGGCGGGAGCCGCACTCGCCGGGGCCGCTCTCCTCGGTGGCGGGCTGTTCGTCGTCGGCGCTGCCGTGGCGCTCGCCGCCTGGCGGGGCGAGGTTTCTCCCGAGGCCCGGCGATTCGCCGACCAGATCGTCGACCTGATCCAGCGTAGCCCGACCTGGGCCACCGTGCTGGCCCTCGCCGTGATGCCCGCAGTCTGCGAGGAACTCTTCTTTCGCGGCTGGGTCCTGTCGGCCTTCGTCGGATCGCGGCCCACGAGACGACGCGCCGCGATCGCGGTCGTCGCCCAGGCCGCGGCCTTCGCGGCCTTTCACCTGCTCCCCGAGCGGATGCCCCAGACGTTCGTGATGGGGCTCGTCCTCGGCGGGCTCGTGCTGGCGACCGGGAGCATCCTGCCGGCCATCGTCGCTCATGCCGTCCACAATGCGACGCCTGTGCTGCTGGTCGCGGCCGCCTCGCCGGAGGAACTCGACTCCCTGAACATCTCCACGCTGGGCCTGCCTCCTTGGGCAGTCGGAACTGCGTTAGGATGTCTCGTCATCGGGGCCGCACTGCTGGCCCTCGCCCGACAGAAAAGCCACCTGGAAACACACGTCACGTGATGGGCGCGTTATCGACAGCACTCCGTTGGATCGGGCTGGCGGTTGTCTGCGTGGCCTGCAGCGGCACCGGCATCGGCAGCGCGGCTGATCCCGAAGCGATGGTGGAAGCACGTCCCCTGGCCGGCAAGCGACTGCAGGTGGCGGTTGCCCCAATCGCCACGGCCGTCGAGTTCTCTGGGGACAAGCCCTTCGGCGCCATGATCGACATCTGGGAGGAACTCGCCCGGCGGCTTGGCCTCACCACCGAGTACGTCCGCAAAGGGACGTTCATGGAACTCATGACGGTGGTCAAGGATGGAGACGTGGACGTCTCGTTGGGCCCGCTGGCGATCACCGAGGAGCGGGAACGAATCTTCGACCTCACGCATTCCGTCTTTCACTCGGGCCTCCGGCTGGCCGTGCGGCAGAAAAACGACACCGGCTTTTTGGCGGCGATCCGCTCGCTGCTCTCCTGGAAGTTGCTGGCGCTCGCGGGAGTCGTGCTCGCGCTGGCACTGCTCTCGGGGCATCTGCTCTGGTGGGCCGAGCGGTCCCACAACCCGGGGTCGTTTCCGCCGGAGTATCCTCGGGGTGTGATCGAGTCGATGTGGTGGATCGCCTCGACGATTGTGACCGGTGGGTGCGACGACAAGCACGTCGACGGCCCGGTGGGGCGGCTCATCGCCTTCGCGTGGATGGTCGGGGGCATCGGCCTACTGGCGGCGTTCACGAGCGTCCTCACCGCCACGATGACGGCCGAGCAGGTCACGGGCGTCATCCACGGCCCGCGCGACCTGGCGGGCCGGACCGTCGGCTGCCAGACGGCCTCCGTCGCGGCCACCTGCGCAACGCAGCGGGGAGGCATCGTCCGGGAGTATGCAACCGTCCACGACGCGCTCGAGGCGCTCTCGCTCGGCATGGTCGAGGCAGTGGTGGGCGAGAATGAGTCGCTGATGTTCGTGATCAAGCAGATGGGCAGCGACGGCCTGACAGTCGTCGGACCGATCTTCGAGTCGTTCGACTTCGGCATCGCCTTGCCCAACGGCAGCCCGCTCCGCGAGGAGCTCAACACCGCGATCCTGCGGATGCGGGAAGACGGCACGCGCGAGCGAATCCTCGAGAAGTGGCTCGGCAAGCACGAGTGAGCGGCTCGGGGCTGCCCATGCCCCATCTCCGGACGTAGCGTAGGTTTTCAACCTGCGCTGAAGCGGCATCCGGCGTGGTGCAGCGCAGGTTGAAAACCTACGCTACAAGGAACCACGTAGCACAGGTTGGCAACCTGTGCCGAAGCGCAGCCAGCGTGGTGCAGCGCAGGTTGAAAACCTACGCTACAGGAAACCATCAGCCGAGCGCGTCTTCAATCGCCTTGAGCCGCGCGTGCAGCGCGGCCACCTCGCGTTCGAGGTCGGCGATCCGCGACTCGAGGTGACCGACGGCCGATGCCGGCGCCGACGACTGCCTCGCCGGCGCGGGCTCATCACCGTCGCCTTCCTCCTGGTGGCATTCCGGCGCCGGCGCCGCGTGAGCCGCAGCCGCCATCGCCAGGCCGAGTTCACGCCGCACCTTCTCGAGCTTCTCCTCCGGCAGGAGGCCGTGTGTGAGCATCCGACCGCGGCCGGGTGGCGACAGCCAAATCACCAGGCCCCGCTCTGCCAGCCGGTCGAGATGGACGCGGAGCGTGTCGAGGTCGGGGATCGGGTCCATCCGGCTGGCGCGGCCCCGCAGATCGCCCTCCGTCTGCTCGCCACGGAGCAGGAGTTCACCCATGATCCCCAACTCCTCCTTACCGACGCCGAGCCACTCGTAGGCAAGGTGGCGGTAGCGGGGCAGCTTCCCGCTGCCAAATACCTCGGATGCCGCGCCGCACTTCCGCAGCCCTTCGAGCGCCCGCGTCACCTGCTCCTCGTCAACCGTCATCACAGGATCACGGTTGCTCTTCTGGTTGCAGCCGGTGACCACGCCATTGAGCGACAGCGGATACTGATCGGGAGTCGTCTTGGCCTTCTCAATGAGCACGCCGAGCACCCGGCGCTCGAACGCATCGAGCGGCCGAATGGTTTTCCCTGACGCTGTCGCCTCACCCGTGCCCGTTTCCATCGCTCCTCCTCTTGCTCTTACAGTCCGGTCAGGATCAGCACCAGCGCCGCCAGCCCCACCGCCACCAAGGCGATTGCCATGTAGCGGGCGATCGGCGGCCGGTCGGCGTAGCGGTAATCATCGCTGGCAATCGCCTGAAGCATACGCCGGTGCTCCCACATCCCCGCCAGCGTGGCGGCGACACCCAGCGCCACCAGCACGGCCCCGCCGATCCGCGTTCGGATCGCGGAGAAGCCGGCGAGTTTTCCGTCGAGTTCAATCGCCGCCTGCCCGAGCCGCTCGATGCCGAACCCGAAGCTGATCAGCGCCAGGCTCGTCCGGATCCAGGCCAGGAGCGTCCGATCGGCCGCCTCACGGTTCCGTTCCCGGGCGAGCTCGTTGGCAAGTGATATTGGGTTGTCGGGCAGGTTCGCCATGGAGAGCAGGATACCAGCCTCCCCGTCACTTCACCTCCAGCGGCACCGCGGCGGAGTGGGCGGAGAACTCGGGGGCGTAGCGACTGCGGATCGTGGCGAAGCCGCTCGACGCCGAGCCCCGGTGGGCCGCCCGCAGCGAATACTCGAAGACGTGCGTGCCCCGGGGCAGCCGCTCGAAGAAGAACTGCGTGCTCGCGTCGCGGACGGCGAGATACCAGGCCGCGCCGTCGCCAAACCGCCAGCCGGAGAGCACGTCCACGGGCTCCGTGAGACTCGGACGGTGGTCGGCGAGTTCCAGGTACTCGTAGTCGCGGTCGCTCGTCACGACCAGCCGCACGACCAGTTCGTCACCCGGCTCGACGACCGTCGCCGGCTCGAGCACCGGCCCTGCCTTCGTGAACCGCTTCACGAAGAGCTGCTTCTCGATCGCGAGTTCCTCTCGGCCCGCCGCCGGCACGTTCGCGATGTCGTCCAGGTACTGCCAGTGGACGCCCCCCCAGGCCAGTCCCGCGTCGGGCTTTTTCAGGACCACCTCGCCCATGGCAGGCACGATCTCCCGACGGACAAACCGTTCTTCGAAGAATCCCGTGCCGGCCTCCACCTTCGGGGGCTTCACATCGTTGCCACCCACCGTCACGGTGACGAGTTCACTCGATCCGAGCAGTTCCTTCCCACGACCGAGCAACACACCCACGGCGTCGGCCGTCGCCATGCTGCCAGGCCAGCGGCTCGTCCGCTTCTGCGACAAGAGCCACGCCTTCATCGCCTCCACGGTATCGGCGTCGGCGGCGATTTCGTCGAAGGCCTCGATCATCACGCTCTGCGTCTCGATCGGCGCGGAGGCCCAGTTCCACCAGGCCGGATGCTGGTCCCGCCACCACATCCCCTGCCACGAATCCTTCTCCGTGCCTGGCTTCACGTCGGCGTCCACCGCCCGCTGCTTCAGGCTGTCGATGATGGAACGGGCCGTGTCGCGATCACCCGCGCGATGCAGCGCAAGGGCCACGTGCCCCTGCGACCGCCGGCCAAGCTTCATCCAGGTCTTCCGGGCCACGTCGAGGCCCCAGCGGATCGCCTCGGCCGCCGCCCCGTCGGGGGGCGCGTCTTCCTTGAAGAAACTCCTCGCGAAGAGGGCGTAGGCGCCCGTGGGCGTGAGCACCGGGTCGTCGATCTTTTCCGCCCGCTGTTTCTCCTCAATAAGCCGGCCGTCGAGCCAGGGCAGCGCCGCCACTGCGGGCTGCACGTCGATCGCCACGCCATTGGCTCGCAGACGGCCGAAGCCAGTGATGATCGCGAGCGTGACGGGGTCGCACGACCGTCCGCCCGGGAACCAGGGCCAGCCTCCGTCGGCGTTGCGAACCGACTCCAGCCGTTCAAAGGCCGCCCGCACCTCGTTCTCGGCCCGCGTGGGGTCGAAGAGCAGCCCAATCCGGGCCCGGGCCTCCCGCTCATCCACCGCGTCGCGCACCCACGGCGTTTCCGCGAGCAGCGTCTTCACGAGGTCGGTGTTCTTCTCGAGCGGACTCTCCAGGGCGTCGGTGCCCTTCCACTGCTCAAAGATCTTCGCGATCTGCGGGTCGGCCGTGGCCACGTGGCGGGCGTAGGCGTTGGCATAGAGCCTGGCGAAAAGCGTCTCGATGCTCTCGTCGTTCTCCTCCATCAAGCAGGGCAGGGCGAGCACGCCATACCACGCCGGGTTCGACGCTGCCTGCACGACGAACGACTCGCTCCTGATCTCCGTGCCCGCTGATTCAAGTAGCCGGTCAAGCTTTACGCGCCGCTCGCCCGGGCCGCGGATCGTGATCGGCACCGTCTCGATCACCGGCACCCGTCGCGGCAGCACGACCACGAGAGCCTCCTCGCCATCGGCGGCCCGCTTCGCCGAGGAGGTCGTGACGCCCGTCGCCGTGTATCGGAGCACGTCGGTGCCATCGGCCACCTTCACCGTGAAGACCACTGGCTTCGATTCGCCAGCCGCGAGGTCGAAGGATTGCTGTCGTGACCCTTCGATCAGCGCGTCTCGGGAGTCGCCCGTTCGCGCATCGGCCAGCGCGAAGCTCACGTCGCCCGCGAACCGGCCGGTGGAGGTGTTGCTCACCTTCACCGGAATCTGCACGACATCGCCCTCGCGGAGAAACCGCGGCACGAGTGGCTCAACCATCAGGTCTTTCGTAGACACGCATTGATCGACGAGGATGCCGCTCCGCAAATCGGCGTCGTGGGCCAGACCCTTGAACTGCCACGTGGTGAGCGTGTCGGGGAGCGTGAACTCGATCGTCACAATGCCGTCGGAACCCGACACGAGTGTCGGCAGAAAGAAGGCCGTCTCGGCGAGGTTCGTGCGGGGCGGCGGCGGGGTAGCGGTGCTCGTGCTCCGGCCGTCGTCGCCATGACTGGCCTCGCCATTTCGAGCGGGAGCCTTGGCCATCATCTCTCGCTCCATCGGCGCGGCTGCGGCCGACATCGGAACTCCATCGTCCATCATCATCGCCACCTGGCCCCTGGCCATCCGCCGCGACAGGAACCGCCCGACTCCTCTGCCACCAAAAAACTTTTGGCCATGCTGTGGCGGGCCAAACGGGTCGCGGAGTTCGCGGTATGTCATCTCCGCGGCCTCGAGGGCCTCGTCCCAGGTACCGAGAATGCCATTGAACTGGTTGGGCCCGTTGGTAAACGCCACATCGGCCGCGCCCCACTCGCTCCGGAAAAGTCCCAGGAGCCCCGCGCTCGGCCACTGGTGCTCGGCAAGCGCGTCGAGCGACTGGTCATAGAGCAGCGCAAGAAACTCGGCTACCGCCGGCGCCTCGGGGCCGGTGAGCGGATCGGCCATGGTCGTGATCGTGGCCCGCCAGACCTCCTTCGCCGCAGGCTCGAGCTTCCGTGTGAACCGCTCCCAGCTGACGGCAAACTTTTTGTTCGTCCACGGCACCTGAACCGTCTTCTGCTCGCGGTGCAGCCGACCGTCGCGAACCAGCCACGCGGTCACCGTAAACCCGCCGCGATCCTCGTCGGCTACCGCAACGCTCACGGGCCACTGGGTTCGACCCGGCTCCGTCCAGAATCTCTTCAACACGCGGCCCGCCCGCGACACCTCCACGAGCGCGCGGCCGCGGTTGTAGCCCGTGCCCACGATCGCCTGAAACTCGCGGCCGGCCTCGACGGAATCGGTTTCGGCGGCCATCGCAAACGGTCGCTTCACCGGATAGCGGTCGGCCGCCGGGTCGATCACGCTCAACGTTGATTCCGTGCGGACATCCGGCGCGCCTCCCTGGCCGGGAACCGTGAACACCGCCCGGTAGATGCCCGTCGGTAGCGGCGCCGTGATCTCGACCTTGCCGGTCTGCGGGTCGGTTGTCGCCGCGCGGCTCACCACGGCCTCACCGAGTTCCCAGGTGTCGGGATCGGCGGGTTTTGGCGTGGGTTGTGGGCGTGCACCCCCGACGGACGCCGCAGCCTTCGCCTTCCGCACCGTGCCAAACGGCCGTGGCAGCGGCGGCGGCGACTGGTTATCAAACGCGCCGCGATCGACCTCGGCTGGCTGCACGAGGGTGTGGATCGCCAGTGTGCCCGTCGCCCCCCGCGGCTCGCGATCGAGCGACGTGGTGGCGAGCGTGAGTTTCACAGTGGCTGCTGGCCGACCGCGGTCGTCCTTCACGCCGGCCGCCACAGCCTGCCAGTCACTTCGCTCGATCGCGGCCTCGACATCGGCGTAGCCCGCCGCGACGGTCCGCTCGTCGCTCCGTGTCTCGCCGCTTGTATCGGTGACGTCGGCCACCACCTCGTAGGTGAACACGGGCAGCGCCGCCTTCGGCACGCTCTTGTCAGGGAGCACGGGAAATCGAATCGTGAACGAGCCATCGGCACCGGTTACCTCGGTGCCCCGGGCGATCTTTCGTCCCTCGTCGCCGAAAGCCAGCCACGGAAAGCACCAGCGGCACCAGAACGGCAGCCTCATCCGCCGCTCGACCCGCCATGCGACCTTCGCGCCAGCCACGGGGAGCCCCGTGTAGGTCGTGGCCTTGCCCGGCACGGCGACCGCCTCGCCGAGCCGCACCGCGTCTTTCGGCACCGCAAGTTCCACCTGGAACTTCGGCCGCTTGTATTCCTCGACGCGCACAGCAACACCGCCATTGAAACCCTGCGTCTCAGCGAGCAGCATCCACTGGCCCGGCAGCGCCCCGGTGGGAATCGGAAACGAGCCGTGAAAGGAGCCCACGTCGTTCGTCGCGTGCTCGGCTTTCGCAACCTCGCGGCCGTTGGCGTCGCGGAGCGTGACCGTGATCGGCCGCTTCTGGAGCGCGCGATAGTCGCGGCGGTCGTGGTCGAACGAGCCGGCGATCCCCTTGTAGAACACGGTCTGGCCAGGCCGGTGGATGCCACGGTCGGTGACGAGCACGATCGACGTGCCGCGGCTCTCCTGATCCTGCTGCCAGACGTGCAGCGAATCGGTCGGCACCGAATGGGACTTCCCGGCGATCGTCGCCGTCGCGACGAGGAGCAGTTCCCTCCCCTGCTCAGCGTCGAGTTCGTAGCGACCGTCGGCGTCGGTCGTGGCCGAACCCCGCTCGACAAACCCGGCCGGATCCACCCGCTGCTGGCGAACAAATGCCTTCACTGTCGCCCCGGCCACCGGTTCGCCCGACGCGATGTCGACCACGTGGCCCGCGAGAGCCGCCGCCCGCCGGCCGTGCGATGACACGATCGCCAGTCGCGTCACCCACACGAGCGTGGCATGAACCACATTGTTCTTGTCACTGAAGCTGGGATCGTGGCTGGCGATCACCCAGTACGCCCCCGGATCGAGCGACTCTGGCTCGAACACCGTGACGGGCACGTCGTGGTGCCGCGACCGGTAATCGGGGGTAGCCGGCAGGTCGATAGCCGCCGTCTTCACTGCGGGGAGCGCGAGGATCGCCGCGCGGTCGGCGTCGTCGAGCCACGCCGGGTTTGGCTTGCCCGCCTTGAGCCGCGCCGGCCAGTCGGCCTTGGCAAGCCGCAGGTGCGCCTTCGTGAGGTTGCGGTACGTCACGCGGATCGCAGGCCACGGCGCCGCCCACGCCTCCTCCGTGGCCAGCGCCAGTTCCCGCGACTCGATCTCTGTGATCAGGTTTCTGCAGAGCTTTCCACCGGGGCTGTCGGGGTGCCGTTCGACACCTTGTGCAGCGATGGCCCGGGCCTCGACGAGGTCATCGTGCTCGCGGGCAATCTCGGCGAGAGCGTGCGCAGCCTGGGCAGCGATCTCGTGGTCGCCCGCCTGCGACAGAAAAGACTCCAGCGAGTCGGCCTTGCGATCGGCCACAGTCACATCGCCGGCATCGACCGCCACTCCCGCCGCCCAGAGGATCCGGTCGAGGTCGGCAGCAAGGAAGGCCGTGCGGTCGGGGTCGGCCGCGTGGAAGTCGAGCAGTTCGCGATAGAGCCGGGCTGCATGCAGGATCGGCGAGTCGGTATCGGTGATCGACTTCTGCTCCTCCGGATTCCACGCGCGGAAGTCCGCAGCCGTGCCGAGGACCGGACTCGTGGCCTCCAGTTCAAAGGCGTCCTCCGGCGCGGCGAGGCCGCGTTCGCCCGACGATGCAAACGCGATCGCATCGTGGACGACGACGTCCCAGACGGTGGGCCGGTAGGCGTCGGGCATCGTGCCCTTGGTGAGGATGGCCGACCAATCGCCGACCGTGAACTTCTTCAGTCCTTCGCCGCCCTCGATCGACGCGGCGAATCGGCTGCGGATCTCAGCAACAACTGCGGGCAGATCCCACTCGCTGATCCGCGCGAGGTCCGCCACATCGACGCCACCGGCGGTCCGCTGCTGGAACCGCCAGCGGTTCATCTGAAAGTAGCCCCACGTCCAGTTGGCCCGGATCGCCTCGAGCACGCCTTGCGCCTCGGCCGGCGCCTTCTCGATCGCGGCGGCGAGCCGCACGAGCCTCTCGGGGTCGTCGGGGGCGCGATCGCCGGTCTCGGCGAGGATCCGCGTGGCAATCGCCCGGGCCACCTCGGCCCATGCCTTGTCGGCCACGGCCGCCTGCTCGACGCCCGCGAGGGCCTCGGCAGCCGACTTGGGCTTCCCCTCATCCAGGGCCCCTTCGACCCGTTTCCAGGCCTCGGCCCGGGGGCCGGAAGGCACCTCATCGGCACGAAGTTCGTGACGCGGCACGGTCAGTCCTCCGGTGATGGCGAGGCAACACGAGACGGCGACGAGTCGAACCGCACGTGGGAACACATTCGTCGCTCGCATCGGGAAACCCCTCACAGGTCTGGTTTTTTAGTCCGCGAAGTCTACGCCCCTGCCGAAAAACAGTCGTCGAAACGCCCACAGAAGGCGCGTTGTTGCGACAAAAAACGAGTGCTAAACTAAAGGACGTTGGGTGAACGGCGGAGCGCAACGCCGATTCCTTGGTTCGCACTTGCAGAATGTCCCGGCCCCGGTCGAGGCGTGTCAGCAACGAGGAGTTTGCATGCGTTGGCCCGTGATCACTCTCGCCCTGCTTCTCGCGGCTTTCGCGGCCGCGCCCTCGGTCGCTGGCGACGTGTCCTACAACAAGGACATCCGGCCGATCCTGGTCGAGAACTGTTTCTCATGTCACGGCGCCGACAGTGCCAGCAGGAAGGCCGATCTGCGGCTCGATCACCGCGACGAAGCGGTTGAATCGGGAGCCATCGCCCCGGGTGACCCCGATTCAAGCGTCATGCTTGACCGCATCTTCTCGGACGATCCCGAGGAGGTCATGCCGCCGCCGGCCCTCAAGAAGACGCTCACAGCCGAGCAGAAGGAACTCCTCAAGCGGTGGATCGCCGAGGGATCGGAGTACGAGCCGCACTGGTCGTTCATCCCGCCAAAGCGGCCCGATCCGCCGGCGGTGAAGCACGAGGCCTGGGTCAAAAACCCGATCGACCGGTTCATCCTGGCCCGCCTCGAAGCGGAGGGCCTCGCCCCGGCCCCCGAGGCCGATCGCCGCACGATCGCCAGACGGGTCGCGCTCGACCTCACCGGACTGCCCCCCGAACCGGCAGTGGTCGATGCCTTCGTGGCCGACCCTGCCCCCGACGCCTACGAGCGGCTCGTCGACTCACTGCTCGCGAACCTCGAGTGGGGTGAGCATCGCGGCCGCTACTGGCTCGACTACGCCCGATACGCCGACACGCACGGCATCCACCACGATAATTTTCGTGAAATGTGGACCTACCGGCAGTGGGTGGTGGCCGCCTTCAATCGCAACCTGCCGTTCGATCAGTTCACGATCCTGCAACTGGCGGGCGACCTCGTGCAGGACCACGGCCCCAGCGTCTCCCCCGATCAGATCCTCGACAACCGGATTGCTAGCGGCTTCAACCGCTGCAACATCACGACGAGCGAAGGGGGGGCGATCGATGAGGAGTATCTCGTGCTCTACGCGCGAGATCGCACCGAGACCACCTCGGCCGTCTGGATGGGGCTGACGACGGGCTGTGCCGTCTGCCACGACCACAAGTTTGATCCGCTCTCGCAGCGCGAGTTCTACGAACTCGCCGCCTTCTTCAACAACACGACGCAGAAGGCAATGGACGGCAACGTCCGGGACACGCCGCCGATCCTCACAGTGCCGGCGCCAGAGGACAGGCTGCGGTTCGCGGCGCTCGAAGGCGAGATCCCTGCCGCGAAGGCCGCCGTCGAATCGCGCACGCAGGCCGCCCGACCCGAGTTCGAATCGTGGGTGAAGGGCTTCACACCCGATTCGATCGCCGCGATGCTCCCCCGGGAAACGCCGCTCGTGCACCTGCCCCTTGCCGAGGGCTCAGGATCGACGACCCACGCTTTCCTCCTTGGCAAGGAGACCGATCTGCCGCTCACTGCGGCCACGACGTGGCAGGCCGGGCCGGGCGGGTCACCCGCCGTTCTCCTCGACGGCAGGGCTGCCGAGTTGCCAGGC